>NZ_CP121354.1:6255000-6555000 GCF_029674545.1 Mesorhizobium sp. WSM4904 | reverse complement strand
ATCAAGTCCCGATGGCCTGCCGCCACGTCCGCGCGTAGTCGCCCCAGGCGCCCTCGGCCGGCGGTTCGGTGCGTTCGCCGTTGCTCATCACGATAGCGTCATCCGACGCCAGCAGCGCCGCGCCGATGCTGGTCCCGGTCGATGTTTCCGACGCAGTGACCGGCCTGCCTGTCGCCGCCGCCAGCATGCGGATGAAAAGCCGGTTCTGCGCGAACGGTCCTTCGACCGTCGTCGGCCCGTCGCCGCCGATCAGCTCGAGGCAGGTCGCGGTCATCAGCGCCAGATAGAACGAGATGGCGGCGAAGCGCTGGCCGGAGCTCGAATTCTCTCCATTGCGCCACTGCGCGATCCGATGCGGGAACGGTCCGGAACCCTGCTGGGTGGAAGGCAGCAGCAAGACCTGTCGCGTCAGCACGGCGCCGACGTCGTCCTCTGTCCAGTCGACCGGCTGGCCATCGGTGAGCAGCGAGAATTCGCGCCCGCCCATGAACCGCGCCGACGGCACGGGGTCGCCGAGCGCGTTGACGTTGACCAGCGTGTCGCGCACCGGGTCGAGCTCGACCTTGCGGCCGCTGACCGCCATCGACACCACCCAGGTTCCGGTCGAGACGACGGAGAAGGGCGGCCGATCGGATAACAGATGCGGCAGCAGCGATGCGTTGGAATCATGCACGCCGCAGAACACCGGCGTTTGCGGGTCGAGCCCGGTCCGTTGCGCCATCAGCGGCAGGATCGGCCCCAATCGATCCTTCGCCGGCCGCACCGGCGCCATCAGCCGGCGCCAGTCCATTCTGTCGACCATCGACGAGTAGTCGGCTCGCCACGGGTTCCACAGGTCGGTATGGCAGCCGAGCGAGGTCACTTCATTGGCCGAGACGCCGGTCAGTCGCAGCGCCCAATATTGCGGGTACATCAGGATAGCGGTGACCTTGGCGAATTCGGCCGGAAAGCGCTTCTGCTGAAAGAATAGCTGGGCGCCGATGTTCAGTCCGGCCGGCAGGCGCGGCGTACCCGTCTCGGCGAAGAGCGGGCGGATCGCGTCATAGTCCTGCGCCAGTTCGTCGATGTCGGCAAATTCATAGTCGATCACCGGCAGCGCAAGCCCGCCTTCGGCATCGACCAGCACCGCCGTCGCGCCATGGGTGGTGATCGAGACGGCATCGATGCGCTGCTCGCGGCTGATGTCCGCCAGGCTGTCCAGGATGAAAGTCCAGAGGCGCTCGACGTCGTAATGCGGGTATAGGCCGTCCGCGATGACGGCATTGGCCGTGCGGCGCAGCGCCGTCTCGGTCATGCTTTCAAGGTCGACCAGCGCCACCTTGGCGTTGGTCTTGCCGATATCGATGACGGCAATGGTACGAGGCGCGCTCATGCCATATGGAACAACGTTTCCAGCGGCACCGCCACCGGCTCGTTGTCGGCCTTTGTCTCCATGACGTCGGCCATATGCTCCCACCAGCGCTGCATCACCGGATGCTTGGGCAGCTCGGCCATGCCGTGGTCATCCCGCCGCCACAGCACTCCGAACAGGATGTTGGTCTCCTCGTCGAGATGGATCGAATAGTCGGAAATGCCGGCGTCTTTCAGCAGCGCCACCAGCGACGGCCAGATCTCGTCATGGCGGCGCTTGTACTCTGCCTTCATGCCGGGATTGAGCTTCATCTTGAAGGCATATTTTTCCATCAGGCGAAGCGTCCTTCGCGCAGCCGGCGCCAGACGATCGGCAGCGCGATGACGATAATCAGCAGCAGGCCGATGAAGATCGACATGACGATGCCAGGCACGTTGAGCAGGCCGAGGCCGAAGGTCACCAGCCCCATGATGAAGGCGGCGAGCACGACGCCGAGGATGCTGCCGGCGCCGCCGAGGATCGACACGCCGCCCAGCACCACCATGGTGATCGCTTCCAGCTCATAGCCCTGCGCGATCGACGGCCGCGTCGAGCCCAGCCGCGAGGTGATCAGCACCGCGGCGATGCCCGACATCAGCCCGGTCAAGCAGAACAGGATGAACTTGATGCGGCCGACGCGCACGCCTGAGAACTGGCAGGCGACCGGATTGTTGCCGACGGCGAAGACCTTCCGCCCAAAACTCGTGCGATGCAGCACGAACCAATAGATCAGCGCCGCCAAGAGGAACAGCGCCAGCTCGAACGAGAAGACCCACCAGACATAGCCCTGGCCGAAGAAGGCGAAGCTTGCAGGATAGCCCTTGTAGGCCTGGTCGCCGAGGATGATGAAGGCGATGCCGCGAAACAGGCTCATCGTGCCGATGGTGACGACGATCGAGGGCAGGCCGAGCCGGGTGACGAGCAGCCCGTTGAAGGCGCCGCAGCCGAGCCCGACGGCGATGCCGATCACGACCAGTACCGGCGTGCCGGCGCCGGCCTGCACGGCCATGCCCATCATCGTCGAGGCGAGCGCCACGATCGCCGCGACCGACAGGTCGATCTCGCCCGAGATGATCAGCAGCGCCATGGCGAGCGCGATCAGGCCCTTTTCGGTGAAGTTGAAGGTGAGGTCCGACAGCGACCACGGATCGAGGAAATAGGGCGAGGCAAAGCTGTTCACCGCGAAGATGAGAACCGCGATGACGACAAGCAGCGCCTCCCAGGAAAAGATCGCGGAAGAGAGCGGCTTGTCGAGCCGGTCGGGAATATGGCGCGGGGCAGGGGTGTCGGTCATGCCGCTTCCGCCTTTCTGAGGATTATGCGGCCCTGCCGGCGCTCGCCGCGCGCGTTGAGCACCACGGCCAGGATGATGGCGCTGCCCGAGATCGCCATCTGCCAGAAGGGCGAGATGTTGATGACCGGCAGCGCGTTGGAGATGATGCCGAGGAACAGTGCGCCGAGCACCGCGCCGCCGACCGAGCCGATGCCGCCGGCGATCGAGATGCCGCCGATGACGCAGGCGGCGATGATGTTGAGCTCATAGCCGTTGGCGACCTCGACCGAGGCGATCACGTAGCGCGAGATCCAGAGATAGCCGGCGAGCCCGCCGATCATGCCGGAAATGCAGAACACGATGAATTTGGTGCGGCCGACATCGATGCCGGCATAGACCGACGCGGTCGGGTTGACGCCGACGGCATGGATCGAGCGGCCGAGCGCCGTACGCGTCATCACCAGGAAGAACAGCGCGATGACCAGAAGCGCGATCCAGGACAGCGCCGGCAGGCCGAGGAAGGCGGCGCGCTGGAAATTGATGAAGTCGGGGCTCATCTGGTCCGCATTCACCCAGGCGCCCCCGGAAACGACGAAGGTGGCGCCCCGATAGATGGTGAGCGTGCCGAGCGTCACCACGATCGAGGGAATGTTCAGCCGCCACACCAGGAAGCCGTTGATGGCGCCGAGCGCCAGCCCGACCAGAAGTGCAATGACGATCAGTGCCGGGATCGGGATCGCCGGATGGGCGGCGTTCAGCATCGCCACCACCATGCCGGTGAAGCAGAGGTTGGACGCCATCGACAGATCGATCGAGCGCGTCAGGATCACCACCATCTGGCCGAGCGCCAGGATCATCAGGATTGAGGTGTCGTTGAACACCTGGCGCAGATTGGCCGGATCGGCGAAGCTCGGGAAGCGGGTCGAGATCAGTCCGATCAGCAGGACGATGCCGGCGAGCAGCCAGATCTCGCGATATTTGAGGAAATTCTTCATGCCCCGATCCCCGCCGCCGTCCGAACCAGCGTTTCGGCGTCGAGCCCCTTATTGTCGTAGGTCGCCGCGATGCGGCCCTCGCGCATCACCACCACCCGGTCCGACATGCCGAGAATTTCCGGCAGTTCGGACGACACCATGATCACCGATAGTCCCTGCGCGACGAGCTCGGCCATGAAGCCGTGCACGGCGGCCTTCGAGCCGATGTCGATGCCCTTGGTCGGCTCGTCGAGGATGATGACCTTCGGCGTCGTCGCCAGCCACTTGGCGATGACGACTTTCTGCTGGTTGCCGCCGGAAAGCGTGCCGACATCCTGGCTGAGCGAGGAGGCGCGAAGGTCCAGCCGCTCGGTGTAGGAGCGGGCGAGCGAAAACTCTTCCGCGAGCCTGAGCACGCCGGATTTCGAGGTGCGCGCAAGCGAAGGCAGCGAAACGTTTTGGAAGATCGGCAGGCCGATCACCACGCCCTGCTTGCCGCGTTCTTCGGGCACATAGACGATGCCGGCCTCGATCGAATCCGCCGCCGATTTCGGCGCGATCGTCTGGCCGTCGAGCGAAATGGTGCCTTTGCTGGTGCGGGTAATGCCGGCAATCGCCTGCATCACCTCGCTGCGCCCGGCGCCGACCAGGCCGTAGAAGCCGAGAATCTCGCCTTTGCGCAATTCGAAGCCGATGTCGTCGAACTCGGTCGGGTGCGACAGACCGGAGACGGCAAGCACCGGCCCGCTGATCTTCGGTTCGCGCTGCGGGAAAATATGGTCGACGTTGCGGCCGACCATCATGCGCACGATCGCGTTCTGGCCGGTGTCCTTGAGCAGGCCTTCGCCGACCATCTCGCCGTCGCGGAAGACGGTGTAGCGGTCGGCGATGCGGTAGATCTCGTCGAACTTGTGACTGATGAAGAGCACGGCCTTGCCTTCGCTCTTCAGGAATTCGATCAAGAGAAAAAGCTCCTCGATTTCCTTCATCGAGAGCGCCGCGGTCGGCTCGTCCATGATGACGATGCGCGCGTCGATCGACATCGCGCGAGCAACGGCTACGAGGTGCTTGTTGGCGATGCCGAGGTCCTTCAGGCGCGCGTCGGCGTCGATATGGCCGGCGCGCATTGTCTCCAGCACCTCGCGCGCATCTTTGCGCATGGTGCGCCAGTCGATGGTGCCGAAGCGGGTGCGCGGCGCGTGGCCGAGAAAGATGTTCTCGGCGACCGACAGGTCGTCGAACAGCACCGTCTCCTGATGGATGGCGGTGATGCCGTGACCGAAGGCGGCATGTGCGCTGGGCAGCGTCGTGGCTTGGCCGTCTATGCTGATTTCGCCTGAATCGGGCTGGTAGATGCCGGTCATGATCTTGACCAGCGTCGACTTGCCGGCGCCGTTCTCGCCGATCAGCGCGGTCACTTGGCCCGGATAGAGCGACAGGCTGACATTGTGCAGCGCCCGCACGCCCGGGAAGCTCTTTGAGATGCCGGAGAGCGTCAGGCGGGGAGAGGCGGTTTGGGACGGACCTGAAGCCTGAGGCTGCTGCGTCTCCACTTTGCGCTGGGCGGTCGTGTCCATATCCGTATCAGGCCCTGAGAAAAGGTCCGTTTGACGTTGCGGCGGGACAATTGTCCCGCCGCATGGCCCTGAAGTCGACCAGGATCAATAGATCTTGGAGAACTTCTCGATGTTGGTCTTGTCGAACTGGAAGGGCGGAGCCATCGCAGCCGAGTTGGTGTCGTCGAGCGTCACCTTGCCGACGCGGCCGATCGACAGCGTGGCGCCGGGCTTGGCCTCTTCCTTCTTCACCGCCAGGTCATGCGCGAGATAGATCGCCGAGTAGCCGAGATCGATCGGGTTCCACAGCGCGACCGCCTGGGATGCGCCGTTGTCGATGAACTTCTTGAACTCCGACGGCAGGGCGAGACCGGTGACATTGACCTTGCCGATCAGGTTCTCGTCGGTGACGACCTGCGCGGCGGCAACGACACCGACGGTGGTCGGCGCGATGATCGCCTTGAGGTTCGGATAGGACTTGAGCAGGCCCTTGGCCTCGTCGGTGCTCTTGGCCGAGTCGTCATCGCCGTAGACGGTGGCGACCAGCTTGATCTTCGGGAACTTCTCCGGCAGCACCTTCTTGGCCGCTTCGATCCAGGAGTTCTGGTTGGTCGCGGTCGAGGAGGCCGACAGGATGGCGACGTCGCCGCCTTCCGGCAGGTAGTCGGCGGCGAGCTTGATGATGGTCTCGCCGATCAGGTTGGTGTCGGACGGGTTGAGGTGAAGCTGGCGGCCTTCCTTGGCGACGCCGGAGTCCCACGAGATCACGGTGATGCCGCGGTCCATCGCCTTCTTCAGCACCGGCACCAGCGCGTCGGCGTCATTGGCCGAAACCGCGATCGCGTTGACCTTCTGCGCGATCAGCGAGTTGATCACCTCGATCTGCGCTTCCGCCGTCGCCTTGGTCGGGCCGGTGTAGATGACGGTAACGTCGCCCAGTTCCTTGGCCGCTTCCTCGGCGCCCTTGTTGGCGGCGTCGAAAAAGCCGTTGCCGAGCGACTTCACCACCAGCGCGATCTTGACGTTCTCGGCATAGGCGGCATTCACGAACATGGCGGCGGAAAAGGCCGCCGTTACCAGCAGTTTCTTCAAAAAGCTCATCGAATATCCTCCCTTGAGCGTTGCATTCCATCGCCGCTGCGGGCGCAAGTTTCCCTCAGGCCTGCAGTGAAGATTCTTCCTTGTCGCTTGACTGTTTGCTGGCGACGATCAGCGCCACGCCTGCTGTCTCCAGCATCTTGGCTTCGCGGTCCTCGATGCCGTCGTCGGTGATTACGGTCGCGATGCGCGACAGCCCGCACAGGATCAGGCTGGAGCGCTTGCGGAACTTCGAGGAGTCGACCAGCACCACCAGCTCGTCGGCCTGGTCGATCAGCTTCTGCTCGGCTTGGATCAGCAGCGGGTCGCCTTCCATCAGCCCGAGCGGTCCTAAGCCTTGAGCGCCCATGAACATGCGGCGCGCGTAGAAATTGCGCGTCACGTCGTTGTCGAAGGGCGACAGGATGATGTTCTGCTCGCGGTAGATCGTACCGCCCGACAGCATCACCGTGTTCTTCGAGTGCTTAAGCAGGTGCTCGGCGATCGGGAAGGAGTTGGTGAAGATCGGCATGCGGCGCCCGGTCAGGAAATGCACCATCTGGAAGGTGGTGGTGCCGCCATTGATGATGATCGGCTCGCCGTCCTTGCACAGGTTCACCGCTTCCCGCGCGATCGCCCGCTTCTGCGCGGCGTTCAGCGTCTCGTTGACCGAGAAGGGTCGGCCGGCCAGGCCGATGAACTGCGGCGGCGAGATCGCCTCGGCGCCGCCGCGCACCCGGCGCAGCCGCTTTTGCACATGCAGGGCCGCGATGTCGCGGCGGATCGTCGCCTCGGAGGAGTCCGTCAGCTCGACCATTTCCTGCACCGTCACCACGGGCTTTTCCTGGACGGCGGACAGAATGATCCTGTGGCGTTCTTTTTCGTGCATGGTTCCTCCCTGCATGTGCATCTAGGCACTCAAAACGCGCAGTGTCAATCATTTCCGATCATGTATTTTCATTGTGCAGTGCAATATGATCGATATTGATCGTTTATGATTGACAAGCAGCCCGCTTGCGTAGACATTCCCGACGAAAAGAGGAGCGCGCCGTTCGTGCTCCAAAGGGAGGTTACCTATGCTCGACAAGCGCTCCGGCTCGCGCCTCGCCAATCTGTGGGACGATGCAAAAGCCGAAGGGATGAGCGGTCCCGAGCTTCTGGTCTATCGCTCGAACACGCTGGGCTCGGACAAGCGCGTCACCAATTACGGCGGCGGCAACACCTCGTCCAAGGTCTGGCAGAAGGATCCGCTCACTGGCGAGGACGTCGAGGTTCTGTGGGTCAAGGGCTCGGGCGGCGACAGCGCCTCGATCAAGCTGGACGGTTTCGCCACGCTCTACATGGACAAGCTGCGCGCCATTAAGGGGCTCTACCGCGGCGTCGAGCACGAGGACGAGATGGTGGGCTATCTGCCCCACTGCACCTTCAACCTCAATCCGCGCGCGGCCTCGATCGACACGCCGCTGCACGCCTTCGTGCCAAAGCCTCATGTCGACCACATGCATCCCGACGCCATCATCGCCATTGCCGCGGCGAAGGATTCCAAGGCGATCACGCAAGAAATCTTCGGCGATGTCATCGGCTGGCTGCCGTGGAAGCGGCCGGGCTTCGAGCTCGGCCTCTGGCTGGAGAAATTTTGCCTTGAAAACCCGGATGCCAAAGGCGTGGTTCTGGAAAGCCACGGACTGTTCACCTGGGGTGACACTCCGAAGGAGTGCTACGAGACGACGATCTCGGTGATCAACCAGGCGATCGAGTGGTTCGAGCGTCGGTCGGAAGGGGTGGCCGTCTTCGGCGGCGAGGCGGTGAAGTCGCTCGACGCACCGGCGCGCAGGGCCATCGCCGCGAAGCTGATGCCGCGGATCCGCGGCCTGATCTCGGAAAAGAGCCACAAGCTCGGTCATTTCGACGACCAGCCGGCGGTGCTCGAATTCGTCAATTCGAAGGACCTGCGGCCGCTGGCGGCCCTCGGCACCTCCTGCCCGGACCATTTCCTGCGCACCAAGATCCGCCCGCTGGTGATCGAGTTCGATCCGGCAAAGCCGGATGTCGATGCCGTCATAGCGCGCCTTGCCGACGACATTGCCGAATATCGCATCGGCTACCAGGCTTACTATGACAGCTGCAAGCATGCGGACTCGCCCGCCATTCGCGATCCCAATGCCGTCGTCTACCTCATGCCCGGCGTCGGCATGTTCACCTTCGCCGGCGACAAGGCGACGGCCCGCATCTCGGGCGAGTTCTACGTCAACGCCATCAACGTCATGCGCGGCGCTTCGACAGTCTCGTCCTATGTCGGCCTGCCGGCGCAGGAAGCCTTCGACATCGAATACTGGCAGCTGGAGGAAGCCAAGTTGCAGCGCCTGCCGAAGTCGAAGGCGCTGGCGGGACAGATCGCGCTGGTCACCGGCGGCGCCGGCGGCATCGGCCGCGCCACCGCCAACCGGCTGCTGCGCGAAGGCGCCTGCGTGGTGCTGGCCGATATCGATGAGGCCGCGCTCGCCGGCGCCCACGAAGAGCTGTCGAAGGCCTACGGAAAAGACTTCGTCCGTCCGGTGCGGATCGACGTGACCTCCGAGGAACAGGTTGCATCCGGCTTCGCCGAGACCGCGGTCGAATTCGGCGGCGTCGACATCCTGGTCTCCAATGCGGGTCTCGCCTCGTCGGCGCCGATCGAGGAGACGACGCTGGCGCTGTGGAACAGGAATATGGACATCCTGTCGACCGGCTATTTCCTGGTTTCCCGCGAGGCTTTCCGGCTGTTCCGCGCCCAGAAGATCGGCGGCAATGTCGTCTTCGTCGCATCCAAGAACGGCTTGGCCGCGTCGCCCAACGCCGCCGCTTATTGCACCGCCAAGGCGGCCGAGATTCATCTCGCGCGCTGCCTGGCGCTGGAAGGGGCGGAAGCGCAGATCAGGGTCAACGTCGTCAATCCGGACGCCGTGCTGCGCGGCTCAAAGATCTGGAGCGGCGAGTGGAAGGAGCAGCGTGCCGCCGCCTACAAGATGTCGACCGACGACCTCGAGGAGCATTACCGCTCGCGCTCGATGCTGAAGCGCTCGGTGTTCCCGGAAGACATTGCCGAAGCGATCTATTTCTTCGCCTCCGACATGTCGGCCAAATCGACCGGCAACATCATCAATGTCGACGCCGGCAACGCGCAGAGCTTTACGCGCTAACTTGTCAAAGCTGGCGCCGCCCCTCACCCTTACCCTCTCCCCGTAAGGACGGGGAGAGGGGGCGCCGGCGTTGGAGCGCGTCCCTTCTCCCCGTCACTATACGGGGAGAAGGTGCCGGCAGGCGGATGAGGGGCGGCGCGGACGAATATTGGGAGGATAAAATGCCCGAACAGATCATTTCCGCCGACCTTGTCGCCAAGCACAACGCCGCCCGCAAATCCGACCTCGAGCGCGACTACGCCTCGCTCGGCGAGCGCCTGGACCGTCGCGGCATCGCCATCGACGCCATCCGCGACAAGGTCGAGAAATTCGGCGTCGCGATCCCGTCCTGGGGCGTCGGCACCGGCGGCACGCGCTTTGCCCGCTTTCCCGGCGCCGGCGAGCCGCGCGATATCTTCGACAAGATCGAGGACTGCGCCGTCATCCGCCAGCTTACGCAGGCGACGCCGACGGTCTCGCTGCACATTCCGTGGGACAAGGCCGATCCGAACCGGCTGAAGCAGGCCGCCTCCCGCTTCGGCCTCGGCTTCGACGCCATGAACTCCAACACCTTCTCCGACGCCAAGGACCAGAAGCTCTCCTACAAGTTCGGCTCGCTCTCCCATGCCGATGCCGGCACGCGCCGCCAGGCGGTGGAACACAATTTTGAATGCATCGAGATCGGCAGGACGCTTGGCTCGAAGGCGCTGACGGTGTGGATCGGCGACGGCTCGAACTTCCCCGGTCAGGTCAATTTCGCGAAAGCCTTCGAGCGTTATCTCGACGCCATGCGCGAGATCTATGCCGGTCTGCCGGACGACTGGCGGCTGTTCACCGAGCACAAGATGTACGAGCCGGCCTTCTATTCGACGGTCGTGCAGGACTGGGGCACCAACTACATCATCGCCAAGGAGCTCGGCGACAAGGCCTTCTGCTTGGTCGACCTCGGCCACCACGCGCCCAACGTCAACATCGAGATGATCGTGTCGCGGCTGATCCAGTTCGGCAAACTGGGCGGCTTCCACTTCAACGATTCCAAATATGGCGATGACGATCTCGATGCCGGCTCGATCGATCCCTACCGGCTGTTCCTGGTCTTCAACGAGCTGGTCGATGCCGAGCTGTCCGGCGCCAAAGGGTTCAACCCCGCGCATATGCTCGACCAGAGCCACAACGTCACCGACCCGATCGAAAGCCTGATGCTGTCTGCGGTCGAGGTGCAGCGTGCCTATGCGCAGGCGCTGCTGGTCGACCGCAACGCGCTCGAAGGCTTCCAGGAGGCGAACGACGCGCTGATGGCGACACAGACTCTGAAAGCCGCCTACCGCACCGATGTCGAGCCGATCCTTGCCATGGCGCGGCTCAGAACCGGCGGCGCCGTCGATCCGGTCGCGGCCTATCGCGAGGCCGGCTACCGGGCCAAGGTGGCGGCGGAGCGACCGGCGGTTGCCAGTGGTGGCGGCGGGATTGTGTGAAACCGAATCGAGGATCGCTTCACTAGACCTCGATAACTGTCGGCGTCGGCGCTGCCCCTCATCCGCCTGCCGGCACCTTCTCCCCGTGCACGGGGAGAAGGGGGCTGCCCGCGACCTCGGCGCCTGTTCTGCTGCGCCGACGATTAGCGAAATCACCGATGAGAGCGCCCCTTCTCCCCGTCACTATACGGGGAGAAGTGCCCGGCAGGGCGATGAGGGGCGGCGCCGACCTCGGATACTTTCCGATCCTTCGGACAGCGACCGAAGCAGGGGCCGAATGAGGGTCCCTCTCAGACTACTTCAATTGTTATTGGACTAACGCGCTCCGAAAGTCTTTCCTAGACGTCCCCACGCCTCCGGAGCCCCGCCATGCATCTCACCCGCCGGACGCTGATCGCCGTCAGCCTCTCGTTCACTCTCACCTTAACCGCGACAACGACCCTCTTCGCTGCCTCGCCCGCCCCGGCCAAGGGCGAGCACGGCATGGTGGTGACCGCCCAGCACCTCGCCACCGAAGTCGGTGTCGAGGTGCTGAAGAAGGGCGGCAACGCCGTCGATGCCGCTGTCGCGGTCGGCTATGCTTTGGCCGTCGTCTATCCCAGCGCCGGCAATATCGGCGGCGGCGGTTTCATGACCATCCGGTTGAAGGACGGCCGCTCGACCTTCATCGACTTCCGCGAGCGCGCCCCGCTTGCCGCAACCAGGACCATGTATCTCGACAAGGACGGCAAGCCGATAAAAGGCGCCAGCCTCGACGGCTATCTGGCTGTCGGCGTGCCGGGCTCGGTCGCCGGCTTCGAGATGGCGCGCGGGAAATACGGAACCTTGCCCAGGCAGGATCTGATGGCGCCGGCGATTGCCTACGCCAAGGACGGCTTCGTCCTCGACCAGGGCGACGCGGCTTCCTTCGCCGGCAGCGCCGCCCGGCTGGCCAAGGATCCGGCGGCGGCCGCAATCTTCCTCAAGCCCGACGGCAAGCCCTACGGGATCGGCGAGCGGCTCACCCAGCCGGACCTCGCCGCCTCGCTTTCGGCGATCTCGGAAAAAGGGCCAGACGCCTTCTACAAGGGCGCCATTGCCGATGCGATCGTCAAGGCGAGCGGCGCCAAGGGCGGCGTCCTCGCCAAGGGCGATTTCGAGCAATATGCGGTGCGCGAGCTGAAACCCGTGACCTGTTCCTACCGCGGCTACGAGATCATTTCCTCGCCGCCGCCGAGCTCCGGCGGTCTCATCATCTGCGAGATACTCAACATCCTGGAAGGTTACCCGCTCTCCTATCTTGGGGCAGGGTCGGCCGAGACCGTCCATGTCATGGTGGAGGCCATGCGCCATGCCTATGTCGACCGCAACTCGGCGCTGGGCGATCCGGATTTCGTCGACAATCCGGTCTCGAAGCTGCTCGACAAGGGCTACGCCAAGGAGATCCGCGGCAAGATCGATCCCTTCCGCGCCGGCGTGTCGAAGGACCTGATGCCGAAGGGATTCGGCGAGAGCAAGGAAACGACGCATTATTCGATCATCGACAAGGACGGCAACGCGGTCGCGGTCACCTATACGCTCAACGGCTCCTTCGGCGCCGGCGTCGTCGCCGACGGCACCGGCATCCTGCTCAACAACGAGATGGACGATTTCACCCAGAAGCCCGGCGTACCCAACCTCTACGGCCTGGTCCAGGGCGAGGCCAACGCCATCCAGCCGAAGAAGACGCCTTTATCCTCGATGAGCCCGACGATCGTGACCAAGGACGGCAAGCCGTTCATGGTCATCGGCAGCCCGGGCGGCTCGCGCATCATCACCATCACGCTGGAGGCGATCGTCAACGTCATCGATCACGGCATGAACATCCAGGAGGCGATCGACGCGCCGCGCATCCACCATCAATGGCTGCCCGACACCGTCTATGTCGAGCCTTTCGGGCTTTCGCCCGACACCGAAAGGCTGCTTGCCGGCATGGGTTACCATCTCGATCTCAGCGACCAGACATGGGGGCAGGCGGCCGGCATATTGGTTGGCGGCAAGAGCTTGGGCGAAATCGAGAAGGGCGGCGGCGCCCGCTACAACGGCGCCATCGACAGCCGCGCCGCTTCCGGCGAGGCGCTGGGCTATTAGAGCAATTCCAGGAAAAGTGCGTAACGGTTTTCCGTTCGGAATTGCGTCAGAACAAAGAGATAGAGCGGTTCGCCGTTTCCGTGAAACGCACTAGGCTGATGTCTTAAGCCACGAGCGTGATGGTCGAGGCGATCAGCAGCACGGCGGCGATGCCGACGAACAGCGCATAGATGCGCGGCCGGTCGAGCAGCAGCGCATTGCCCGAAATCCAGGCCGAAGTGGCGCCGCCGAGCGCGAACAGGAAGCCGTTGCGGTGGCCGAAGGTCATGGAGGCGGCCATCAGCCCGCCGATGATCAGCGCGCCGAACACGATGATGACGGCAACGGCGTATTTCTCGAAATCGTTGCCGCTGCCCATCGCCGGCCCCATGGCGTTGAGATTCGGCAGATCGTCCGGATCGAAGGGGCTGGCCGAGCCGTATTCGTCTTGACCGAGGGATTCGCGCATCATTCGTTCTCCGCTGAGCGGCAACAAACCATCAACGCTTGCCAATGGCAACCGGCAACGCCATCGCGGTCATGCGTTCGCCGTACGGCTGGTGCCAACGTGCCACGGTTTCCTGGACAGGCTCAACGGTCTGGGGTTCGATCGGGTTCCACAAGCTTGATCTATCTGGAAAAATCGCTGCGCACGATGCCGTGCCGCTGCAGCTTGTCGTAGAAGGTCTTGCGCGGGATGCCGAGTGCCTCGATCGTGCGCCGGACGTCGCCGTCGTTGCGACCAAGTGTCTCGCGGATGATCTCGGCCTCGTAGCGTTCGAGCCGTTCCGGCAAGGGCATGGCGGCGTCCGAATCGCTCGGCTGAGGGGAAGGGCTGCCGTCGATCTCCTCCAATCCGAGCACGAAGCGCTCGGCGAAATGGGCGAGCTCACGGACATTGCCCGGCCAATCATGTTCCCTAAGATGATGCTGGACGGCAGCCGGCGCCGCGGGCACCGGGCGGTGAAAGCGGGCCGCGGCGCGCTCCGCGAAATAGCCGAACAAAAGCGGCACGTCGTCCCGGCGCTCGCGCAGTGGCGGGATCGAGAGCGTCACGACATTGAGCCGATAGTAGAGGTCCTCGCGGAAGGCGCTGCGCTGGCCTGGATCGCCGAGATCGACCTTGGCAGCGGCAACGACGCGCAGGTCGACCGGCCGGACCTCGTTGGTGCCGAGCGGCGTCACCTCGCGCATTTCCAGCACGCGCAGCATCTGCACCTGCGTCGAAGGCGGCATGCTCTCGATCTCGTCGAGAAACAGCGTGCCGCCGCTCGAATGCTCGATGCGGCCGACACGCTTCTTCTGCGCGCCGGTAAAGGCGCCGGCCTCATGGCCGAACAATTCGCTTTCGATCACGGTCTCCGGCAGCGTGCCGCAATTGAGCGCGACGAAATTGCCCTTGGCGCGGCGGCTCCAGCGATGCAGCAGGTTCGCCACCACCTCCTTGCCGGAGCCGGTCTCGCCGGTCACCAGCACGTCGACATCGGTGTCGGCGATCTGCCTCAGAGTGCGGCGCAGCCGCTCCATCGCCGGCGTCTGGCCGATCAGCGGCAATCCGTCCTGCGCCTGCTCGGCCGCCTCGCGCAAGGCGCGGTTTTCCATCACCAGGCGGCGCTTCTCCGCCGCGCGCCATACACTTTGCGCCAGCCGGTCGGCGGCGAAGGGCTTGGTGATGAAATCATAGGCGCCATCCTTGATCGCCTTGACCGCCATGGCGATGTCGCCATGGCCGGTGACGAGGATGACGGGGATATCCGGATCGAGGTCGACCACACGGTCGAAGAGCTGCAGGCCATCCATTTCGGGCATGCGGATGTCGGACACCACGACGCCGGCAAAGCCGGTATCGAGGCCGGCAAGTGCCTCGCTTGCCGAGGAGAAGGCCGAGACGGCAAAACCGGCGAGTTCCAGCGTCTGCTTCGTCGCCTTCAGGAGATCGCCGTCGTCATCGATCAGGATGACCGGATTGCCGTCTGTCATGTCGGGCCAGCCTTCGAGAGATGGATTGTGAAGCGGGTGCCGCTGCCGCTGCTCGCCACCTCGATGCGTCCGCCATAGTCGGCGACGATATCCTTGGAGATGACAAGGCCGAGGCCAATCCCCTTTTCCTTCGAGGTGTTGAAGGGCGTGAACAGCGACTTCAGGATCGCCGTCGGGATGCCCGGCCCGTTGTCCGACACCACCAGCGCCACCTCGCCGGACGTTTCCGAAGCGGACACTTCAACCCGCGCGTCGTCGCGGCCTTCGAGCGCTTCCAGAGCGTTCTGGAACAGGTTGATCAACACTTGCTCCAGCCGCAGCCGATTGCCCATTACTTTCAGCGTCCGCGGCGGCAGCGTGATCGACAGCGCGTCCAGCCGCCCGGCAAAACGGCTCCTGAGCAGCACGACCGCGCCCTCGATGACGCTGCGCAGTTCGACCGGCTCGGCCGCCGTGCGGCCTTTGCGGGCGAAGGCTTTCAGCTCCTCGGTGATGGTTCCGATGCGCTCGGTCAGCGCGGCGATGGCGCCGAGATTCTCTTCCGCCGGCGCCGTCTGCTTGCGCTCCAGGAAGACACGCGCATTGTCGGCATAGGCGCGGATCGTCGCCACCGGCTGATTGATCTCATGCGCGACGCCCGCGGCAACCTGGCCAAGGGTCGCAAGCCGGTTGGCCTGCACCAGCTCCTGCTGCATCACCTGCAGCTTGGCTTCGGTGCTGCGATGATCGGCGATCTCGGCCTGCAGCCGGTCGCGCGCGAGGCTGAGGTCCTGTGTGCGCTCGACGACGCGGCGCTCGAGCTCGGCGCGTGCCGCCTGTTCCGCGGCGATCCGCATCTGGGCAGATTGCCGGCGCCACAAAAGATAGGCGGCCAAGGCGAGGAGCGGGACGAGGACGCCGAGCGCAAGCAAGCGCATTTCGCGCTGGGCCGAGGCGACGGGCGCCTCCGCCGGAACGAGATAGTCGAGCCGCCACGGCGTCGAGGGCACGGCCGTGGACAGCCGCAGATACTCCGCGTCGCTGCCGCCAGGCGTGATGGCGTGGACCAGCGCGACATCGGCGCTGAGCGGTTGCGGCCTCGTGATAGGCAAGGGCACCAGCGGCGCCTCGCCGAACTGCTGGCTGGCGCGGATATCGGCCAGCGCCGGCTGGCCGAGCGGCGCCGTCGTCATGAAGCGCCAGGAGGGCACGCTGGTGATCAGCACCACGCCGTGCTCGTCGCTGACATAGGCGGGGCGGCTTGCCTCGTGCCAGTCGGCCTCGAGCTGGCCGAACTCCATCTTGACCACGACGACGCCGAGCGGCGCGGCGGCGCTTCCGACCCGGCGCGAAATATAGAGGCCCGGGCGCTTGCTGGTATTGCCTAGCGCGAAATATTCGGCGGTTCCGGATTGCATCGCACCAGAGAAATAAGCACGAAAACCGTAGTCGTTGCCGACGAAGCTCACCGGCTCGCGCCAGTTGCTGGAGGCGATCGCCAGCCCGTCCGTGCCGGTGACATAGAGCACCGAGGCCTTGGTGCCGGACACCAGCCCTTCGAGTTTGCGGTTGAGCACATCGATCGCGGCCGAGCTGCGCTCGGTGAGCGCGTCATGCACCTGCTGGTCTTCGGACAGAAGCAGCGGCAAGGCACGTGGATTTTCCAGCACCGCGCGCAGCAGCGCGACCTTGAGATTGGCATCGGTGCGTCCTTGCGCGGCCAAAGTCTCGATCTCGGTCGAGCGTCCGTAGAGGCCCGCGCCGTAGAGCGCCGCCAGCACGATGAGAAGCGCCACCGCCGCAAACAGCAGCCAGGCGCGCCGCGCCCGCCTTGCGAGCAGTTCGGGCGTCGAGGCGACGGCAGCGGCGGGGCGTTGCAGCATGCCGCATTTGTGCATGATTTCGCACAAAGCACAATTCAACCTATGCGGATAGCCGCACGAGGCTCTCGGAATTGAGGGTCGTTCGATCGAAAAAGGTGAACAAAATCAATATCGGGCGCGTCGAAACGGAATTTGGCACGCCTGTTGCAGCTGCATCCGCAGCAGCCGTGAGGCTGTGGAGGTCAACTGCCCCAGGGAGGTCGAGCGTTTCGATCGGGGCTGAACGGAGGATACGATGCAGACAGCTATCGCTGCCGCCGAGCCGCGCGGCAAGGTTCCCTTTTACCGGCATCTCTATGTGCAGGTCCTGGCGGCGATCGCCGCCGGCATCCTGCTCGGCCATTTCTATCCCGACATCGGCGCCTCGCTGAAGCCGCTCGGCGATGCCTTCATCAAGCTGGTCAAGATGGTGATCGCGCCGGTGATCTTCCTCACGGTCGCGACCGGCATCGCCGGCGTCTCCGATTTGCACAAGGTTGGCCGCGTCGCCGGCAAGGCGATGATCTATTTCCTCGTCTTCTCGACGCTGGCGCTCATCGTCGGCCTGGTCGTCTCCAACGTCATCCAGCCCGGCGCTGGCATGCATATCAATCCGGCGACGCTCGACCCCTCGAAGGTGGCGACCTTCACCGAGAAGGCGCATGACACCACCATCGTCGGCTTCCTGATGAACATCATCCCCGACACCATCACCGGCGCCTTCGCGCAGGGCGATATCCTGCAGGTGCTGTTCTTCTCGGTGCTGTTCGGCGTGGCGCTGGCCCTCGTCGGCGAGCGCGGCCGCCCGGTCGTCGACTTCCTGCAGGCGCTCACCGCGCCGATCTTCCGCCTCGTCGCCATCCTGATGAAGGCCGCGCCCATCGGCGCCTTCGGCGCCATGGCCTTCACCGTCGGCAAATACGGCATCGGCACGATCGCCAACCTCGCTTTCCTGATCGGCACCTTCTACCTGACGTCGCTGCTCTTCGTGCTCGTCGTTCTCGGCGCCGTCGCATGGTGGAACGGCTTCTCGATCCTGGCGCTGATCCGCTACATCAAGGAAGAGTTGCTCCTGGTGCTTGGCACCTCGTCATCCGAGGCGGCGCTTCCCGGCCTGATGGCCAAGATGGAACGCGCCGGTTGCAATCGCTCGGTGGTCGGTCTTGTCATCCCGACCGGCTATTCCTTCAACCTCGACGGCACCAACATCTACATGACGCTGGCCGCGCTCTTCATCGCCCAGGCGACCGACACGCCGCTCACCTTCGGCGATCAGATCCTGCTGCTGCTGGTCGCCATGCTGAGCTCCAAGGGCGCCGCCGGCATCACCGGCGCCGGCTTCATCACCTTGGCCGCCACGCTGTCGGTCGTGCCTTCGGTGCCGGTCGCCGGCATGGCGCTGATCCTCGGCGTCGACCGCTTCATGTCGGAATGCCGCGCGCTGACCAACTTCGTCGGCAACGCGGTTGCGACCATCGTCGTGGCGCGCTGGGAAGGCGAGCTCGACCAGAAGCAGTTCGCCGCCGCCATGGCCGGCCAGCTGCCGGAAGAAGCAGACCTTGCGCTCTCAGGCGGTCTCCAGCCAGCCTGATCCAACCGGAGCAATTCCAGGAAAAGTGTCCAACGGTTTTCCGTCCGGAATTGCGCAAGCAAAGAGGCATCCTCCCTGCGCATGAACAGGCCGCGGCTTCCGTCGCGGCCTGTTCTTTTTGCCGCGTGCCGCATAGGGTGGCGCGGGCCGGTGCCGCCGGCACAAGATTGAACCGCGAGGGCGGCGGATGAGCAGCGCGTTTCCCGAGATCTACCTTGTCCGCCATGGCGAGACGGAATGGAGCGCGTCCGGCAGGCACACCGGCCGCACCGACATTCCGCTGACCGCGAAGGGCGAAGAGGCCGCACGCGGTGTCGCCCATCGTCTCAAGGACCAGACCTTCCAGGTGGTCTGGTCGAGCCCGTCGCAACGCGCCTTCGACACCTGCCGGCTCGCCGGCTTCGGCGAGCGTGCCGAGAAGAAGGCCGACCTGCAGGAATGGGACTACGGCGCCTATGAAGGCGTGACGACCAAGGAGATCCTTGCCGGACGTCCCGGCTGGCAATTGTTTCGCGACGGCTGCCCTAATGGTGAGGCGGCCGCCGATGTCGGCGCCAGGGCCGATGCGATCATCGCCGAGGCTCGCACCGTTGCCGGCAATGTGCTCATCTTCTCGAGCTCGCATTTCCTGCGCGTGCTTGCGGCGCGCTGGATCGGCCTGCTGCCTCAGGGCGGCGCCCATTTCGTGCTCGACACCGCAAGCCTCAGCATTCTCGGCTACGAGCACGATCTGACCGAGCCGGTGATCCGGCGGTGGAACCAGAGATAGTCCGGGCTTTGTAGCAGATCGACCTTGTTGGCGGTTGGCCGAAACGCTTTTCGTCATCCACGGGCGGAGCAAGGAGCGAAGCGACGCGGCGCAGACCCGAGGATCCATTCCGTTGCCTATGAGCGTTGCAGCGATGCAGGACGACCCCTGTCTTGCACCGTCCTTACCCCTTGCGCGAGGTTACGGAATGGATTCTCGGGTCTGCGCGTCCGCTTCGCTCCCGCTCCGCCCGTGGATGACGAAGCTGAGACGTTTCGGCTAGACTCTGACCATCACCAGCTCTTCGGCCGTCAAATGCCGCGCCTTGCTTTTCGCGAGATCGCCGAGCTGCAGTCGCCCGATCGCCACCCTGACCAGCCTGAGCACCTCGATGTCGAAGGCGCCGAGCAGGCGGCGGATCTGGCGGTTGCGGCCTTCGTCGAGCACGATTTCCAGCCAAGCCGTGCGCCCGCCGCTGCGCAAGAGCCCGATCGAGCTTGCCGTCAGCAACTCGCCATCGACGACAGCGCCTTGGCGGAACCGCTCGAGCATCGTCTCGTCAGGGGCGGAAGCGATCTGCACGTGATAGGTCTTCGCGACATGCGACGCCGGGTCGAGCAGTGCGTTCGCCCAGCGCGTGTCGTTGGTCATCAAAAGCAGACCTTCGCTCGCTTTGTCGAGACGACCGACCGGCGACACGAAGGGCAGGTCGAGATCGGCAAGGCAGTCATAGACGGTGCCGCGGCCCTCGGGATCGTCGCGCGTGGTGACCAGCCCGCGTGGCTTGTTGAGCATCAGATAGACTTTTCGCTCCGCGGCGATCTGCGTGCCGTCGACTGTGATGCGGTCACGCTCCGGATCGACGCGCAGCGACGGGTCGCGCGCCACCTTGCCGGCAACGCGCACGCGCCCCTCGGCGATCATCAGCTCGGCCTGCTTGCGCGAGCAGAACCCGAGCTTCGACAGCGCGCGGTTGAGGCTGACTTTGCCGGCGATCGGTTGTCGCGGGAGGTCGGGAAGCTGTCGTGCTGGCTTGCGTGTCATCGGCCGACAGATGCCACGCAGCGCGATGCGCGCGCAACCTGACAGGTTAAATGTTGATTATAGAAATCATGTTTTATAATCAGCGGCCGTGGAGCTGAAATCCGGAAGATCGGCATGTGGGAGAAGGAGCGGAGACCTGGCGGACAGTCATGGCTCGCCGGCGCTGTGGCAGACCTTCCGTTAACACAGGGGACAAGAACGGGCGTGCCTCGGCATCAGCCTTCTCTCATCACCCGGCGCGCCGCGCTTGGACTTTTCGCGCTGCCCTTCGCGGGCATTCAGCCGGCTGCTGCAATGAAGAGGCCGCCGCGGATCGTCTGCCTCGATGACGGCCTAGCCGAGACCTTGCTGACGTTGGGCGTCAGGCCGGTCGCCATCGCCGACCGCAAGGTCTGGGAGGAGTGGGTGGTCGAGCCGGTGCTGCCG
Source organism: Mesorhizobium sp. WSM4904 (assembly GCF_029674545.1). Taxonomy (NCBI): domain Bacteria; kingdom Pseudomonadati; phylum Pseudomonadota; class Alphaproteobacteria; order Hyphomicrobiales; family Phyllobacteriaceae; genus Mesorhizobium; species Mesorhizobium sp. WSM4904. The sequence goes on along the minus strand of NZ_CP121354.1, from coordinate 6,534,379 downwards.
CCACAGGTCGCCGATATCGGCACGCTGCTCGAGCCCAATCTCGAGTTCCTTCAGCAGCTCGAGCCGGATCTCATCCTCGCCACCCCCTATCTGGACGGCATCAAGCCTCTGCTCCAGCGCGTCGCGCCGGTGACGACGATTGGCATCTACGTCGAGAACGGCCAACCCTATCGCAAGGCCGTCGAAGCCACGCGGAAGCTCGCTCGCCTGGTCGGCAGGCAGGCCGAAGGCGAGGCGTTGATCGAAGCGACCGAAGCAAGCTTCGCGAAGGTCAGACAGAAGCTGGCGCCGTTTGCCGCCAGGCCGCTGTACGTCGTCTCCTTCATGGATCAGCGCAATGTGCGCGTCTATGGCCGGGCGAGCCTGTTCCAGGATGTGCTCGACCGCATCGGCATCCGCAACGCCTGGACAGGCGAGACCAACTATTGGGGCTTTTCGACTGTCGGCCTCGACGGCCTGGCGATGGCGGACGACGCGCGTCTCGCCTATCTCGAACCCTTGCCCGCCGGCGCCGACGGCATGCTGACCGAAAGTCCGGTCTGGAACGCGATGCCCTTCGTGCGCGATCGCTCGATCATGCGCCTGCCTCCCGTGCTGATGTTCGGCGCGCTTCCCGCCGCCTCCCGCTTCGCGCGCGTGCTTGCCGAAGCGATGACCGCCCATGGCTGAGGGCTTCGGCAGCGTGGCGCAGGGCCGCAAGGCCCTCTCGAACGCAAGCGGTTGGCCGCTTGTCGCCGTGCTGCTGAGCGTCACGCTTGCTGCCCTGGCTGCGGTGGCAACGCTTCTCAATCTGGCCGTCCAACTGCCATCGCCACTCTGGTTCGACGCGGCGTTCACGCCCGACATCGACGACATGCGGCAGGTGCTGGTCCACTATGCCTTCCTGCCCAGGCTTGCCGTCAGCCTGCTCTGCGGCGCGGCACTCGGCTTGGCCGGCACGGTGCTGCAGCAGGTGCTGCGCAATCCGCTGGCTTCCCCCGAAACGGTCGGCGTTTCGGCCGGCGCCTATCTGGCGCTTATTCTGGCTACGCTCTTCGCGCCCGCGCTGCTCGCCCTCGGGCGCGAATGGGTGGCGCTTGCCGGCGCCTTCGCCGCCATGGCCGCCGTGCTTGCGCTCTCCTGGCACAAGGGCCTGTCGCCGCTTTCCGTCGTGCTCGCCGGCCTCGTCGTCAGCCTTTATGCCGGCGCGATCGGCGCAGCACTTGTCGTGCTCAACCGCGAATGGCTGGCCGGCCTGTTCATCTGGGGCGCCGGCTCGCTCGGCCAGCAGGATTGGGTGACGACGCTCTGGCTGCTGCCGCGTCTCGGCGCCGCCGCGCTGGCGATCGGCCTGATGACGCGGCCGCTGACCTTGCTCGGCCTCGACGACGAAGGCGCCCGCAACCTCGGCGTGCCGCTTGGTATCTATCGTTTTGCGGGACTGGCCGCCGCCGTTATGCTCATTGCCTTCGTCGTCGCGGCCGTCGGCGTCATCGGTTTCGTCGGCCTCGCGGCCGCCGCACTCGCCCGTATCGGCGGAGCGCGCCGGTTCGGCCAGCGGCTGGTCATGGCGCCGTTGCTGGGCGCCGCGTTGCTGTGGGCCGCCGACCAGGCGGTGCAGCTGGCGACCGGACCGCAGGGCGACCTGCTGCCGACCGGCGCCGTCACAGCGCTGCTCGGCGCGCCGCTGCTGCTTTGGCTGCTGCCGCGCCTCAGCCTCGGCGCCGAACTTCCGGTGCTCGCCGCGGAGCGCCTGCCCAGAATACGACGCCCCGGCATCGTTCTGGCGGTGATCGGCCTGGCCTTGCTCGTGCTTGTGGGTCTCGCGCTGTTCTTCGGACCCGGGCCGGACGGCTGGAGCTTCGCCTCGGGGGATCAACTGCAGCCTCTGTTGTCCTGGCGCTGGCCGCGCGTGCTTGCCGCCCTTTCCGCCGGCGCGATGCTCGCGCTTGCCGGGCTGATGATGCAGCGGCTGACCGGCAATCCGATGGCGAGCCCGGAAGTGCTGGGCATCAGCGCCGGTGCCGCGCTCGGCATGATGGTGGCGATGTTTTCCGTCTCCGTTCCGGGCCGTCCTTTGCAGACCGCGGCCGCCGCCATCGGCGCCTTCGCAACTTTAATCGCCGTGCTTGCCATCGGCCGCCGCGCCGCCTACGCGCCGGAGCGGCTGCTGCTTGCCGGTGCCGCGCTGACGGCCCTTTTCGACGCGCTGATCCTGGTGCTCACCGCCACTGGCGATCCGCGCGCCATGCTTCTCATCAACTGGCTGACCGGCTCGACCTATGGCGTCGATCAAGGCTCCGCGGTTCTGACGGCGTCGATCGCGCTTTGCCTGCTGCTGACGGCGCCGCTGTTCGCCCGCTGGCTCGACATGCTGCCGCTGGGCGCGCCGGCGCTGCGCTCGCTCGGCGTCGATGTGGCAAGCTCCCGGCTTCTGGTGTTGCTGATGGTCGCCGTGCTGACCGCCGCCTCCACCCTGATCGTAGGCCCGCTGACATTCATCGGCCTGATGGCGCCGCATCTGGCCCGGCGCCTGGGGCTTGTCCGCGCCGTGCCGCAGGCTGCCGGCGCCGTGTTTGCCGGGGCGCTGATCATGGTCTCAGCCGATTGGATCGGACGCACCTCGATCTTCCCGCGCCAGATCCCGGCCGGCCTCGTCGCCACGCTCATCGGCGGTCCGGTGCTGATGTGGCTGTTGCGCTGTCGCTGATCGTTCGTCTCCGGCGGAGGTGCGCGCCATGCATGCGGCGTTTCGGTGAAGTCGAAGCGGGAAGGGCGGCTGGCGCGTTGCGAGGGTCATGGTTCCGGCGGTGCGCTCAACCGCCGGTAAGGGATGCCGTCGAAGGTTGCCGTCACGAAGCTCTTGACCGACATCTTGCGCTTGCGCCCGTCGCTGCATGCATAGACCGGCCAGTCGGCCTCGCTGCATTCGCTTGCGGCGCACATGCGCGCGAGGCAGTTGCCCAAGGTCAGCCGGAAACCGCCCTTGCCGGCGAAGCCTTGCAGAAGGCTGCCGTCGGCCGAGCGCCACGTCCGCTGGCGGAATTCCGGCCGCAAGGCTAATGGTTCGAGAGCGGTGGCGAGGTTGGCCGTGCCGGTACGCGCCATGAGCTGAAGACGGTAGCGGGCCATTCCGGTCGCATAGGCAGTCACAAGGTCGGACTCGCCCAAATAGGCGGACGTCAGGCCGGTGTTGTCGATGAGATGAGCCAGCCGCCCGCCTGCGTCCGTCGGCCTCACCAGGGCAACAAGGGCGACAAAGGCCAGGCTAGCGCGCAACATCTCGATTTCCAGCAGCCATGCATTTCCGGCGTGCCAGCGCCCCCGGCTGCCTTCCATACCATCTCGCCAATTGGTGCGCGGTGCAAGCGGCTGCGGTTGCAGGAGATAACCGGAACGTCTCAGCCGTTAGGAGAGGGTGGCAGCTCGAACAGGGTGGCGCCGTTCTCTTGTCCTCGCTCGACATAGCCGATGACCCGGAACCATTTCGCGATATCCGGCTCATGCAGCCAACTGCGCGAGTGTACGGGGAGATTGCCGGCAAGAGCCTGGATATGGCGGATGTGACGCTTGCAGAAGCGAACGGTTGCGGCTCTGAAGAAGTCTTCCTGCGCGGCAAACAGCGTGTCGGCCGCGTCGCCGTGCTCATGCCAGGCGATGATGGCGACGGCCTTGTCGCCTTCGACCAGCGCGTGCGCCCGGCCCTCTTTCAGGTTCATCATCAGATTGTCGTAGGCGGCCTTGCTGTCCTTGCCGGCCGCCAGGTACTCGTCCGACATCCGCTTGGAGAGGTCGCGGAAAACATCCTCGAGGTCTCCGACCGTCGCTGCGCGTGCTCTCATTTCTCCTCCCGAAAGCCCGGGAGGCAGTTTGCCCTATCGATAGGGGATCACCAAGCAAATGAAATCCGCCATCGGCCCGATGCGCGCAAATGCATTTCGCATCGCTGAATGGACACAGGTGTACATTCAAGCTAAGTTCCCGCCCGCGAAGGCGACGGTCCTCGTCGATCCGAGCGGGACGGAATGGATCATGGACCTTCGAGGGCGGGGTGAGGTGATTGCACCGGTTTGGCATTGCACGACCGACGCGGCGGCTCGATACCCCTTCGCGCCGATGCGATGCCAGTCGCGTGATGATACGGGCTTGAGTGCATGACAAGACACTATTCAGCGCTTTCACTCTTCAAGGAAGGCGTCGCCGGTCAGACCGGCTGGGAAAAGGCCTGGCGCTCGCCTGAGCCCAAACCGCGCTATGACGCCATCATCATCGGCGGCGGCGGCCATGGCCTAGCCACGGCGTACTATCTGGCAAAGAACCACGGCGTCACGAACGTGGCGCTGCTCGAGAAGGGCTGGATCGGCGGCGGCAACACCGGCCGCAACACCACCGTGGTGCGCTCCAACTATTTCTATCCCGAAAGCGCGGCGATCTATGGGCTGGCGCACAGCCTCTACAAGACGCTCTCCAAGGATCTGAACTACAATGTGATGTTTTCCGCGCGCGGCATCCTCACGCTGGCGCACAGCGAAGCAGGAATGGAAACCGCCGCACGCAGCGTCAACGCCATCCAGGTCAACGGCATCGACTGCGAATTGTTCTCGGTCGAGGACGTGCGGCGCGTCGTGCCGATCTACAATTTCAGCCCGGATGCCCGCTACCCGGTCTATGGCGGCACCTGGCAGCCGAGCGGCGGCACCGCCCGTCACGATGCCGTCGCCTGGGGCTATGCCCGTGCGGCAAGCCGTCTCGGCGTCGACATCATCCAGAACTGCGAGATCACCGACTTCATCATCGAGAATGGGCGTTGCCGCGGCGTCGTCACGTCGCGCGGTGCGATCCGGGCCGAGCGTACGGGGATGGCGGTGGCCGGTCATTCGTCGGTGCTGGCGGCGAAGGCGGGGTTCCGCCTGCCGGTCAACTCCTACGCATTGCAGGCCTGCGTGTCGGAGCCGGTGAAGCCGATCCTCGACACGGTGGTGATCTCGCCGGACACGGGCGTCTATGTCAGCCAGTCCGACAAGGGCGAACTGGTGATCGGCGGCGCGCTCGACCGCATCCCATCCTACGGCCAGCGCGGCAACCTGCCGGTGCTGGAAGGCGTAATCGCCGGCATGCTCGACATGTACCCGATCTTCGGCCAACTGAAGATGATGCGGCAATGGGCAGGCATCGTCGACGTGGTCCCGGATTCCTCGCCCATCATCGGTGAATCGCCGCTGCCCGGCCTGTTCCTCAATTGCGGCTGGGGCACCGGCGGCTTCAAGGCGATCCCCGCCGGCGGCACGCTGCTTGCCCATCTGCTTGCCACCGGCACGCATCACGACATCAGCCGGCCTTTCGATCTCGACCGCTTCGCCCGCGGCCGGCTGATCGACGAGGCCGCCGGCTCCGGCATTGCCCATTGAAGGTGTAGAAAGATGCAGCTCTTTCCCTGCCCGTTCTGCGGGCCGCGCGAAGAAAGCGAATTTCACTATGGCGGCGAGGCCGGCAATCTCAGGCCCGACGGCGGCGACGTGACGGCCGAGCGCTGGGCCGGCTATCTCCATATGCGCCACAACTCGAAGGGACCGACCCGCGAGATCTGGATGCACCTGACCTGCGGCGAGTTCTTCGCGATGACCCGTGACAGCGTCAATCACAAGGTGTCGGGTTCCTCCGTGCTCGGCGAAACGGAGCACGGCGCATGAGCGCTTCACGTCTCGCCAAGGGCGGCAGCGACATCGATCGCATCCGCCCGCTGACATTCACTTTCGACGGCAGGCGCGTCGAGGGCTTCGTCGGCGATACCATCGCCTCTGCCTTGCTGGCGAGCGGCCAGGCGGTTGTCGGCCGCAGCTTCAAATATCACCGGCCGCGCGGCATCTGGGGCTCCGGCGTGGAGGAGCCCAACGCACTGGTCGATCTGGAGAGCGCCGACGGCCGCGTGCCGAATGCGCGGGCGACGACCGTGCCGGCGACAGACGGCATCGTCGTCAGGAGCGTCAACGCGTCGCCGACGGCCCTGGCCGACCGCAACGCGGTGCTGGACCGCTTTGCCCGTTTCCTGCCCGCAGCCTTCTACTACAAGACCTTCATCTGGCCGGACTGGCACCTGTTCGAGCCGCGCATCCGCGCCATGGCCGGACTTGGTGTCGTCGATCGCGACTGGAAGCCGCGTCAGGCCTCGGACCAGATCAACCATCATTGCGACGTTCTGGTGGTCGGCGCCGGACCAGCCGGCCTCGCCGCGGCAGCCGGCGCGGCGGCGGCCGGGCACTCGGTCGTCCTGGTCGACGACAGGACGCATCCCGGTGGATCGCTGCGCCATCGCGCCGGCGAGGTCGATGGCGTCGAGGGGGCGGCGTGGGCCGAGGCAACGGTGGCCAGGCTGAAGAGCGACGGTCAGATCGTGCTCATGGAAACGACCGCCTTCGGCCTCTACGATCACAATCTGGTCGCGCTCAACCAGCGGCACCGCGACAGCCGGCCGGACACGCTGTGGCGCGTGCGGCCGCGCCGCATCGTGCTGGCGACGGGCGCGATCGAACGGCCGGTTCCATTCGCCAACAATGACCTTCCGGGCATACTCTCCGCCGATGCCGCGCTTGCCTATCTGCGCCGGCATGGCGTGCTTGTGGGTCGGCAAATCGTCGTCGCGACCAACAACGACAGCGTCTACGAGCCGGCCTCGGCGTTTGCCGCGGCCGGCGCCTCGGTGACGGTGGTCGATTGCCGGCGCGACGGCGGCGTGCAGGCGAAGACCGGTGTCCGCATCCTGGCGGGGCGCACGATCGCGGCGGCGCGCGGGCGCAGTGCCGTCCAGGGTGTCCTGCTCGACGACGGCATGACGCTTGCTGCCGACTGCGTGCTCGTCTCAGGCGGCTGGACGCCCACCGTGCACCTGTTCTCGCAGGCCAAAGGCAGGCTCGCCTGGAGCGATCCACTGACGGCTTTTGTCCCTGGAGAAGCTGTCGAAGGGATCGGCGTGGCGGGCGCCGCGGCCGGCACGGTCTCGCTTTCCGAAGCCTTGGCCGGCGGCGTGGCGGCTCTCGAAGGGTACGGCGCATCGTCGCCAGCGCCCCGCAGCACGGGAGCGGAAGCAACGCTGGGCGTTGTCAGCATGTGGCCGAAACCCAAGGCCAAGGGCCGCGTCTGGATCGACTATCAGAGCGACGTCACCGCCAAGGATGTCGAGCTCGCGGCGCGGGAGAACTTCGTCTCCGTCGAGCATCTGAAGCGCTACACGACGCTCGGCATGGCGACCGACCAGGGCAAGACGTCGAACCTGAACGGCCTGGCGCTGCTGGCCGAGGTTACCGGCCGCGCGATCCCCGAGGTTGGCACCACGACCTACCGGCCACCATTCACGCCTGTGCCGTTTGCCAGCCTGGCGGGAGCGCGCCGGGGCAGCATGCATGCCCCAATCCGCCGCCTGCCGCTGGAGGCGAACCATCGCGCGGCGGGTGGTGTCTTCCAGGAATATGGCGGCTGGCTGAGGCCTGCCTATTACGGAAGCGGCGAAGCCAGGGCCGCAATCCAGGAGGAAGCGCGGCGCGCCCGGCAATCCGCCGCGCTCTTCGACGGCTCGACGCTCGGCAAGATCGAAGTCATCGGCCCGCGCGCGGCGGAATTCGTCGACTTCATCTACTACAACACCATGTCGACCCTGAAGCCTGGCCATTGCCGCTATGGTTTCATGCTGTCGGAAAACGGCGTCGTCTTCGACGACGGCGTGCTTGTTCGCCTCGACGAGCACCGCTTCATCGTCTCCTGCTCGTCGTCGCATGTCGCCGCCGTCCATGCCCGGCTGGAAGAGTGGCGGCAGGATCGTTTCGGCCGCGATGCTGTCTATATCCACAACGCCACCGCGCAATACGCCACCTTGACCGTTTCGGGTCCGAACGCGCGCGGGTTGGTGGAAGCGCTCGATCTGGGTGCGGCGCTGGACGATGCCAGCCTGCCGCACATGGCGGTCGCCGTCGGCCGCTTTGCCGGCGACGAGGTGCGTATAACCCGGGTCTCCTTCACCGGCGACCGAAGCTACGAAATCTCCATCCGCGCCGATCGGGCCGAGGCGCTGTGGGAGCGCATGCGGCAAGAGGGACGCGCGTTCGACGCTGTTCTGCTCGGCCTCGAATCCCTGATGATCCTTCGCGCCGAGAAGGGGTACATCGTCATCGGCAAGGACACCGACGGCAACATCATGCCGCACGATCTGGGTGTGGCCGGGCCGCGTGCCAAACGTACAGGTGAATTCGTCGGCCGGCGCTCGCTTTTCACCGAAGCGGCGAACCGCTCCGATCGCAACCAACTCGTCGGTCTCGCGATCCGCAACGGCGAGGCGCCGCTGGCGACCGGCGCGTATGGCGTCGAGAAAAGCGGGGGCCGCTCGAGAAGCATAGGCTTCGTCACCTCCAGCTATCAAAGCCCGACCCTGGGGCGGCCGGTCGCCCTGGCGCTCATCGAACGCGGTGCCGCGCGCCATGGCGAAACGATCGACGTTCAACATCTCGGCGTCGTGCGCCAGGCAACCATTGTCGCGCCCTGCGCCTTCGATCCGGAAGGGAAGCGGCTTCATGCGTAACCTCGCCGAAAAATGGCCGGCTGCGCCCGACTGGGCTACTGCGGTGCTGAACAAGGACGGCCTCGGCGTGAGAACGCTCAGCGGGCTGAACCAACTCCTGGTCAGCGGCAACCTTTCGGCCTGGTCGAAGGCTTCGGGTCTCGCGGGTGAGGGCGTCGGAGCCGGCGCGGTTGCCAGTGGCGACGCCTATGTGGTGCGGATCGCGCGCGATCGCGTTCTCGCCGTCGGCGAACAGCCATTGCCCATCGCGGCCGGCTGGCACGAGGGCGGTTTCGCGGTTTCGGTCATGGATGCCGGACTGCATGTGTTTGAGATCGAGGGGCCGGGTCTGGCTGGTCTGGTCGCCAGGGCCACGACACTCGATCCTCAGCAGGCGAGCCGTTCGGCTTCGGTGCTTTTTGCCGGCGTCAATGTCTTGTTCTACCGGTTCGGCCACGCTGACCGGGCCCGGCTCCACGTCGATCGCGGCTTCGCGCCTTACCTCTGGGAATGGCTCGAACAATCATCAGGATTGTAAGGCTGCGGTTTCAGGTCTATCTAAAGCAATTCCAGGAAAGGTGTAAGCGGCTTTCCGTTCGGAATTGCGTAAAAAACAAAGAGATAGAGCGGTTCGCCGTTTCCGTGAAACGGTGAAACGCTCTAGCCGGCGGTTAAATTTTGGTCAGGCCGCGATGCTCTCCGATTCCAGTGCTGAAGACGTGGCGCGGCGATCCGGTCTGACCGGCAACACCAAGGTGACGCGCGAGGACTGGATGAAACTCGCGCTGGAGACGCTGATCTCGGAAGGCGTCGAGGCGGTGCGCGTGCTTGCGCTCGGCCAGAAGCTGAACGTCTCCCGCTCCAGCTTCTACTGGTATTTCAAGAGTCGCCAGGATCTGCTGGATCAGCTTCTCGACCATTGGCGCAACAACAACACCCGCTTCATCGTCCAGCAGGCCGGCCGGCCCGCCGCGTCGATAACGCAGGCCGTGCTCAACGTCTTCGAGTGCTGGCTGGATGAAACGCTGTTCAATCCGCGGTTGGATTTCGCCGTGCGCGCCTGGTCGCGCCAGTCCGCCGAAGTGCATCGGATCGTGGCCGAGGAGGACGATGCTCGCGTCGACGCCATCCGGGCGATGTTTTCGCGGCACGGCTACGCGGACACGGAAGCCTTCGTGCGGGCCCGCGTGCTCTACTTCACGCAGATCGGCTATTACTCGCTCGAGATCGTCGAACCGGTCAGCAACCGTCTCTTCCTGACACCGGCCTACCTGCTCACGCACACCGGCAAGGAACCCCGCGAGGGAGAGGTGGAGGCCTTCGCCGAAAAGATGTTGGCGCGAAGCCGCAACTGAGCAAGGCCGACTGATCGGCGGTGCGATGCGCCTCGTGAGCGCGGGCCAGGTTCATGCCGGCGCCATATGAACCTTCTCCCGGATGGCGCGACCATTTCGATCGAAGAAGTGAAGGCTCTCCGTCCCGGTCCGAAGTCCGACGTCGGTGCCGATTTCCAGCCCATTTCGCCCGTCGTGAACGACGAGACAGGTCTGCCCGTCCGGCAACTCGATATGAAGCAAGGTCACCGCGCCGGTATATTCCGCCAGCCTCACCTTGCCGTTCAGCGCGCCCTCCGACGGGGGAGCCAGATCGAGATGTTCCGGACGGATGCCGATGCTTTCGGCCGACTCGGGAACTTTTGCCGTTCGCGATAGCCGGCGGACGTTTTCGACCGGCAGGATGTTCATCTTCGGGCTGCCGATGAACTGGGCCACGAACATGTTGTCCGGTCTGTCGTAAAGCGCGCGCGGCGACCCGACCTGCTCGATCAGCCCGTCGCGCAGCACGACAATCTTGTCGGCAAGCGTCATCGCCTCGACCTGGTCGTGGGTGACGTAGATCATCGTCGTCGACAGGCGGTTGTGCAGGGCCGCGATCTCGGATCGCATATGGACGCGGAGTTCGGCATCGAGGTTGGACAGCGGTTCGTCGAAAAGAAAGACGTTCGGGTTGCCGACGATTGCGCGGCCGATCGCCACGCGCTGGCGCTGGCCGCCCGAAAGCTCGCGTGGATAACGCTCGAGCAAGGCTTCCAGCTTCAGCGTGGCTGCCGCTTCCTCGACGCGGCGGCGGCGCTCCGGCGCCGGCACTTTCCGCACCTTCAGCCCGAAGCCCATGTTCTCGCGGACGGTGAGATGCGGATAGAGCGCATAGGACTGGAACACCATTGCCACGCCTCGCTGAGAGGCCTGCACTTCGTTCATCTGGCGGTCACCGATATGGAGCTCGCCGTCGCTGATGTGCTCCAGGCCGGAGATAAGACGCAGCAGGGTGGATTTTCCGCACCCGGACGGACCGACGAAGACGACGAATTCTCCGTCGTCGACTTCGAGGTCGACGCCGCGGATCACTTCCGTGCCGCCGAAGCGCTTTTTGATGTTTTTGAGCCGGAGCTTCGTCATGGCGCTGCTTTCTATCCCTTGACGCCCGAGAGCGCGAAACTCTCCATGATCTGGCGCTGTGCGATGAGGTAGATGACCAGAATGGGCACGACGGCAAGGCTCGTCGCCGCAAGCTGCAGGTTCCAGAGCGGCAGGCCGTAGCTGTCGTTGAAGTTGGTCAGCGCCAGCGGCAGGGTGAATTTCTCCAGCGAGCTGAGGAAGATCAGCGGCTCGAGGAACAGGTTCCACGAGTGGAGGAACGTGATGATGGCGACCGCGGCCAAGGCGGGGCGCGACATCGGGATGGCGATCTTCCACCAAACGCCGAAGCGCGACAGGCCGTCCATCTTGCCGGCATCCTCGAGTTCCTTCGGCAGCGCCAGGAAGAACTGGCGCATCAGGAAGGTCGCCATGACGCCCTGAGGCCCGAAGGTCGGAAGCAGGATCAGCGGCCAGTGGGTGTCCACCAGTCCCGCCCAGCGGACCATGAAGAAGTTGGGGATGATCGTGACTTCCTCCGGCACCATGAGCGCCGTGACGAGCAGCAGCATCAGCAGGCCGGCGCCGGCGAAACGAATGCGCGCCAGGGCGTATCCGGCGAGCGATGCGATGAAGAGGGTCAGGACCGTGACCGCGCCGGCGATGTAGAGCGAGTTGAAATACTGCCTTGCGAACGGCTGGTAGGTGAAGACCTCCGCAAAATTCTCGAAGCGCCACACGCGCGGAATGAGCGTCGGAGAACCGAAGATTTCGGTCGTGCTCTTGAACCCGCCCGAGATCATCCACAGGAACGGGAAGACGAAGGGGACGGCAAGGATCAGCAACGCCAGCGTCCAGCAGAGGCGGTAGGTGATCTGGATCTGCCGCCGGCTCATTCCGCTCCCCTCTGGCGAATCATGACCTGCACGAGGGTGAGGATCATGACGATGACGAACATGATCAGCGCCAGCGCCGACGCATAGCCGACATTGAAGAACTTGAAAGCCTGCTGGTAGATGTAGAAGGCGAGCACGAGCGTTCCGTTCTCGGGACCGCCGCCGGTCATCTGGTAGATGTGGTCGAACACCTTGAATGACCCGATCGTCGTCAGCACCATGATGATCAGGGTCGTCGGCGCCAGCATCGGCCAGGTGATCATGCGAAAGATCTGCCAGCGCGACGCGCCCTCCAGCAGTGCAGCCTCCTCGTAGTCGCGGGGAATGGATTGCAGCGCGGCGATGTAGATGATCATGTTCAACCCAACCATCTTGATGACGCGCGTCACGATCACGGCGGCCATCGCCCAGCTGGGCTGCCGAAGCCAGTTGGGACCGTCGATGCCGATCCAGGAGAGCATCTGGTTGACGGCTCCGCCTTCGCCCTGAAGCATGAATTTCCACACGATCGCCCAGGCGATCGCGGACGTGACGACTGGCGCGAAGAAGATCGTGCGGAAGAAGACGACGCCAAGGAACGGCCTGGAAAGGGCGAGCGCGAGCAGCAACGCCAGGGCCATGTTCAGAGGCACCAGGCCGATGGCGAAAATCACCGAATTGCGGACCACCAGCCAGAAATCGGGATTTTCCAGCAGCGCGTTTTCGAAGTTGCGCAGTCCGACGAACGTCGCCTGCTGGGTGAGCAGGTTCCATTCGGTCATCGAATAGTAGACCACCGCGAGCAACGGCCCCAGGAAGAACACCAGAAAGCCGATCAGGGTCGGGCTGACGAACAGCCAGCCCTCCATCATCTCCCGGTATTTCAACGTCAGCCACGGCGCGCGCCGGGCGTGCGGCGCGGCCGTTCGCCATTCGATGCCAGCCACCCGCGTTCTCCGTCACAGGAACGGCTGGATGGCGGCGCAAACGCCTTTCAGCGCCTGTCCGACATCGGCGTCGGCTTTCCACAGCGCATCGACGCGCGGCGCCATCGCCGCCTGGATCTGCGGCATCTTCTCATGCGCGGGATGGACGCGCCCATGCTGGATCGCGGCGGCGACATTCTTCATCTGCTCGGCCGGAATGAGCTTGTTGGAGTTGACGAACGCGTCGCTGTCCAACGCGCTTTTGCGCGCCGGCGGAAAGAACTGCGCCATCGTCGCGACATTCTCCTTGTTGGTCATATAGGCAACGAGCTGCGCCGACAGATCCTTGTTCTTTCCGGCATCGAACACCACGAGCGCCGCCTGGCCGATAACCGGGGCCTCGCCGGCCGGACCCGACGGCAAGGGGGCGATCCCCCATTTGAAGCCCGCCTCCGGCATCTTCGACGCGCGCGAGATCTGGTTCACCGTCATCGCCGAATTGCCGGAGAAGTAGTCGCCCTGCTCGCCGGGCGGGACGATGGACTTGTCCTTGAAGACCATGTCGTGCAACTGCTGCACCGCGGCGACCGCCTTGGGCTTGTCGAAGCCGCATTGTCCGTCGCTCCAGAATTCGCCGCCATAGGCGCGGATCGACGGAAGCAGGGCATGCGTCATGCGCGAAGCGTAGCCTTCGCCGTCCTTGAACTCGAAGCCCCACTTACCGGGATTGGCTTCAGCCAGCTTCTTGGCGACTTCCTGGAATTTCTGCATGTTCCATTCGCCTTTGGCGGCAAGCTGCAGCGGGTCTTCGATACCCGCTTTGTCGAACATGTCCTTGTTGAAATAGATCATGAATGGCGACGTCGAGAAGGGGACGCCGTAGACGGTCTCGCCCTTTTGCCAAAGCGCCATTGCCGGCTGCGAGAAGTCGCCGAAATCATAGCCTTCGGTCGCCTTGAGCGTCGGTCCGATATCCATGAGCAGGCCGGCGCTCTCGAAGGCCGGGGCCGCATCCTCCATCATCCAGGCGACGTCGGGCGCGTTGCCGCCGGCGACCTGGAACGTCAGTTTTTGCGTGTAGTCGGCGACGGGCACGGTCTCGAACTTGACGCTGACGCCGGGATGCTTGGCCTTGAAGCCGTCGGCGATCCCGTCGAGCATCTTCAGTTGCGCCGCGTTTCCCGTCCAGACGGTGACGCGGAGTTCCTGCGCGAGGGCCGGTGCGGACATTGCCCACAGGGCGAAGGCCGACGCCGCGATTTGGATTGAAAGTCTCATTGTTTCCTCCCGTGATTCAACGTTCGAACCTAAGAGCTGTTGCGCCCGCCGGGAGACGCATTCGCGATCAAACGGAAAGCGCGGCCCAAGGTCATGCCGATGCCTCCGGCAAGGCGCCCGGCGCATCGCCGATGGTCCAGCCGCCGTCGACCGGAATGTCGGCGCCGGTGATGTAGCCCGCGGCATCGCTGCAAAGGAAAACGAAGGCACCGACCAGGTCGTCGGGCAGGCCGTGCCGGCCGGCGGGAATCTTCGCCGCCACAGCCTTCCGGAAGGCGGCGTCGCTATATCGCTGGGCGGTCGCTTCGGTTTCGATCGCTCCCGGCGACACCACGTTCATCGTCACGCCGTGGCGGGCGACATCGCGCGCGATCGCGCGCACGGCCGTCAGCTGGGCCGCCTTGAGCGAGGCGTATACGGCTGTCTCCGCCCGTGGCCGGCAGGCCATGACGCTGCCGGTGGCCACGACACGGCCCCAGCCGCGTCCGCTCATCAAGGGCACCAGCCTGCCGGCGAGCGTCAGCAGGGCGGTGAAGTTCGCGGCCGCGTGGGCTTCGACATGCGCCGGCGTTATGTCTTCCCAGCCGAGGCGCCGTTCGATTGCCGCGTTCGAGATCAGGATGTCGATGGGGCCATGGCGCGCAACGACCTCGTCGGCAAACGCCGATGTGGCGCGCGTGTCGGTGAAATCGGCTTCCATCACCGAGATCGCGCCGCCGATTTCCTCCGCCACCGCCCGAGCTCTCGCGGCCTCGCCGCAATGATGCACGATGACACCTGCGCCATGGCGCGCCAGGGCGAGCGCCACCGCACGGCCTATACCCGAACTGGCGCCGGTCACCAGCGCGCGTCTGCCTTGAAGCGAGAGCAGGTCGCTGGTCACTGCTCCCGCTCCTCCAGCCTGTCTGCGACTTCGAGCGAGGCGATGTCGGCGGCGTCGAAATGGGCCAGCATGCAGCGCTCGGCCAGCGCCGCGTCGCCGACCTTTATCGCTTCGTAGATCGCCTCGTGCCGGGCGATGGTTGCCCGCCAGTCGTCGTCGGTGCGGTTGGCGCGGCGCGAAAACAGTTCCGAGACCCCGCGCTGCACCGAGCGCAATCCTTCCATCTGGATGCGGATCATGGAGTTGTCCGTGGCCATTGCCATGCCGAGATGGAAGAGGATGTCGGCCTCGGTAAATCCTTCCGGCTCGCGCAACGAAGTCCGCATGTCGGCAAGCGCCTGCCGCATGGCCTCCAGCCCGGCTGGCGCCCGGCGCTCCGCGGCCAGCCTGGCGATTCCGGTCTCGATCACCCGCCGCATCTCGTTGGCTTCCCGGAGCCGTTTGAGGCTGGAGCGGACGGCATAGGCGTAGATCCGGTCCATCGGCTCGCCGTTGAGGGCCTTTGCCCGCGCGACCTTGCCCTGCTGCGTGAAGACCAGTCCGGCCGCCGTGAGCTGGCGCAGGGCTTCGCGCGCGATCGGCTTGGACACCCCGAACTCCCGCGCGATCTCACCTTCCGCCGGCAGTGGCTCTCCCGGCGCGATGCGCCCGTCGAACAGGGCAGCGGCGATGGCATCGGAGACGCCGTCGGCCAGTCGCGACGGGCTGAGGCGCTTTCCGGCGAAGAAGGGCTTTCGATCGGGTTCGGGGCTCATGTCGGATCCTTTTCGGCGCAACTAGCATATCCTCCGCAAACATAGCAACTAAGTTTTTGGGTTGCTAAGTTTTTAGGTGACCGGTAAAAGAGCGTCGGCTCGGCATCGAGCCCGGACGCGAGCAGAGACGAACAGATGGCCGACGGATTGGAACACGGAGCCGTGGTGCGCATAACGGATGTCATCGCCCATCCGCTTAGCCAGACACTGCCGAAGCCGACGGTTACCTCCTGGGGCGCCTACAAGGAGGTCTCGATCGTGCTCGTCGAGGTGCGTACCGATGCCGGCATCACAGGCGTCGGCGAAACGCTGGCGCGCTTCTCGCCCAAGGCCTATGCCGAACTGATCGAGACGTCTCTCAAGCCCCGCCTGATCGGCCGGGATGCGCGCGATATCGGCGCCTTGTGGCAGTCCATGCGCCGCGCCCTGTCGGGCCGCGCCGGTGGCATGCTCATTGAAGCCATTTCAGGGGTCGATATCGCGCTCTGGGACATCCTGGGAAAGATCGCGGGCCAGCCCGTGGCGAAACTGCTCGGCGGTGCCGGCCGCGACAGGATCGATGTTTACGCGGCCGCGGTGAATTGGGTCGACGACGAGCAGGCGGATGCCGAGCTCGAGCGCTATGTCGGCGAGGGATTTCCGCGCATCAAGGTCAAGATCGCCCGGCCTGTGCGCGATGCCTGCCGGCGTATCGAGCAACTGCGCAAGCGCGCGGGCGACCGGGTCGAGCTCTGCGTCGACGCCAACTGGGCCTACAACCTCGACGAGGCGGTCGAGGTCGGCCGCGCGCTCTCGGCCAACGGCTACTTCTGGTTCGAGGAGCCGCTCGCGCCGGAGAACGAGCAAGGCTATGAGGAGCTGCGCAAGCGCTGCGATGTCCCGCTCGCGGCCGGCGAAAGCAACTTCACGCTCGATCAGGCGCAGCGGCTGATCGCCGGCCGCACGCTTTCCGTGCTCCAGCCCGACGTGGCGCGCGCCGGCGGCATAACCGAGACGCGGCGGATGGCCGACTATGCGGCGGCGCACGACATTCGCTACGCGCCGCATATCGGCATGTCCGGCATCGTCTGCGAGACCGCCAGCGTCCACCTGGCGGCGGCCATGCCGAATTTCGGCGTCATGGAATGCGAGTGCGATCGAAGCCCGTTCAAGACGATCCTGGCCGATATGGAGCCCGGCTGCGTCCGCCAGAAGAACGGCACGCTCGACGTTCCGACCAGACCCGGGCTCGGCATCGAGATCGACTGGAAAGCCGTGGAAAAGCTCCGCGCCGCATGAGGTCCGCCAAAAACATGACGACATCGAACCCGTTTCCGTCCGCCGAGACGACCGAAGCCATGCGCCGTGCCCTGTTGCGCGCCGATCCCGCGCTCAGCCGCTTCGATCCGCTGCCGCGCATCCTTTCCTTCGACGACTTTTCGCGCGGCCATTGCGGCTGGTCGCAGCTTGTGGGCAACTACGAGGACGATCTCGACACGATGCTGCCCGGCTATGCGCAGCATTCCAGCGCCATGCTCTCCACGCTCGCACACTGGGACGCGGGCTCGCACGGCGGCATGTCTTCCTCCTACGCCCTGAAGATCGCCACGCGCCCCAGGCCAGGGGCGCGCAACGTTGCCATCAAGCGCCATACCTTCCGTCATCGCGGGCCAATCCGCTTCGAGCTCTATTTCACCTTCAAACCGGAAGCGACGGATCTGAAATTGTCGGAAACCGACGTGCGCTCGATCGGCTTCCTGTTCGACCTGCAGGGCGGCGACCACGATGCCGACGACGATCGGGTCATGCCGCATCTGCGCTTCCTCAATGCGCTCGACGGCAAGCATGTGCAGAAATGGCAGTACAAGCGCGAGACCACCGGGTTCAGGCCGATCGGCGCCGACAACAAGACGGTCAGCCACGATCACCTTGCGCCCGAAGGCTGGCTCGACCTGCCGGATGGAGAGCAGCGCCTCTGCTACAACGAGATCCCGACCAAGGTGAACTGGACCTATCTCTGTTTCGATTTCGACCTCGCCTCGATGAAAGCGCTGGCGCTGCGCTGCAACGACCGAACCTTCGACCTGTCGGGCTTCGATTCGATCCGCATCCCGGCAATGAAGAACCTTTGGTGCATGCTGAATTTCGGTCTCTTCGCCGAGACGGATGTCGCCAAGCGCGCCTTTCTCTACGTCGATTCCGTCTGCATTTCGGGGGAATTCTGATGCTGCCGGAGAACACGACAGCGGTTATCGCTCGCAACGAGCGCTGGAGCGACGATGCCGCCAGCGAGCCCTATGAGGCCGGCTGGGCGCGTGAGGCCGTGTTCTTCGTGCGCGCATTGAAGCCTCCGGTCGGCCCGTCGCCAACGGCACGGGTGGAGATCTCGCCCGACGGTATGCGCTGGGTGCGTGAGGGAACCGAATTCACGATGCCCTCCGAAACCGACGGCATCGCCGTGGCGCGAGTCACCATGTTCGGCAACTGGCTTCGCGTCACGGCCCACTTCGAGGATGGGGCCGAATCGACCGTCCTGGTCACTCTTCACCTGAAGGCCTGAGCCGATTTGCCCACACCCTCGCTCGTCCGGCCACTTTGCTCACCTATTTCATTTATCCGGGAGCCCCCAAATGACCGACCCCTATTCGGCATTCGCCAACGACAGCTTTGATGGCAGGACGGTTCTGGTCACCGGCGCGGCCAGCGGCATGGGCCTCGAAACGGCACGCGCCTTTCTGTCCAAAGGCGCCGAGGTCGTCATGTGCGACCGTGACGAGCAGGGCCTTGCGCGCCACGGCGCCGGCTTGAAGGCTGCCGGCGGGAAGGTGCATACGGTCGCCGTCGACGTCAGCGATCACGGCAGCATCAGGCGTGCGTTCGATTATTGCGACAGCAATCTCGCGCGCCTGGACAATGTGGTCACCTGTGCCGCCATCATCACGGCCAAGCGCATCTTCGATCAGGATTGGGCGCATTGGCAGCGCGTCCTGTCGGTCAATTTGCTCGGCACCTTCTTCACCGTCCAGGCCGCGGCGGAACGCATGATCGGCAATCCCTCCGGCGGGAACATCGTCTGCGTCGCCTCGGATGCCGGCGTTCACGGCGGCGGCGGCCTGATCGCCGATACGGCTTACGCTGCCTCGAAGGCCGGCACGCTCTCGCTGGTCAAATCGGTCGCGCGTGAGCTGGCGGGCAAGGGGGTCCGGATCAACGCGCTCAATCCGGGACCGACCGATTCGCCCATGCATGCGCATATAGACCAGGGTCTCAAGGACCGCATCGCCGCCAACCTGCCGCTGCGCCGCATGGGCCGTCCGCAAGACATGGCGGCCGCAATCCTGTTCCTCTGCTCCGACGCGGCCAGCTTCGTCTATGGATCGGCGCTCGATGCCGACGGTGGTTCGATGTTCCGCTGACCGCGCTCGGCATTGCTAGCCGCCGCAGGAGCTTGCTGGTGCAAGCGACGGCCGTTTGAGCAATTCCAGGAAAAGTGTGAGCGGTTTTCCGCCCGGAATTGCGTAAAAACGAAGAGTTAGAGCGGTTCGGCGTTTCCGTGAAACGGTGAACCGCTCTAGTCCGGAAACAGGAAAGCAGCCGCGGGATCGAAGGAAATCCGAGAGCTCGATAGGGCGCCAGGCGACTCCGCCGCATCAGGTCTCACGTCAAGCTCTTGGCCGGATGCTGTGCGCGCCACGACGCGCCGGCGGTCGCCAAAGAAGGCCGCGTCCACGATCTCCACCGCAAGTGACGCGTTTCCCGGTACAGGCGTCAGGCGGAAGGCTTCCGGCCGCACCGTCAGCCTGGCCTTCTGGCCGCGGTCGAGCTTATGGGTTGCCTTAACGCCCTTGACGATCGAGCCGTCGGCGAGCCGCACCACGGCTGCGCCGTTTTCGGTTTCCAGATGCTCGACGGCCAAGAAATTGGAGTTGCCGATGAAGCCGGCGACGAACTCGTTCGCGGGCCTCAGATAGAGGTCCTCGCCGGTGCCGATCTGCGCGATGCGTCCGCTCCTGATCGCCGAAATGAACGCGATCATGAATGCGATCAGGGCGCGCAAGCCGGAGGAAGCGGAGGCGGCGGCGCGCCGGCACGTCGAATCCGCCTGGAGGATCGCCCGCAACAAACTGCGCCTCGATCCTCTCTGAGCATCCGCAGCGACCAAAAAGGCGGTTGGCCCCGCCAGCCCAGGTTCGCTTCAGTCATCGAGATCGCAAGCGTTGCGGAGCGCCCGGGGTGGTTCAATCGTCCTGCATTCGCGCGTAGTGCGGATCATGATCACCAGCCGGGAAGACCGGCACTGACAGCTTTCCTTGCAATTTGTAAGCCGGCCTGCCAGCGGCATGTGGCGGCCCATGCCGATGACATTCGGTCGTGCAGCCACATACAGTTGTATTCATTAAATTTTTCTGCTTTGGCATCGGACTTGCTTCGTTCCTTTCATGGCGGCGGCGCCGGAGAATGCCGCTGCCCGTGGAGGAGCACCGATGCAAGAGACCTTCTATGAAGTCATGCGGCGGCAGGGGATTACCCGCCGAAGCTTCCTGAAATTCTGCAGCCTGACGGCGGCGTCGCTTGGCCTTGGCCCGGCCTTCGCGCCGAAGATCGCCTATGCGATGGAATCGAAGCCGCGCATTCCGGTGCTCTGGCTGCACGGGCTCGAATGCACCTGCTGCTCGGAAAGCTTCATCCGCTCGGCTCATCCGCTCGCCAAGGATGTCGTGCTCTCGATGCTGTCGCTCGACTACGACGATACGATCATGGCGGCGGCCGGCCACCAGGCCGAGGCGATCGTCACCGAGACGGTCGAACAGTACAAGGGCAACTATATTCTCGCCGTCGAAGGCAATCCGCCCCTCAACGAGGACGGCATGTTCTGCATCATCGGCGGCAAGCCCTTCGTCGATCAGCTCAAATATGCCGCCCAGAACGCCAAGGCCATCATATCCTGGGGGTCCTGCGCGTCATGGGGCTGCGTGCAGGCCGCGCGGCCGAACCCGACGCGCGCGACGCCCGTCCACAAGGTTCCCGGCCTTCCCGACAAACCGATCATCAAGGTGCCCGGCTGCCCGCCCATCGCCGAGGTGATGACCGCGGTCATCACCTACATCCTCACCTTCGAGCGCTTCCCCGAACTCGACCGGCAGGGCCGGCCGAAAATGTTCTACAGCCAGCGCATCCACGACAAATGCTACCGGCGGCCGCATTTCGACGCCGGCCAGTTCGTCGAGGCCTTCGACGACGAGGGCGCGCGCAAGGGCTACTGCCTCTACAAGATGGGCTGCAAGGGCCCGACCACCTACAATGCCTGCTCCACCGTGCGCTGGAACGGCGGCCTCTCCTTCCCGATCCAGGCCGGCCACCCCTGCATCGGCTGCTCGGAAGACGGTTTCTGGGACAAGGGCGATTTCTACAGTCGCCTCACCAACATCAACGGCTTCGGCGTCGAGGCCAACGCCGACAGGATCGGGGCGACGGCCGCGACGGTGGTCGGCGCCGCGGCGGCCGCGCATGCGGCGGCGAGCGTCGTCAAGCGGATGCGCGAAAAGGGAGGACAAAGCTGATGGGCATCCAGACACCGAACGGGTTCAATCTCGACACCTCGGGGCAGCGCGTCGTCGTCGATCCGGTGACCCGCATCGAAGGCCACATGCGCTGCGAGGTCAACGTCGACCAGAACAACGTCATCCGCAACGCGGTTTCGACCGGAACCATGTGGCGCGGGCTCGAAGTCATCCTCAAGGGGCGGGACCCGCGCGATGCCTGGGCCTTTACCCAGCGCATCTGCGGCGTATGTACCGGAACGCATGCGCTCACCTCGGTGCGCGCGGTCGAGGATGCGCTCGGCATCACGATCCCCGAAAACGCCAACTCGATCCGCAACATCATGCAGCTTTCGCTGCAGGTGCATGATCACCTCGTGCATTTCTATCACCTGCACGCGCTCGACTGGGTGAACCCCGTCAACGCGCTCAAGGCCGATCCCAAGGCGACGTCGGAGCTGCAGCAGACGGTTTCGCCGAGCCATCCGATGTCGTCGCCCGGCTATTTCCGCGACGTCCAGAACCGGCTGAAGAAATTCGTCGAAAGCGGCCAGCTCGGCCCGTTCAAGAACGGCTACTGGACCAACCCCGCCTACCTGCTGCCACCCGAGGCCGACCTGATGGCGGTCACGCACTATCTCGAAGCGCTCGACTTTCAGAAGGAGATCATGACGACGCGGACGATCTTCGGCGGCAAGGACATCCATCCGAACTGGCTGGTCGGCGGCGTGCCATGCGCGATCAACATCGACGGGGAACTCGCCGCCGGCGCGCCGATCAACATGGAGCGGCTGAACTATGTTCGCAGCGTCATCGACCGCTCGATCGAGTTCGTCGAAAATGTCTACATCCCCGACATCATCGCCATCGGCGGCTTCTACAAGGGCTGGCTCTACGGCGGAGGGCTGTCGGGCAAGAGCGTGCTTGCCTATGGCGACATCCCCGAAAAGGCGAACGACTATTCGGCCGCCAATCTCCTGATGCCGCAGGGCGCGATCATCAACGGCAATCTCAAGGAGGTGCTGCCGGTCGACGTGCGCGATCCCGAGCAGGTCCAGGAATTCGTGCCGCATTCCTGGTACAAATATCCGGACGAGGCCAAGGGCCTTCACCCCTGGGACGGGGTCACCGAGGCGCATTACGAACTCGGGCCGAACGCCAAGGGCACGCGCACCAACATCGTCGAGATCGACGAGAGCGCGAAATATTCCTGGATCAAGGCGCCGCGCTGGCGAGGCAATGCCATGGAGGTCGGGCCGCTCGCCCGCTACGTCGTCGGCTATGCGCAGGGCCGCGAGGACATCAAGGAGCAGGTCGATTCGACGCTGCGGGCGCTCAACGTCCCCCTCGAGGCGCTGTTCTCGACGCTCGGCCGCACCGCGGCGCGCGCGCTCGAAGCGCAATGGGCCGCGCGCAAGCAGGCCTATTTCCTCGACAAGCTGGTCGCCAACATCAAGGCGGGCGACAGCGCGACGGCGAGCACCGACAAATGGGATCCGAAGACCTGGCCCTCGGAGGTCAAGGGTGTCGGCTTCACCGAGGCGCCCCGCGGGGCGCTCGGCCATTGGGTGCGCATCAAGGACGGCCGCATCGAGAACTACCAGTGCGTCGTGCCGACCACCTGGAACGGCTCGCCGCGCGATCATCAAGGCAACATAGGCGCGTTCGAGGCCTCGCTCATGGATACGAAGGTGGAGCGGCCGGAGGAGCCGGTCGAGATCCTCAGAACGATCCACAGCTTCGACCCCTGCCTGGCCTGCTCGACCCATGTCATGGGTCCGCACGGCCAGGAATTGGCCAACGTCAAGGTGCGCTAGGGAGGAATTGAGATGAGACGCACGGTTCTGACACTTGCTTCCGCCGCCGGTTCGCTCGCGGTTCTCGCCGGCCCGGCGTTCGCCCATGTCGGCGCCGGCCATGCCGACGGCTTCGCCGCCGGCTTGGCGCATCCTTTTCTGGGGCTCGACCACCCGATCGCCATGGCCGCGGTCGGCGTCTGGTCGGCGACAGCCGCGCCGTGCCGGCCATGGGCGGCGCCGGCGGCTTTCGTCGGCATGATGATCGCCGGCGCGGCACTCTCCTTCGCCGGCATAGGGCTGCCGGCGGTGGAAGGCATGGTCGCGCTCTCGGTGCTCGCGGTTGGACTGATGATCGTGGCCGGCGCAGGATTGCCCGCCGTCGCCGGCGTCGGCCTTGCCGGCATCTTCGCCGTTTTCCACGGTCACGCCCATGCGAGCGAAGCGAGCGGTGCAGCTCTGGCCTATGTTGCGGGCTTCACGCTTTCGACCGCGGCGCTGCACGGGCTCGGCGTCGGCATAGGACTGAAGCTTGCCCGGTCGCCCCTGGCGCGTGCAGGGCTCGGCATCCTCGTCGCCGGCTCCGGCGCGGCGCTGGTCTTCGGCGGCTAAGGAGGCGGCCATGAGCGTCAGCCACACACCGCGCAGCGAGGAGGCCGTCTATGTCTATGAGGCGCCGCTGCGCCTCTGGCACTGGGTCAACGCCTTCGCGATCTTCACCCTGGCCGGAACCGGCTATCTGATCGGGTCGCCGCCGCCTGCGGTCGGCGGAGAGGCGAGCGCCAGCTTCCTGTTCGGCTGGATCCGCTATCTGCACTTCTCCGCCGGATACATCCTGGTGGCCGGCTTCGCCTTCCGCGTTTACTGGGCGTTCGTCGGCAGCGAGCATGCCCGCCAGATCTTCCTGCCACCGGTCCTGAGCGGCCGGTTCTGGCGCGAACTCTGGCACGAGGTGCTCTGGTACGCGATGCTCGTCAAGGAGCCGATGAAATATTCCGGGCATAATCCGCTCGCCACGCTCGCCATGCACATTCTGTTCGTCTGGTTCACGATCTTCATGATCGTGACCGGGTTGGCACTCTATGGTGAAGGCGAGGGTATGGGCTCCTGGCAATACGGCCTGTTCACGAGCTGGGTCATCCCGTTCTTTGGCCAGAGCCAGGACGTCCACACCTGGCATCATCTCGGCATGTGGGTGATCATCTGCTTCATCATCGTCCATATCTACGCCGCGGTGCGTGAGGACATCATGTCGAGGCAGTCGATCATCTCCTCCATGTTCTCGGGCTGGCGGACCTTCCGAGGCAATGGAGTGCCCAAAGACTGACTCCCACTGACGCTCGTGACCGCGAGCATTTGGGCCGGTGCGGCTGCAGCCGCGCCGGCTTTTTTCTGCTGGCTGAAAGGCGGCTTTCCAGTGGCGTGAAATGTCTGCTTTCCGCGGCATCGGGCTTGTCGGTCCAGTGGAAGGCTTCTTTCCACTTTGGCCGCAGAACCGGCTGAAGACCTTTCAGCTTCACCCCGCCGCCGGCCGTCAGATCCTTGTTTTTGCTGGGTTGGCCGTGACCCGTGAACTTGGCCCGCTTCTTGCTGCGATCTGAAGGAAAACAGGAGGCGGGAGGAAACGCTTGTGGAGGATGCACCCTCGGTGCTGGTGCTCGGCATCGGCAATCTGTTGTGGGCCGACGAGGGCTTCGGTGTCCGCGCCGTGGAGGAATTCGACCGTCTCTACGAGACGCCCGAAAACATGCGCGTGATGGACGGCGGCACGCAGGGCATCTATCTCGTCCAGCACATCCGCGAGACCGACATTCTGGTCGTCTTCGACGCGGTCGACTACGGCCTGCCCGCCGCCACCATCAAGGTCGTCGAGGGCGACGAGGTTCCAGCCTTCCTCGGCGCGAAGAAGGTTTCGCTGCACCAGACCGGCTTCCAGGAGGTGCTGGCGATGGCGGCGATGATGGGCGACTACCCTCGGCGTCTGCTCCTGATTGGCGTGCAGCCCGAGGAGTTGGAGGATTATGGCGGCAGTCTGCGCCCCGCCGTCAGAGACCGCATCGTTCCGGCAATCGGCATCGCCGTCGACTGGCTTGCCCGCCAGGGGGTGGCGGTGAAGCGGCGCGCCGAGCCGCTTGCGGAAGACGAGACGCTGGCGTCGCGCGAGATGCGGATCGGCCTCTACGAGAGCGGAAGGCCGCGGCCGGAGGACGCCTGCCGCATCGGCGATGCGCGCATCCTGCAAGGCGGCGGTTTTTGCGCGCCGGAGAATTACGAGAGCGAGATCGACCGGCTTCTCCATTCGCGGGGAGGACAGGGCTGATGTGCGTCGGCGTTCCCCTCGAAGTGCTCGAATCGCGTGACGGTTCTGCGCTCTGCCGGGGGCGGTCCGGACTGCGCCGGATCGACATGACGCTTACCGGCGACCAGCCGGCCGGCACGTGGATCATCACCTTCCTCGACGCGGCACGCGAGGTGATCGCGCCCGAGGCCGCGCGCCGGATCGCCGACGCACTCGAGGCCGCCGAGCGGGCGCTCGCCGGCGAGACCGATCTCGACCATCTCTTTGCCGACCTCGCCGGCCGCGAACCGCAATTGCCGGAGCACCTGCGCGCGGCCCTTCCAACACAAAGCACGAAGGACGCCTGAGCCTATGTTTTCGCCGCTTCTCAGCACAATGATCGAACGCCATGGCATGGCCGTCGTCGACGACATGACGGTGGACGGGTTCGCCGAAAACCACGATTTCACGGTGCTTTTCTTCCCCGGCGACTGGCAGCGGCTCGTCGAGAGCAACGATGTGGCGGTGATCCTGCCGGAGCTGGTCGCAGCCTTCCAGGGCGTGTTCAAGGCGGCGGTCGTCGCCAAGGAGAGCGAGCGCAAGCTGCAGAGCCGCTATCGGTTCAACGCGTTTCCCGCGCTCGTTTTCCTGAGAAACGGCGAATATCTCGGCGTCATCAAGCGTGTGCTCGACTGGGAGGACTATCTCGGCGAGATTTCCTCCATCCTGGCGCGCGAGCCTTCCGCGCCGCCGCCGTTCGAACTGCCGGAGGGCTGCGCAACCGGCAATCATCACGATCACGACCACTTCCACTGAGCCGAGCCGGGGAGGGCTAGAACATGGCGATCACGTCTTTTGGCGGCCTGGGGCCGGGCTCGCAGCCTCTCGAGGAGGACGGCGGCGAGTTGCAGTATATGGAGATGCCGAAGGGCATGCTCACCTTCGCCCGGCCGATCCTGCCGGAAAAGGAAAACGTCGCCGGGCTGCGAGCGGCACTCGCCGTCCTCTCGGCGGTGGCCGACAGCCTCGCCGCCTTCTCGCCGGGGCGCCCGAATGCGGTCCATGATCTCGCCGGCCTCGACCACGCCAACCTCGCGCTGATCGACCAAGCGCTCGGCGAAGGCGAGGTGTCGGTCATCTGCGGCGGCGACGTCCAGGCGCAGGAATCGGTGCTTGCCGGCGTCTGGCGCGTGCGCCGCACAGGTGCCAACGGCCAACTCGCGAGCGATACGATCGAGGTAGGAACTTTCCCGTCCGCCGTGATGGCACGGGCCTTCGCCGAAAGCCGTGACGCGCTCGCCGCCCCCGCGGCCTACCCTGCGGGGATCTTCAACGCGCCGCCGCTCATCGCCGAGATCAACGAGCATATCCGCCGCACGGCGCCGGGCGTCGAACCGCATGTGATCAACCTGTCGCTCCTGCCGCACACGGAAGAGGACTTTGCCCTCCTCGATAGCCTGCTTGGCCAGGGGCCCGTCGTGGTCCTCTCGCGCGGCTACGGCAACTGCCGCGTTACGACGACCGCGACGCGGGATGTGTGGTGGGTGCGTTTTTACAATTCCACCGAAGCGCTGATCCTCAACACGATCGAAGTGACGGCCCTGCCGGAGGTTGTCAGCGCCGCGCCGGAAGACATTGCCGACAGCCATGGCCGGCTGCTCGAGATCCTGGAGGTCTATCGATGACAGCGTCCTTCTTCGATGGCTCCTATGGCGGGGACAACGCCAAGATCGGTTCGGCGACGCGGCTCGAATGCAAGATCTGCTGGCATGTCTACGACCCGGAGGAGGGCGACGACTACTGGCAGATACCGCCCGGAACCTCCTTCGCCGAATTGCCTCCACATTGGAGCTGCCCCAATTGCGACGGCTCCAGGAAAGATTTCATGGTGATAAAGGACGATTGACGTGGATCAATCGCTTGCCGTCGCCCGCTGCCTAGAGTCCGTCTTTCAAAGGATAGAGCGGACATCCATGGAGGGCATCCCGATCCTCAATCCCACGCTGTCCGTCCGGGCGTTGGGCGTGCGGATGTGGCAGGGCGAGTGGCTTGCGGTCCTGATCACGCCCTGGTTCATGAATCTCGTCCTGTTGCCTGCCGCGGGCGTCGAGGCGCGTTGTCGCCTGCGGCCAGGCACGAAGGAGCAGGTCGCATTTCCGGCAGGCAGGTTCGAATTCATTCATGCCTATGAGGAAGAGCTTGGTGCCTACCTCACGTGCTCGCTCTTCTCGCCGGTCCTCGAATTCGCCGATCAGGAGAGTGCGGAAGAGACGGCCCGGCAGGTGCTCGCAGAGCTTTTCAACGGCGAAACGGACGGCGATGAAGACGGCGACATGGTCCGCCTCTGGGAGGGCCGCTTGCCGGACCCCGATGCCACGCCGGATGAGGGCGCCGCCCCGGCTGCGGCAAGGCCTCCGCCGCTGACCCGCCGCGCCTTGTTCGGACTTCAGGACGAGGAGGCACGGCAATGAGCCTCGACGGGCGGGTCGTGATCGACCTTTTTTGCGACGGCGGCGCGGTTTTTCTGGCGCGCGTCCAGCCGGCGCGCGCCGTCGCTCTCGGCCCGCTCGTAACGGACAGATCAGCCGCAGAGGCCATCGCGGCGGTCGCATCGCTGTTCAGCGTCTGCGGCATGGCGCAAGCGGCGGCCGGCGTGGAAGCCGTCGAAGCGGCGCTGGGCATCGAGACGGATCCGCCGACGGAAACGGCGCGACGGCTGCTCGTGCTTGCCGAAACGCTGCGCGAGCATCTGGTCAGGATCGGCCTCGACGTTCAGCGCCTCGCGGATGCCGTGCCGGAGGCTGCGCTTCTGCGCCGCGCCATGATGTTGCCTGTGCGGCTGAGAAAAGCACTGTTTCCTGATGGCGACCCCTTCACTCCCGGTGCGCGGGCCGGAGTGCCGGGTTCCGACGCCGACCGCATCGCTGCGGAGGCCGCCGAATTGACGTGCGCCATGGTCGATGTGGAAGCAGGGCGCCTTTGCAAGATGAACGCGGCCGCCTTCGCCGCCTGGGCCTCGGAAGGGGGTACCGCCGCCGCGCGGCTTGCCTACCCGATCTTGGCAAGGGGCTGGGCCATGATAGGCTGCCCGAAAGCAAAAGGGGGAGGCGAAAAATTGCAGGCGCTCGCGGACACGACTTGCCTCGCCCGGCAGGCCGGCGAGCCGCTAGTGAGAGCCTTCCTTTCGGTGGAGGGCGAGGGCGGACTTGGTGCGCGCCTGGTGGCGCGGTTCGTCGAGGCGGCAAAGCTTCCCGGCGAGATTTCCGCCGGCCTTGCGGTGCTGCGGGGGAGCGGAACCCATTCCCGTGGTTTGCGAAGAGAAGGTGCGCCGAAGGACCGGATGGGCGGGAGCGAAAATACGGAAGCCTGGCACAGTTCCTCGCCCGCCCGCCGACATCTCCTCCCTGCACACGGTGAGCCGAACGCTTTCTCCGGCATCGGCTATGCCGAGGCCGCGCGGGGCAGGCTCGAGCACCGTGTCGTGCTTAGCGAGGGACGTGTGATCGGCTACGCGATCGATGCTCCGACAAGCAGCCATTTCGGCGAAAACGGCATCGCGGAACGCTCGCTCGCGGCGCTCGCTGCGCCGAGCCGCGCGGAACTCGCGCTGCAGGCCGACCTTCTCGTGCGCGCCATCGACCCCTGCGTCGGCTATCAGGTGAGGTTCCACTGATGCACGAGATGGCGATCTGCGAAAGCATCCGCGGCATCCTCGAGGAAGAGGCCGCAAAGCAGAGCGCCGCCAGGGTCGATCGCGTCTGCCTGGAGATCGGACGGCTCGCCGGCGTGGAGGTCGAGGCGTTGAAATTCGGCTTCGACGTGGTCATGCGCGGGTCGCTTGCCGAGGGCGCGAGGCTCGACATCCTGGAGACGGAGGCGCGCGCATGGTGCATGCCCTGCGGCCGCAGCGTCGCAATCGCCCAGCGCTACGACCCGTGCCCGGTTTGCGGCAGCCATCAGTTGCAGGTGACCGGGGGTGAGGAGATGAGGATCAAGGAATTGGAGGTGAGCTGATGTGCAGCGTATGCGGATGCGGCGAAGGCGAGGTGCGGGTCGAAGGCAAGGCCGGCCATCATCATCACCACGAAGGCGGCCGTCACGGCCACGGGCATGACCACGATCATGCCGGTCATGATCACGGCCATCATCACGACGATCATTTGCACGATTATGGTTCTGGCTCCGCCGGCGCCCATGCGCCCGGCATGAGCCAGGCGCGGCTGGTCCGGCTCGAAAAGGACATTCTGTCCAAGAACAGCCAATATGCCGCCGAGAACCGCAAGCTTTTCGCTGCGCGCGGCGTGCTCGCGCTCAACCTCGTGTCGAGCCCCGGCTCGGGCAAGACGACGCTGCTGTGCCGCACCATCGAAGCGCTGAAGGGCAAGCTTCCGGCCGCCGTCATCGAGGGCGATCAGCAGACCTCGAACGATGCCGAGCGCATCCGCGCCTCGGGCGCTCCGGCGATCCAGATCAACACCGGCAAGGGCTGCCATCTCGACGCGCACATGGTCGGCCATGCCGTCGAGCATCTCGATCTCGCCGAAGGCTCGCTGCTCTTCATCGAGAATGTCGGCAACCTCGTCTGCCCGGCCGGCTTCGATCTCGGCGAGGCGCATAAGGTGGTGATCCTCTCGGTCACCGAAGGCGAGGACAAGCCGCTCAAATATCCCGACATGTTCCACGCGGCAGATCTGATGATTCTCAACAAGACGGATCTTCTGCCGCATCTCGACTTCGATCTCGAAGCCTGCATCGCCAATGCGCGCAAGGTCAATCCGAGGATCAAGGTCTTGCAGCTTTCGGCGCGGACCGGTGAAGGAATGGCCGACTGGACGGCATGGATCGTCGCCGCCCGCGCGATGGCGCTCGCCGGCCATCCACTCGCCGGCGAACTTCGGACCGAACTGAAGGGAGCTGCCTGATGTGCCTCGCCATGCCCGCCCGCGTGGTGGAACTCCTGGACAACGACATGGCGGTCGTCGCCTTCGACACGGTGAGGAAGCGCATCTCGCTCGCGCTGGTCGAGGATGTGGCGATCGGCGATTTCGTGCTCGTCCATGTCGGCTACGCGCTGCACAAGGTGAGCGTCGAGGAGGCGGAGCGCACGCTGAGGATGATGGCTGAAGCCGGTGTGCTGGAGGAGGAACTGGAGGAGATTTCGGCATGAAATTTGTCGACGAATATCGCGACCAGGAACTCGCACGCACCGTTGCGGCCGCGATCGCGGCCGAGGCCGACCCGGATAGGAACTACCATTTCATGGAGTTCTGCGGCGGCCACACGCATGCGATCTTCCGCTACGGCGTGCAGGACCTGATGCCCGAAAACGTGCATTTCGTGCACGGCCCCGGCTGTCCGGTCTGCGTGCTGCCGGTCTCCCGGCTCGACGATGCGGTCGAGCTTGCCGAACGGCACGGCGTGATCCTCTGCACCTATGGCGACATGATGCGCGTGCCGGGCACCAAGCAGCGGAGCCTTATCCGGGCGAAGGCCGACGGGGCCGACGTGCGCATGGTCTATTCGACCCTCGACGCGCTCAAGATCGCACGCGAGAATCCGGGCCGGCAGGTCGTCTTCTTCGCCATCGGCTTCGAGACCACCACGCCGCCGACCGCGGTCGCGCTCAAGGCGGCCGAGGCCGAAGGGCTCAGGAATTTCAGCGTCTTCTGCAACCATGTGCTGACCCCGTCGGCGATCAGCCACATCCTGGAATCGCCCGAGGTGCGCGACCTCGGCATCGTCAAGATCGACGGCTTTCTCGGACCCTCGCACGTCTCTTCCGTGATCGGCTCGCAGCCCTACGAATTCTTCGCGGAAGAGTTCCAGAAGCCGGTCGTCATCGCCGGCTTCGAGCCGCTCGACGTGATGCAGTCGGTGCTGATGCTGATCCGCCAGGTCAACGACGGTCGGCACGAGGTCGAGAACGAATACACCCGCGTCGTGACCGAAGAAGGCAACGTCAAGGCGCAGGCGCTGGTGAGCGACGTCTTCGAGCTGCGCAAGAGCTTCGCCTGGCGCGGACTGGGCACGGTGCCATACAGCGCGCTCCGCATCCGCGACGCCTATGCCGATTTCGACGCCGAGAAGCGGTTCGAGCTGTCGGTCAAGGCTTCGCGCGAGGCGAAGTCCTGCGAATGCCCGTCGATCCTGCGCGGCGTCAAGAAACCGACCGACTGCAAGCTGTTCGGCACGACCTGCACGCCGCAGAGCCCGATCGGCTCCTGCATGGTCTCATCGGAAGGCGCCTGCGCGGCTTACTGGACTTACGGCCGTTTCCGCGACCAGCAGCCCGCCAAGCTGGAGGCAGCCGAATGACTGCTGCCGATCCCAAGCTCGCAGCAGACCTATCACGCGTCCGCGGTTCGGTCGACATGACCCACGGTGCGGGCGGGCGCGCCATGGCCGAGCTCATCCGCGACGTCTTCCACAAGCATCTCGCCAACGACTATCTGGCGCAAGGCAATGACGGTGCGCTTCTGGGCAGCGTCTCCGGCCGGCTGGTGATGGCGGCCGACAGCCATGTCATTTCGCCGCTGTTCTTCCCGGGCGGCGACATCGGCGCGCTTTCCGTGCATGGTACCGTCAACGATGTCGCCATGATGGGCGCCAGGCCGCTCTGGCTCTCCGCTTCCTTCATCATGGAGGAAGGGTTTCCCCTCGCGGAACTGGAGAAGATCGTCGTCTCCATGGCGCTTGCCGCGCGCCAGGCGGGCGTGCCGGTGGTCACGGGCGACACCAAGGTCGTGGAAAAGGGCAAGGGCGACGGCGTGTTCATCTCGACGACCGGTGTCGGTGTTCTTTCCGAAGCCACCGATATCAGTGGAAGCAACGCGCGGCCGGGTGACGCGATCATTGTCTCGGGCACGATGGGCGATCACGGCATCGCGATACTTTCCAAACGCGAGCATCTCGATTTCGAGACCGAGATTCTGTCCGACACGCAGCCGCTCAACGATCTGGTTGCCGCAATGCTTGCGGCCGTGCCCGGCATCCGCGTGCTGCGCGATCCGACCCGGGGCGGGCTGTCGGCCACGCTCAACGAGATCGCGCACCAGTCGAAGGTCGGCATGGTGATCGGGGAAACGGCCGTGCCGGTGAAGCCGGAGGTCGCGGCGGCGTGCGAACTGCTAGGCCTCGATCCGCTCAACGTCGCCAACGAAGGCAAGCTGATTGCGATTTGCGGGGCGGACGACGCCGCAATCCTGCTTGCCGCCATGCGCAGCCATCCGAAAGGGCTCGACGCGGCGATCATTGGCGAGGTCGTCGCGGACAAGCACGCGCTGGTCACCATGCGCACCCGGCTCGGCGGCATGCGCGTCGTCGATTGGATAGCCGGCGAACAGCTTCCCAGGATATGCTGAGATGCGAATCTTGCTCCTCGTCACCGCCTTCAATGCGCTGAGCCAGAGGCTCTTCGTCGAACTTGGCGAGCAAGGCCACGAGGTGTCGATCGAGATCGACGTCAACGATGCTCGCACGATCGAGGCGGTCGCGCTTTTCGAACCCGACCTCGTCGTTGCGCCCTACCTGAAGCGTGCGATCCCCGCTCGGGTCCACGAGAACCGCACCTGCATGATCGTGCACCCCGGTATCGTCGGCGACCGTGGGCCGTCGGCGCTCGACTGGGCAATGACGAATGGCGAGACGGAATGGGGCGTGACGGTTCTCGAGGCGGTGCGGGAGATGGATGCCGGGCCGGTCTGGGCGAGCGCGGCCTTTCCGATGCGACGGGCAACGAAATCGAGCCTTTACCGCAACGAGGCGACGGAAGCGGCGGTCACGGCGGTGCTGGAAGCCGTGGAGCGTTTACGGACGGGTGGAAAGCCCGTGCCTGCGGAGGAGCTTGGCGTCCCGCATCGCGGGCGCTGGCAGGACGCGATCAGGCAGGCTGACCGGCAGATCGACTGGGTGCGCGACACGACGGCAACCGTCATCGGCAAGATCGCGGCGGCCGACGGGATACCGGGCGTTCGGGACGAGCTCTTCGGGGAGCCGGCTTTCCTTTTCGACGCCAGACAGGCGTTCGGGCTGCCTGTCGCGGAACCGGGTGCCGTGATCGCCAGAAGCGGTCCCGCGATCGCCCGCGCCACGACGGACGGCGCGGTATGGATCGGCCATGTGCGCCGTCCAGGTTCCGCCAGTCCGTTCAAGCTGCCGGCGACCCTGGCGTTCGCCCCCGAGGCCGCGCAATTGCCGGAACGGCCCCTGAATTCCGGCGGCGGCTATCATGACATCGCCTATGAGGAGCAGGGTGCGGTCGGATTCCTGCATTTCCCCTTCCACAACGGCGCGATGGGCACCGATGCTTGCGAGCGCCTGCTCGATGCCTACCGCAAGGCGGCCGAACGGCCGACGAAGGTGATCGTGCTCTGCGGCGGGCCCGAGTTCTGGTCGAACGGTCTCGATCTCAACCGCATCGAGGCGGCGGCGAGCTCGGCGGACGAGTCCTACGCCAACATCTGCGCCATCGACGACCTGTCCGAGGCGATCATCAGGACGACGAGCCACCTGACCGTTTCGGCGCTCGGCGGCAATGCCGGTGCCGGGGGCGTCTTCCTGGCACGCGGCGCGGATCATGTCTGGTTGCGCTCGGGCGTGATCCTCAACCCGCACTACAAGGACATGGGCAATCTCTTCGGTTCGGAATTCTGGACCTATCTCCTGCCGCGCCACTGCGGTGCCGACAATGCCCGCAGGATCGCCGCTGCCCGCTTGCCAATGGGCGCGCGCGAAGCGCTGAGTCTCGGGCTCGCCGACCGCATTCTGCCCGGCTCGCGCGACAGGTTCACGGCCGAGGTCAAGGCGCTCGCCGCCGGGCTGGCGGACAGGCCCGACTTCCCGCGGTTGCTTGCCGAAAAGCAGGCACGCCGGGCCGCCGACGAGGCGGCAAAGCCGCTCTCGGCATATCGAGAGGAGGAGTTGGCCAGGATGCGCCGAAACTTCTACGGGTTCGATGCGAGCTATCACGTTGCCCGGCACAATTTCGTGCACAAGGTGCCGAAATCCCGCACGCCGGTCACCATCGCCCGCCACCGCGACCTCGCCTGGGCTTCCAGCGCGCCGGGCAGGAGGAGGGCGTCGTGACCGAGCTTCCCCCCATTCTGATCGTCGACGACGAGGTGCGTTCGCTGGAGTCGCTGCGCCGCATTCTGGGCGAGGATTTCGATGTCCATGTCGCAAGCGACATCAAGACGGCGACGTCGATCCTGGAGAGCGAGTGGATCCAGTTGATCCTTTGTGATCAGCGCATGCCCGGCACATCCGGCATCGAATTCCTCAAGCAGGTGCGCACCCGCTGGCCCGACGTGGTGCGTATGATCATCTCCGGCTATACCGACGCTCATGACATCATCGACGGTATCAACGAGGCCGGCATCTATCAGTACATCACCAAGCCCTGGCATCCTGAAAACCTGATCCTGACGCTGAAGAACGCGGTCAAACTCTATGTCCTGCAGCGCGAGAACGAGCTTCTGGCCGTCGAGATGCGAATGGCGCCGTCAACCGCCTCCAAGGTCGTTTCGGACCGCCGCAGCGCGCTCCGGCGGGACTACAATTTCGACGACGGCATCATCCGCTCCCCGTCGAGCCCTCTAAACACGGTCTGCGACGCGCTGAAACAGGTCGCGCCCTTCGATATTCCGGTCGTTCTGATCGGCGCTTCCGGCACCGGAAAGGAACTCGCCGCCCGCGCGCTGCACTATGGCTCGCTGCGTTGGAACAAGCCCTTCGTCGTCGAAAACTGCGGCGCTCTGCCCGACCAGCTCCTGGAAAGCGAGCTGTTCGGCCACAAGCGCGGTGCCTTCACCGGTGCTGTCGAGGACCATATCGGCCTGTTCGAGCGCGCCAGCGGCGGCACCGTCTTTCTCGATGAGATCGGCGAGGTTTCGCCGGCCTTTCAGGTCAAATTGCTGCGTGTCCTGCAGGAAGGCGAAATCCGCCCGGTCGGGAGCGGCAAGACGCGCAAAGTGGATGTTCGGGTCGTGGCGGCGACCAACCGCGACCTCGAGGACGAGGTGCGCCATGGGCGTTTCCGTGCCGACTTGTTCTACAGGCTGGCAGGCACGGTCATCAGGTTGCCGGCCCTGCGCGATCGGCCGATGGATATCGAAATCCTGTCGGCGGCGATCCTGGAGGGCGCGCGACACAAGCTCGGCAAGAACGTGCCGGGCATCTCGGCCGAAGCCATCGCCTGTTTCGAGAATTACTCCTGGCCTGGAAACGTGCGCGAGCTGCAGAACGAGATCCAGCACATGCTGGTCATGGGTCGGGAAGGCCAGGAGCTTGGCGCCGAACTCGTGTCCCGTCACATCCTGACGGCCGTCCCGCAAGTCGAGGACGCAGACAGAGACGACATTGCGGGGCTCACCGGAACGTTGCGCGACCGCATCAACGAGATGGAGCTGCGCATCATCCGCGAGACACTCATCCGCCATCGCTGGAACAAGTCGAAGGCAGCGGAGGAGCTGGGATTGTCTCGGGTCGGATTGCGCGGCAAGCTCGAGCGACTGGGGCTGGAGAATGTGAAGCCCTTGCCGGCACGGCGCGCGGCCGGCTCCGTCCGGTGAGGCGCGCCCATGGAGCTCATAAGGGTGCCGAAACCGCAGATGGCAAAGCCCGCGTCAGGGAAATTCCACGAGTCCTTGCCGATGCAGGCGGAAGTGCCCACGCTCGGCCTGGCGCCGGCCGGCGAGGAAGCCTGGATCGAGGTCATCCGCAAGATGGACGCGGTCTACAAGGATCTGGTCGAATCGCAGACATTGCTGGAGCGTCAGCACGCCGCCCTCGAGGAAGCGCAGCAATTCATCGATTCGGTACTGGGCTCGATGACCGACGTGCTTGTGGCCTGCGATGCGAGGGGGCGCATCCAGCAGGTCAACCCGGCGATGGTCCAGTTGTCGGGTGTCGCCGAGAAGAGCCTGATGGGATCGGCCATCCTCGATCTGTTCGAGGATGAGGATGGTGCGGTTGCCGCCCGGCTCGCCGGTTGTTTCCGCGAGGCGCGCCCAATCTCTGACCTCGAAGTGCACATGCGCCAGCAGGGCGGCGGTGCGACGCCGCTGGCGCTGAACTGCTCGCCGCGGCTCGACCATCGGGGCAGGCTCGTCGGCATCGTCATCGTCGGAAGGCCGATCGGCGAACTTCGTCGCGCTTACCACCAGCTCGATCTTGCGCACCAGAGACTGACCAGGACGCAGCAGCAGCTCGTCGTCTCCGAGAAGATGGCGGCGCTCGGCCGCGTCGTTGCCGGGGTCGCCCATGAGCTCAACAACCCGATCAGCTTCGTCTTCGGAAACATGCACGCCCTGAAGCGCTACGGGGCGGCGATCTCCGCCTATCTCGATGCTGCGCATGGCCGCGCCGACCCGCAGGCGCTCGAGGAGCTGCGCCGAAAGCTGAAGATCGATTCGATCGCAGCCGACATGAAGCCGCTGATCGACGGCACGCTCGAAGGCGCGGAGCGTGTGCGCGCGATCGTTCAGGATTTGCGTCGCTTTTCCAGCAGCCAGCGAGAGGGGCTGGAGGTCTTCGATGTCACCCGCACCATCCGCACTGCCGTCGACTGGGTCGTCAGGGCAGAGCGCGTCAAACCCGCCGTCGTCTTCGACATGCCGGGTGAGCTCGATGTCTGCGCGCGCAAGGGGCATCTGCATCAGGTCATCGTCAATCTCGTCCACAACGCCGCGGACGTCCTTCAGAACCGCCCGGACCCCCGGATCGAAATCTCCTGCCGCCGGGAAGGGGAGGATGTCGTCATCAAGGTTCGCGACAACGGGACCGGCATTCCGCAAACGCATATGGACCAGATATTCGAACCGTTCTTCACCACCAAGCCGATCGGGCAGGGAACGGGGCTGGGGCTCTATGTGAGCTACGGCCTCATGAAGGAGCAGGGCGGAGATCTGACAGCGGCAAATCATCCCGAAGGCGGCGCCGTGTTCACCATCCACCTTCCGGCGAATCCGGGCTGAGGGAACGATGACGAAGCGGCCGCTCAATCTTCTCTGGCTGCAGTCCGGCGGCTGCGGCGGCTGCACGCTGTCTTTGATCGGCGCGGAAGGGCCGGACCTGATCACGAGCCTCGCCACGGCCGGCATCGAAGTGCTGTGGCATCCCTCGCTCAGTGCCGAAACCGGGCGCGGCGTCATCGCGATCATGGAGCGCGTGACATCGGGCGAGGTTCCACTGGACATCCTCTGCCTCGAAGGCGCCGTCATGCGCGGGCCCAACGGCACCGGCCGCTTCCACATGATGGCGGGGACCGGCCGGCCGGTGATGGACTGGATCGGCGAGCTCGCGGCGGTCGCCGGCCACGTGGTCGCGGTCGGTTCGTGCGCGGCCTTCGGCGGCATCACGGCCGCCGGCGCCAACCACGTCGAGGCCTGCGGCCTCGCCTATGAGGGCACGGAACCCGGCGGGCTGCTCGGCCACGGTTTCCTGTCGAAATCCGGCCTGCCGGTCATCAATGTCGCGGGCTGTCCCATTCATCCCGACTGGCTGACGGAAACGCTCCATCAGATCGCCGCGGGCCGGTTCGATCGCGGCCAGGTCGACGAATGGGAGCGCCCCGTCAGCTACACCAACCATCTCGTTCATCACGGCTGCTCCCGCAACGAATTCTACGAGTTCAAGGCGAGCGCCGAGCGCCTGTGCGATCTTGGCTGCATGATGGAGAATCTCGGCTGCAAGGGCACGCAGGCGCGCGCCGATTGCAACATACGGCCGTGGAACGGTTCCGGCTCGTGCATCGACGGCGGCTATCCCTGCATCAACTGCACCTCGCCCGGCTTCGAGGAGCCCGGCCATTCCTTCACCGCGACGCCGAAGGTTTCCGGCATCCCGGTCGGGCTTCCGACGGATATGCCCAAGGCATGGTTCGTCGCGCTGGCGGCGCTGTCCAAGGCGGCGACCCCCGTCCGTCTCAAAACCAATGCCACCGCCGATCACGTCGCCGTGCCGCCGCACGACAAGCAGAAGAGGCGACCATGAGCCGGCTCGTCGTCGGACCGTTCAATCGAGTCGAGGGCGATCTCGAGGTCAAGCTCGACCTGAGCGGCGGAGCCGTCCGCTCGGCCGAGGTTGTTTCACCGCTCTATCGCGGCTTCGAGCAGATCCTGCGCGGCAAGCCGCCCGAAGACGCGCTCGTCTATGCGCCACGCATCTGCGGCATCTGTTCGGTCTCGCAGTCCATCGCCGCCGCACGCGCGCTCGCCGAAGTGCAGGGCCTGAGCGTCGCGGAGAACGGGAGGATCGCCATCGATCTTATCCACGCGGCCGAGAATGTCGCCGACCACCTGACGCATTTCTATCTGTTTTTCATGCCGGATTTCGCCCGCGAGGCCTATGCGGGCGAGCCATGGCACCAGGCTGCCGCCGCGCGCTTCCGCGCGCTCTCGGGAACCGCGGCCGAGGAGGTCCTGCCGGCGCGCGCGCAGTGGATGCACGTGAT
Source organism: Mesorhizobium sp. WSM4904 (assembly GCF_029674545.1). Taxonomy (NCBI): domain Bacteria; kingdom Pseudomonadati; phylum Pseudomonadota; class Alphaproteobacteria; order Hyphomicrobiales; family Phyllobacteriaceae; genus Mesorhizobium; species Mesorhizobium sp. WSM4904. Next base: position 6,495,678 of record NZ_CP121354.1, on the reverse strand, counting down.
GGGCCTGTTGGCCGGCCATTGGCCGCATACGCTCGGCATTCGGCCCGGCGGCTCCACCCGCGCCGTCACCGCCAACGAACAGGCGCGCTTGGCCGGCATCGTCGGCGCCTTCCGCCGGTTCCTCGAACGGACGCTTTTTTCCGATGCGCTGGAGCGGGTGGCGGCGCTGGCCACCATCGACGAGCTCGCGGCCTGGCGCGAGGAAAAACCCGCGACCACCGGCGACTTCCGCCATTTCCTGGCCATTTCGGAGGCTCTCGGCCTGGGCAGGCTCGGCCGTGCCGGCAGCCTGTTCATGAGCTACGGCGCCTATCATGCCGCAGGCGGGCATTTGTTTCGCCGCGGTCTCTGGAGGGCAGGCCGCCAGGTGCCGCTCGACCTCTCGCTCATTGCCGAGGATACCGAGAATGCCTGGTACGCGCCGGCTGAGCGTCCGCTGCCGCCGGCCTTGGGAGAGACCGTGCCGGGCGACGGCACGGGCAAGGGCTATAGCTGGTGCAAGGCGCCGCGCCTTGCCGGCGAGGCTGTCGAAGTGGGGGCAATCGCCCGTCAGCTTGTGAACGGCCATCCGCTGATCAGCGAACTGGTCGGATCGGGCGGCGGCAATGTGCATGCCCGCGTCGTCGCCCGCGTGCTGGAGATCGCGCTCGTGGTGATCGCGATGGAGCGCTGGATACGCGATCTTAGACCCGGCGAAAGCTTTTGCGATCACGGCGCCACCGCGGCCGACAGCCAGGGCACGGGCCTGACGGAGGCCGCTCGCGGCTCGCTCGGCCATTGGCTGGCGGTGCGCAATGGCCGGATCGCCAACTACCAGATCATTGCTCCGACGACCTGGAATTTTTCGCCGCGCGACCGTGACGGCAATCCGGGTCCGCTGGAGCTCGCGCTCGAAGGCGCGCCCGTGCGTCAAGGCGAGACCGAACCGGTCGCAGTCCAGCACATTGTGCGCTCGTTCGATCCGTGCATGGTCTGCACGGTGCATTGAGGTCGGGCGATGAGCACGCCGCTCGCTGCTTCGCCAGCCGTCCGGGGTCGCCTGATCCGGGTTTCCGGCGCCGTGCAGGGGGTCGGCTTCCGGCCGACGGTCTGGCGCATAGCCACCGCCCTCGGACTCACCGGTCACGTGCGCAACGATGCGGCGGGTGTCGAGATTGCGTTGTGGTGCAGCGACGCGGAACTGGCCGCCTTCAGGCAAAGGCTGACCGCCGAATGCCCGCCATTGGCGCGCATCGACGCGATCCAGGCAGTCGATCTCGAAGGCGTGCCCCCGGCAGACGGCTTTGCCATCGCCGCGAGCGCGGGCGGGCAGGTGAGGACAAGCGCCGTCCCCGACGCCGCATGCTGTCAGCAATGCCTTGCCGAGATACTCGATCCAGGCGACCGCCGCTACTTCTATCCGTTCGCCAACTGCACGCATTGCGGTCCGCGTCTCTCGATCATCGAGGCGATTCCATACGATCGCGCCTCGACCTCGATGAAAAGCTTCATCATGTGCGAGGAATGCCGGGCCGAGTACGAGAACCCGGCGGACCGGCGTTTCCATGCCCAGCCGATCGCCTGCCCCGCCTGCGGCCCGCGCATCTGGCTTGAAGACCAGACCGGCGTTGCGGCCGAAGGAGCATCGCAGACCGTTATCCGGAGGGCGGCCGCCTTGATCGCGTCGGGGCGCATCGTGGCCGTCAAAGGTGTCGGCGGCTTCCACCTCGCCTGTGACGCCACCGATGACGATGCCGTTGCACGGCTGCGCGGCCGCAAGCAGCGCGAGGCGAAGCCTTTCGCGCTGATGGCGCGCGACCTGCGGCAGATCGCGGAATTCGCCCGCATTTCTGCCGAGGAGCGCGAAGCGCTCGCCTCGCGCGCCGCGCCGATCGTACTGCTGCGCAGCCGCGGGGACCGCGGCATCGCGGCAGGGGTTGCCCTCGGCAATGACCGGCTTGGCTTCATGCTGCCCTATACCCCGCTCCACCACCTCATGATGCAGGCGCTCGACAGGCCGATCGTCCTGACCTCGGCCAATCGTTCGGGCGAGCCGCAATGCACGGACAACGACGAGGCGAAAAACGAACTCGGCGGCATTGCCGATCATTGGCTGATGCACGACCGCGCTATCGTCAACCGACTGGATGACAGCGTCGTGCGGTGCGACAGGCATGGCGTTTCGGTGCTGCGGCGTGCCCGCGGGCTGGCGCCGGAGGAAGTTGCCGTGCCGGACGGCTTCGACGGTTCGCGCCGGGTGTTTGCCGCCGGGGGCGATCTCAAGGCTGCCTTCTGCCTGGCCGGCAATGGCAAGGCGCTGCTTTCCCAGCATCTCGGCGACCTCGAGGAACGGAAGAGCGAGCAGGCCTGGCGAGACGCCGCTGCCCTCTACCGGAGTATCTTCGACGCGAGGCCGGACATCGTCGTTACCGACTTGCATCCGGGCTATCGCTCGACGCGCATCGGCCTCGAATTCGCGCGCGAGACCGGCGCGAGGCTGGTCCAGATCCAGCACCATCACGCTCATCTCGCCTCTTGCATCGCTCAGCACGGCCGCGCGCTCGACGCGCCTTCGGTTCTGGGCGTGATCATCGACGGTACGGGTTTCGGTGAAGACGATACGATCTGGGGCGGCGAGTTCCTGCTGGGAGATTACCGCCGTTACAAGCGCCTCGCCCATTTCGACGCCGTCGCGATGCCCGGCGGCGACCGGGCGAGCCGGGAGCCCTGGCGCAACGCCTACGCGCATCTTCGCGCCGCCTTCGGCCCTGATTTTCTTGCCGGTCCGGCGGGTGGCTTGCCGTTTGCGCGGGCGCTCGCCGAAAGGCAGCCGAATGTTGTCGCGAAAATGATTGAAAGGGGAGTGAACACCCCGCTCGCGTCCTCCGCGGGACGGCTGTTCGACGCCTGTGCGGCGATCCTGGGAACCTGTTTCGAGCTGCAGTCCTATGAAGGGCAAGCAGGCATGGAGTTGGAGGCGTTGGCAAACCCGTTCATCGAGGCGGCCGAGGCTTGGGCACTGCCTTCCGACAATGGATCGATCATTCGCTGGCGAAGTCTCTGGGAGGCGTTGCTGCGCGACATGGCCGCGGAGGTCGAGACCGGCCTGATCGCCGCGCGTTTTCATCGGACCTTGATCGCGGTCGTGTCCAGGACCGCGCGCCGATTGGCCCGCGAGAACGAAGTCGACGCGATCGCGCTTTCCGGTGGCGTCTTCCAGAACCGGATCATGCTTGAAGGCGTGTTCTCGGAACTCTCCGCCGCTGGGTTCGAGGTGCTTGCCCATAAGAATGTCCCGGCCAATGACGGGGGGCTGGCGCTCGGCCAAGCGATGATAGGCTTGGCCGCCCTCGGCTAAGAAGTAGTGCGGTTGACGTTCCGCCTTGCGGCTGCGGACCATCCATGTCGATCAGGTCCAGGTCGATCAGGATCTGCGCAAGGAGGTCGCGATCGAACTTCGCGACGTCCAGAGCAAGATATCCGTTCTCGTCGGGCGCAAGGTGTCGGCTGAAGATCAGCTCGATCTGCGACGTGGGGCAGTCGCGCGGCGAGGCAAGCGTTGGCGCGCGTCCGACCTCGATTGGCAACGCTGAGCGCCGGTCGGCCTGGCAAACCGTGGACAGCCGTAGAACCGGTGCCGGAATGAAAACAGACTGGAGGAGCAACCCAGCCGCGTGTTTGGCGTTGAGTGGCAGTTGCTGAATTCGTGCAAGCAGCAAGCGGTGGCTGCGCCGCGAATGCTCTCCGGGAGCATAGTTCATGCCTCCACTGGTGCTCTTTGTGATCAAGAACCTCGCAATTGGGGCGATCATCGGGCTGACGGTAGCGTGCTGGCCAGTCTAGAGGACGTCTGCCTCCTCAACCTGGTCTGCGGGTGACATACTGGCGACGTTCAAGCTGCGCCACCCGCTCGATCGTCGAGGTCATCGAGACCTCGTCGCAGGTAGCGCTCATCCAAATCTTTCCGAACGCGCCATGCCGTGTCGAGGTCCAGGTCAGGCCGGCCTCGCCTGAATATCAATCGGTCTGGATCCAGACCGCCTTTGTTTCCAGATATTCGTGCAGATGCTCGATGCCGCCTTCGCGACCGTAGCCGGACATCTTCATGCCGCCGAAAGGCACGGCCGGGTCGATGGCGTGGTACATGTTGACCCAGACCGAACCGGCCTTGACGCGGCGGGCAAGCTTGTGCGCGGTGCCGAGATTGGTGGTGAAGATGCCGGCCGCGAGGCCGTAAGGCGTTGCGTTGGCCCGCGCGACGACTTCATCCAGCGTGTCGAAAGGCATCGCCGAAATGACCGGTCCGAAGATTTCTTCCCGCGCGATGGTCATCCCGTCCGACACCGCGCCGAAGACGGTCGGCGCGATGAAGTTGCCGCCATCATAGAGCGCGCCCGTCAGCCGTGAGCCACCGGCGATCAGTTCAGCACCCTCGTCGCTGCCGGCCCTGATGTAACCCTCCACCTTGCCCGCCTGCCTTGCATTGATGAGCGGGCCGATTTCGGTTTCCGCCTCGATGCCGTGGCCGATGCGCAGCTTGCCGGCAAACTCGGCGATCCGGCGGACGAACTCGTCGTGGATCTCGCGCGCCACGAACAGCCGCGAACCGGCGATGCAGATTTGGCCCGAATGCACGAACACCGCCATCGCCGCGACCGGAACAGCCTTGTCGATATCGGCGTCGCGGCAGACGATGATCGGCGACTTGCCGCCGAGCTCGAGCGAGACGCGCTTGAGGTTGGTGACACCCGCCCGCGCGATGGCCTGCCCGGTCAGCGTCGAGCCGGTAAAAACGATCTTGTTGACGTCGGGATGCTCCGCCAGTCGGGCACCCGCCTCCGCGCCCGTTCCGGTGACCACGTTGACCACACCGTCGGGCACGCCCGCTTCCTGCATCAGCCGCGCGATCAATAGCGGCGTCAGTGACGCATCCTCCGAGGGCTTCAGGACGACGGTGCAGCCGGTGGCCAAAGCCGGCGCGATCTTCCAGATCGAAGCGGCGGTCGGCGCGTTCCAGGGAATGATCGCGCCGACCACGCCGACGGGCTCGCGCCGGGTGAAGGTGACGATCTCGCCCGGAATGGAATTGTCGATCGCCTCGCCATGCAGCGCGGTCGCCATGCCGCCGTAGAAGCGCAGCATGCCGATGACCCGGCGCCGGTTGGCCAGCGTGCGCGTGATCGGCAGCCCCATGTCGAGCGTGTCGGAGACGCTGAGCTCCTCCCAATGCTTCTCGAACAGGTCTGCGATCCGCAGAAGCACGCATTGACGCTCGTAAGGGGAGAATTTGGACCAGGGGCCTTCGAAGGCCGCCCGCGCGGCAGCCACCGCCGCGTCGATATCGGCGGCCGAACCGCGCGGCACCGTGGCCAGCACTTCGCCCGTCGCCGGGTTCAACGCCTGCATCTCCTGGCCGGACTGCGCCGCGATCCACTTGCCGCCGATGAACATCGGCCGGAACTCGCCATGGTAAAGCGTCGTGGCCTTTGCCCTCGGGTCGAAGTTCAGCGTCATCGTCTCCTCCTGGCAATTTCGTGCCGACTATTACTCCCGGTACGGGCGACCTCAAACAAGGAACGCTAAGAGGGCGTTCAGATAATCGGACTGTGCAACACACGCGTCTTCCCCGATGGTTCCGGCAACGGAGGACCTTCAAGAATGCGCCAGGGAAACGTGAGAATCTGGTCAGTCCGTGATCGCAATTACGGGTCGGCCGCCTTTTACACACCCGATCATTCTAGTCGACGGATAGCCGCTTGCGACGACTCTCTCGACCAGGGCGGTGGCCCTGCCGGGATCGCAGGCAATCAGCAGCCCACCTGATGTCTGCGGGTCGGCAAGCAGATCGCGCCGCCACTCCGGCATGCCCTTAGGCAGTCGCACCGCATCGCCGTAACTAGCCCAATTGCGCCGTGACGCGCCGGTGACGAAGCCTTGTTGTGCAAGTGATGAGGCCTGCGCAAAGACCGGAATCTCGCGATTGTGGATCACGAGCTCACAGGCTGAGCCTCGCGCCATCTCAAGGGCGTGTCCGAGCAGGCCAAAGCCGGTCACATCGGTGATCGCATGCACGCTTGCGTCCTCGGCGAGTTCCGCTCCGATCCGGTTGAGAAGAGTCGTCGAAGCAATCATCTCTTTATAGCCGCTGGGCGACAACGCCTGCTTTTTGATGGCAGCTGAATAGATCCCGACGCCGAGTCCCTTGGTTAGGATCAGAGCATCTCCCGGCCTAGCTCCCGAATTGCGCCGGATTGCCTCCGGTCGGCAGATGCCGGTCACGGCAAGCCCGTAGATCGGCTCCGGCGAGTCGATCGAATGGCCGCCCGCGATCGGTATCCCGGCTGTGGCGCAGATGTCGCAGCCGCCTTTGAGGATTTCCTGCACCGTATGCGTCGGCAATTTCTCGATCGGCATTCCGACGATGGCCAAGGCCATGATCGGGCGGCCGCCCATTGCATAGACGTCGGAGAGTGCGTTGGCCGCGGCGATCCGGCCGAAATCGTAAGGATCGTCCACCATCGGCATGAAAAAATCGGTGGTTGCAATCACGCAGGTCGCGTCGTCGATCTGCCAGACGGCAGCATCGTCTCCGGTTTCGGTGCCGACGAGGAGCTGCCTGAAGGGGCTCGGTTCCGCCTGCTCGGCAAGAAGCTGCTGAAGGACGGAGGGCGCCAGCTTGCAGCCGCAGCCGCCGCCATGGGCAAGGCTGGTCAGGCGCGGATGTGCTTCGGTGATATCGCCCCGCAACGCGGGAGCCGTTTCCAACACCACGCCCTACTGTAGGATCACGTTCCGAAGAGCGTCAATTCCATTTTCCTGCGTGAAACATTTGCCGGCGCTGATTTGCGCTCTAAGTTTTGACATTACGCCAATTCGGCTCAAAATGGCGTGCGTATCCCTTGGTTCTAGATGCCCCGATGGGCGTGGAATTCGGGAGGAAATCCAGATGAACGTTGAACTCTCACGGCGCGCGTTCCTGCGTACCGCAGGCGCGGGTCTCGCCGGCACAACGTTGGGAGCTTTCGGCTTCGCCGACATCGAGGCCGCGCATGCGGCGGCGATACGGCCCTTCAAGCTCGCCACCACGGTCGAGACGCGCAACACCTGCCCCTACTGCTCGGTGGCCTGTGGCATCATCCTGTATTCGAAAGGCGACCTCAGGAAGGGCGAAAAGGCCGAGATCACCCATATCGAGGGCGATACCGACCATCCGACCAATCGCGGCACGTTGTGCCCCAAGGGATCGGCCCTGCTCGGCTTCGTAAAATCTCCGACCCGGCTGCAGCATCCATTGATCCGCAAGCCCGGGTCCGACAAGTTCGAGCCGATAGGCTGGGAGGACGCGCTGGATCGCATCGCGCGCCTGATGAAGGACGATCGCGACAAGAATTTCGTCGCGAAGAACAATGACGGCGTGACGGTCAACCGGTGGCTCACCACAGGCTTCCTCGCCGCCTCGGCTTCGACCAATGAAACCGCGTTCGCGACCTACAAGGTAGTCCGCAGCACAGGGATACTGGCGTTCGACAACCAGGCGCGTGTCTGACACGGCCCGACGGTGGCGAGTCTCGCCCCAACATTCGGCCGCGGCGCAATGACCAATTCCTGGACCGACATCAGGAACACGGATCTTGTTGTGATCATGGGCGGCAATGCCGCCGAAGCCCATCCGTGCGGCTTCAAATGGGTTACGGAAGCCAAGGCCAACCGCGGCGCCAAGCTCATCGTCATCGATCCGCGCTTCACGCGCTCGGCCTCGGTGTCAGACGTCTATGCGCCGATCCGCCAGGGGACCGACATCGCCTTCCTGCTCGGCCTCATCAACTACTGTATCCAGAATGACAAGGTGCAATGGGACTATGTGAAGGCGTTCACCAACGCGCCCTATGTCGTCAAGCAGGGCTTCACTTACAAGGACGGCTTGTTCTCCGGCTATGACGAGGCAAAGCGGGACTATGACAAGTCCAGTTGGGATTACGATATCGGACCCGATGGCTTCGCCGTCGTCGACGAAACCCTGGCCAATCCCCGTTGCGTCTGGAACCTGCTCAAGAACCACGTCGCGATCTATACGCCGGAAATGGTCGAACGCATCTGCGGCACGCCGAAGGAGAAATTCCTTCAGGTAGCCAAGATGGTTGCCGAAACGTCCGCGCCGAACAAGGCAATGACGTCGATGTATGCGCTCGGCTGGACGCAGCACTCTAAGGGCTCGCAAAACATTCGCGCCATGGCCATGCTGCAGCTCGTTCTCGGCAATATCGGCATTCGGGGCGGCGGCATGAATGCATTGCGCGGCCATTCGAACATCCAGGGGCTGACCGACCTGGGGCTGATGTCGAACCTGCTTCCGGGTTATCTCACGGTGCCGACGCAGAAGGAGCCGGACCTCGCGACCTACATGTCGACGCGCGGCTTCAAGCCGCTGCGGCCGAACCAGATGAGCTATTGGCAGAACTACAAGAAGTTCTTCGTCAGCTTCCAGAAGTCGATGTGGGGTGATGCGGCAACGCCGCAGAACGACTTCGCCTATGACTATCTGCCGAAGCTCGACGTGCCGGGCTACGACATGCTGCGAACTTTCGAGCTGATGCACCAGGGCAAGATGAACGGCTATTTCTGCCAGGGCTTCAACCCGCTGCAGGCGGCTCCGAACAAGAAGAAGGTGATCGAGTCCCTCTCCAAGCTCAAATTCCTGGTCATCATGGATCCGCTGGATACGGAAACGGGCCGGTTTTGGGAGAACCACGGGCCGTACAACGATGTCGATCCGTCGAAGATTCAGACGGAAGTCTACCAGCTGCCCTCGACCTGCTTCGCGGAGGACGATGGCTCTCTAGTTAATTCGGGACGCTGGCTGCAATGGCATTGGGCCGGCGGCACGCCCCCCGGGGAGGCCAAGCGCGATACCTGGATCATGGCGCAACTCTACCTGCGCCTGAAGGATCTCTACACCAAGGAAGGCGGTGCCTTCCCCGATCCGATCGTCAAGCTCAACTGGCCTTACGCCGATCCCGGCGACCCGAAGGCCGAAGAACTTGCGCAGGAGATCAACGGCAGGGCGCTCGCCAAGGTGACCGACACGACCGATCCGACGAAGGTGCTGGCCGAGGCCGGCAAGCTGCTGCCGGCCTTTGCCGCATTGCGTGACGACGGCTCGACCGCCTGCGGCTGCTGGATCTATTCCGGCTGCTTCAACGAGAACGGCAACAACATGGCCCGGCGGGATACGAGCGATCCGGACGATGCCGGCTTCTATTCGAAATGGGCGTTCTCATGGCCCGCCAACCGCCGCATTCTCTATAACAGGGCCTCCGCTGATCTCACCGGAAAGCCCTGGGATCCGAGCCGCAAAGTGATCGCATGGGACGGCCAGAAGTGGTCGGGTTACGACGTACCTGATATCGCGCCGTCGGCTAAGCCTGATCAGGTCGGCCCGTTCATCATGAACCCGGAAGGCGTCTCGCGTCTCTTTACCCGAACCATGATGCGCGACGGACCGTTCCCGGCGCACTACGAGCCGTTCGAGTCGCCGATCGTCAATCCGGTGGCGCCCAAAGTCCGCGGCAATCCCGCGGCGCGGGTATTCCAAGGCGACATGGCCCAGTTCGCCGAAGCGGCCTCGCCGGAGTTCCCCTACGCGGCGACCTCCTACCGGCTGACCGAGCATTTCCACTTCTGGACCAAGCACGTCATCGTCAATGCGGTGATCCAGCCGGAATTCTTCGTGGAGATTTCCGAACAGCTTGCGGCCGAGAAGGGCATCGCCAAGGGCGGCTGGGTGCGTGTCTGGTCGAAGCGCGGCTCGGTGGTGGCGAAAGCCATGGTGACCAAACGGATCAGGCCGCTCACCTGCGACGGCAAGACCATTCATATCGTCGGCATTCCGCTGCACTGGGGCTTCACCGGAGCGGCAAAGAAAGGCTTCGGCCCGAATATGCTCACGCCCTTTGTCGGCGACGCCAATATCGAGACGCCGGAGTACAAGGCGTTCCTGGTCAATATCGAGCCCGCACCGGGCCCGGCGGCATAGGAGGGGCAAGCGATGTTTCCTCCCCTTCCCAATCCATCGACGACGCAGACGACCCCGCGTCTCTCCGAGAAGGACCTCATCCGCCGCTCGGCGTCGACCGTTCCTGCTCCTGAGAAGCAGCTGACGGAAGTCGCCAAGCTCATCGATGTCTCGAAATGCATCGGCTGCAAGGCCTGCCAAACGGCCTGCATCGAGTGGAACGACACGCATCCGGAAGTCGGTGTCTTCGCCGGCGCCTTCGAGAATCCGCCCGACCTGACGCCGGACATGTTCACGCTGATGCGCTACAGCGAATGGGACAACCCCGAGACCAATGAGCTCGAATGGCTGATCCGCAAGGACGGCTGCATGCACTGCGCCGATCCGGGCTGCCTCAAGGCCTGTCCGGCGCCGGGCGCGATCGTGCAATATTCGAACGGCATCGTCGATTTCGTCCACGAGAACTGCATCGGCTGCGGCTATTGTATCAAGGGCTGCCCGTTCAACATCCCGCGCATCTCCAAGGTCGACCACACGGCCTATAAATGCACGCTCTGCTCAGACCGCGTCGCGGTCGGCCAAGGCCCTGCCTGCGCCAAGGCTTGCCCAACGCAGGCGATCGTCTTCGGCACCAAGGATGAGATGACGGGTTGGGCCGCCAAGCGTGTCGAGGACTTGAAGTCGCGCGGCTTCGTCAATGCCGGCCTCTATGATCCACCGGGCGTTGGCGGCACACATGTAATGTATGTGCTGCATCATGCCGACAAGCCGGAGATCTACGGCGGCCTGCCCAAGGACCCGAAGATCAGTCCGTTGGTCGAGGCGTGGAAAGGTGTAACCAAATATGCAGGCCTCACGGTGTTGGGCGTGGCGGCCGGCGTCGGCTTGCTCCACCATTTGATCATGGGACCGAACAGGGTAACCGAGGCGGATGAGGAGCACGCCGAAGAGCTGACGGGAGGCGACAGCCATGGCCGCCGATGACCTCAAGCCGAACGAACAGGTCCATCCCGGCAAGCCGGTGATCGTGGACCGCTACACGGTAGGGGCGCGGATCAACCACTGGATCACCGCGGCGAGCCTGGTCCTGCTCGCTCTGTCCGGCCTTGCGATGTTCCACCCGAGCCTGTTCTTCCTGTCCGGCCTTTTCGGCGGAGGTCAGTTCACACGCTTCATCCATCCTTGGATCGGCGTCGTGCTCTTCTTCGGCTTCCTTGGGCTTTTCCTTCGGTTCTGGAAAGCCAATCTGTGGAGACGCGAGGACGGGACGTGGCTCGGCCGTTTCCGCGACGTGCTGGCCAATCAAGAGGACAATGTTCCCGAGGTCGGCAAATACAATGCCGGCCAAAAACTCGTCTTCTGGTCGATGTCGGTGCTGATTGTGATCCTCATCTCCAGTGGACTGGTGGCATGGGATCAGTATTTCTCCCAGTATACGACAATCGACCAGAAGCGGCTGGCCATACTAGTCCACTCCATCGCGGCCGTCGCGATCATCGGCGTCTGGATCGTCCATTTCTACTCGGCCATCTGGGTGCGCGGTACCATTCCGGCCATGACGCGCGGGCGGGTGACCGGCGGTTGGGCTTGGCGGCATCACCGCAAATGGCTGCGGGAGCTCGTCACCAAATCGAGCAAGGAAACAGGATCATCGGGATCGAAGCCCGCCGAATAGAGCGGGCGCTGGTCGGACGACTTTCCCGCCCTAGTTTTGTGTTGGCACATGATTTTTGTGCCGGTCAGGCAACCACGTGACCCGTGCGGTTCGTGAGGCTCGAATGCCAAGACAGATCATTCCGGCCGGTTCCGACCCCACCGCCATAGGCGAGGTCTCCGCCCCTCCCTTTGCCCGCCTTCCAGAGCCCGCAAGTCTGTTTTCTCGTCGCGCGCAGCGGTGGAACGCGCTGGCTGCAGGCCATGGGCTGCGTCCCTATCTTCGCTTTCTTTCCGCTCTCGCCGATGTGCAGCACCGCATTCAGGAGGGCCTGGCGGAACCAGAGATGCCTGATGGCGCGGCGCGCGAGCGCGCGCACAGTTTTGGAATGCCGCCGCTCGACCGCAACAGCCTCGCGCTCGACATGGCCGCAGAGACGCTCGACCGCCTGGTCGCCGCGGCATCGGAGATCGAGAAGCCAGGAGCCGCAGCCGATGCGCTGGACCGTTTGAGGCAGGCCACTCCGGCGAAGCGCTTCGGCATGGTGCGCAATGTGCTCGCCGGTGCGATCCCAATGGAGGCGCTCGCCGAGCACGTCTATGCCGCGGCCGCGCTGCAGGTTCACTTCGCCCGTCTCGCCGCCCGACTGGACGCCCCTGCATTGGTGCCGGTAGGCGAAGGCGCATGCCCCGCCTGCGGTGGCCCGCCGGCATCCTCGATCATTGTCGGCTGGCAAGGGGCCCACGGGTCGCGCTTCTGCGCATGCTCGCTATGCGGCACGCTGTGGAACCACGTGCGCATCAAATGCACGTTGTGCGGCTCGACCAAGGGCATCGGCTACCAGGAGGTCGAGGGCGGGCCGGGCACGGTGAAGGCCGAAACCTGCGATTCCTGCGGCTGCTATGTGAAGATCCTGCATCAGCACAAGGACCCCCATCTCGACCCAATCGCCGACGACGTGGCGACGCTTGGCCTCGACATGCTCATGCGCGAAGCCGGCTATCGCCGCGGATCGTTCAATCCGTTCCTGATCGGCTATTGAGGGTGCGATGTCCGGTTTGCCCGCAACTCGCCTGCGCGATCTTCCCTCGGTCGATCGAGTGCTGAAGACGCCGCTCGCGGCTGCGGCGGTCGAGCGCTTCGGGCAGCAGTCCACGACGCGCGCCATCCGCGATGCGCTCGAAGAAGCGCGGGCGGCGTGCCGCACCGGGGCCGCGGTGCCTGATGCGTGCGACCTCGCTGTCGACGCGCTTGTCCGGCTCAAGACCGCCGCGCACCCATCGTTGCGCCCGGTTTTCAACCTCACCGGCACTGTGCTGCACACCAATCTCGGCCGCGCGTTGATTGCGGGCGAAGCCGCCGAGGCGATGCGCGTCGCCATGCGCGAGCCAGTGGCGCTCGAGTTCGATATCGGGACGGGTAGACGCGGCGAACGTGACGATCATCTGCGCATGCTCATATGCGAACTCACCGGGGCCGAGGATGCGACAATCGTCAACAACAACGCGGCCGCGGTCCTGCTCGTCCTCAACACGCTCTCGCTCGGCCGTGAAGCCATCGTGTCGCGTGGTGAGCTGATCGAGATCGGCGGCGCGTTCCGCATGCCGGACATCATGGTTCGTGCGGGCGCGAAGCTCGTTGAGGTCGGGACCACCAACCGCACGCATCCCCTGGACTATCTGTCGGCTATCAGTCCGGCGACTGGGCTGGTGTTCAAAGTGCATACGTCCAACTATCGGATCGAGGGGTTCACGGCGCAGGTCTCGGCGCGTGAGCTTTCGGCAATCGCCAGGGAGCGCGGCGTGCCTCTCGTCCACGACCTCGGCTCGGGCACGCTCATCGATCTTACCCAATATGGCCTCAGGCACGAGCCGACCGTGGGCGAAGCGATCGCGGACGGCGCCGATCTCGTCACATTCTCGGGCGACAAGCTGCTCGGAGGGCCGCAGGCTGGTTTCATCGTCGGCAGGAAGGATCTTGTCGCCGAGGTCAACCGAAATCCGATGAAGAGGGCGCTTCGCGTCGACAAGCTCCGGCTGGCCGCGCTGGAGGCGACGCTGAAGCTCTATCGCAACCCGGATCGCCTGGCCGAGCGTTTGCCGACTCTGAGGCTGCTCGCACGCCTCGCCATCGATATTGCCGCCCAGGCCCAGCGCCTGGCTCCCGTGCTTTCAAACGCTCTGGGCGATCAATTTGCAGTGCAAGTGATGGAGTGCCGCAGCCAGGTCGGATCGGGTGCAATGCCGCTCGACACCTTGCCCAGCGCCGGGCTTGCCCTCAGCCCCCATTCAGGAAGCGGTCAGGCCCTCGAAGCGCTTGCAGCCGCGTTGCGGACGCTGCCTGTTCCGGTGATCGGGCGGGTGGAAAAGCGGGCGCTCGTGCTTGATCTGCGTTGCCTTGAAGACGAAGCCGGCTTTGTAGCCAATCTCGCAAACTTCGTTCTGGGAGGAGATGGTGATGCGGTGGCTTGATCATCTCGCGCGCAAGCCCGCTCGGACACCTGTGGCCGACCAGTTGGCGGCTGCCCTCGACGCCGCCAAACGTGGCGACTATGCCACAGCTCTCGGGATTTGGGAGCCGCTGGCGCGGTCCGGATCGGCTCGCGCCCAAAACAATATCGGCGCCTGCTTCGCCGAGGGGCTTGGCGTCGAGCGTGACCGCAGTCTCGCCGTCCGCTGGCTGGCGATTGCCGCCGAAGCCGGCGATCCGGTCGGGCAGCGGAACCTCGCCTCGCTCTGTTTCCGTGGCGAAGGCGTCGAACAGAACTACCGCCGCGCGGCCCAGCTCTATCGGGCGGCGGCCGAGCAGGGCGACGGACCGGCACAGGACATGCTGAGCTGGATGCTGCTCGAGGGTCAGGTGATCGAGCCCGACATTGCCGAGGCGCGGCGCTGGGCGCTGGCCGCCGCCGGGCGAGGGATCGCATCGGCAATGACTCGTGTAGGCATGCTCTATCACGATGCGCTCGGCGTGTCGCGCGATCCCGCGGAAGCGGTCCGCTGGTGGCGCAAGGCGGCATTGCGCGGCGACGCGGATGGTCAGGCCATGCTCGGCGCCGCCTGCCATCTCGGGGCCGGCGTTCCCGCCGACGCCGTCGAAGCCTATGCCTGGCTGCTGCGTGCACGGGCAGGCGGGAGTGCTCTGGCAGGCCGGTACCTGGACGCGGCGCTCGCCGCGCTGACCGCGGACGATATCGCCGAGGCCGAGCGCCGCGCCGCGCTGCCGTTCGAGGAGCTCGCGCCATGATCGTCGGCACTGCGGGGCATGTCGATCACGGCAAGACGGCGCTGGTGCAAGCACTGACGGGCGTCGACACGGACCGGCTCCAGGAAGAGAAGGCGCGCGGCATGACGATCGATCTCGGCTTCGCCTATCTTCCGACGCCGAGCGGGGACGTCGTCGGGTTCATAGACGTTCCCGGCCACGAGCGCTTCGTCCACACAATGGTCGCCGGCGCCAGCGGCATCGATTTCGTGCTGTTGGTCGTGGCGGCCGACGACGGCGTCATGCCGCAGACGCGTGAACACTTGGCGATCGTCGATCTCCTTGGCGTCAGGCGCGGGCTGGTCGTGCTCTCGAAGTGTGATCTGGCCGACCCGGCACGACGCGCAGCCGTCAGCGCGGACGTCAGCGCCGCCCTCGCCGGCACCGGCTTGGAAGAGGCTGAGGTCATCCCGGCCTCTATCGTTACCGGCGAAGGCATCAATGACCTTCGACGCCTGCTTTCCGAAGAGGCATCGCGCTTCGCCAGGCGCTCAGCCTCGGACCGCTTTCGACTGGCGGTCGACCGCTGCTTTACCCTGCACGGCATCGGCACCGTCGTTACCGGCACCGTCCTTTCAGGCTCCGTCGGAGTCGGCGACAGCGTGGTGGTAAGCCCGCCAGGGCTTGCTGCGCGCGTTCGCTCGATCCACGCTCAGAACCGCATGGCAGAGCGCGGCCGAGCCGGAGACCGCTGCGCGCTCTGTCTGACCGGCGACGGCGTCAGCAAGGAGGCGATCCGCCGGGGAGACGTGATCCTTGATCCCGCGCTTCACGCGCCGGCGGACAGGATCGACGCGGAGTTGCGCGTGCTGCCACGCGAGCCAAGGCCGATCGGGCAGTGGTTCCCGGTGCGGCTCCATCACGCCGCGGCCGAGGTCGGGGCGAGGATTGTGCTCCTCGGCGACGAGCCTATAGCGCCGGGCGGCACGGCCAAGGTCCAGATCGTTTTGGAGAGTCCGATCGCCGCTGCCGCCGGCGACGCCTATGTGATGCGCGACACCTCCGCCCAGCGAACCATAGGCGGCGGGCGCTTCATCGACCTCAGGGCCCCAAGCCGGAAACGCCGCTCACCGGATCGGCTGGCCATGCTCGAAGCATTCGCCATCGCGGCTCCGGAAAAGGCCGTCGCTGCCCTGCTCGACACGCCGCCCCACTATCTGGAGCTCGCGGCCTTCGCACGTGATCGGGCGCTCGGCGCCGGCGAGATTACAAGCCTGATCGATTGTCTTGGCCTTGTCACGATTCCCGTCGGGGAGAAGCAGTTCGTGGTTTCGTCGGTGCGTTGGGCTCGGTTCAGGCACGACTTGGGCTCAATCCTGGAGGCCTTTCATGCCGGCAACCCGGATTTGCCGGGCATCGGAATGGAAAAGCTGCGCCTTCAGCTCGATCCCTGTCTTCCCGCGCCGGCCTTCGCTGCTGCGGCGCGAAGCCTGGTCCGCGCCGGTCAGATCGAGCTTGACGGCGCCTGGATACGGCTTCCGGGACATCAGGTCCGTCTCGCGGCCAGGGAAGAGGCCCTCTGGCGCGAGATCGAGCCACGATTAGCCGGCCGGGTGAAATTCCATCCCCCAAGAGTGCGCGATATCGCAAGCGAGCTTGCCCGGCCGGAAGCGGAAATTCGCAAGGTCCTGAAGCTCGCCGGACGCATCGGCATAGTGCATGAGGTTGCGCACGATCACTTCTTCCTTCATTCGGTGCTGGGTGAGATCGTCGAGATCGTCTGCGATCTGGCGGCCGAGCATGACGGACGGTTCAGCGTCGCACAGTTTCGCGACAGTGCGGGCAGCGGGCGCAAGATTGCCGTCCACATCCTCGAATTCCTCGACCGGCACGGCGTCACCTTGCGGCGCGGTGATTTGCGGCGTGCCAACAAGCATCGCCTGGACCTGTTTCGCCGTCAGGACGACAGTGGGCCGCCAATCACGAAAGCTTCTGGAGGAGCATCGTCCCCGGTGGGGCGTCCGGACTTCAAATCCGGGAGGGGCCGCGAGCCGGTCCTTGGTGGGTTCGACTCCCACTCTCTTCCGCCATCCTCTTAGAGTTGGCCCCGGAAATGTGCGGATCTTTCGAGGAGACGACGCGATGCCAACACCTTTTCTGCTTGAACTGAGGACCGCCGCCGAGTCCGCCAAAGCTGTGGAGACGAGCTTCCGGCAGGAGGCAGCAAGGCAGATCGCAGTTCTGGAGCAGGACCGCGCATTTGCTTTCCGGCGGCTCAATTTCATGCAGATGATCGCCGATGCGATGGCCGCGGCAGAAAGTGAAGATATCGCCGTTGCGAACGCCTTCGCCGCCTTGCGCACGCGCCTCGGCTGGGATGCAGACAGTGAGGCGCGCTCGGAGGTGATCTCGCATTTTGCGCCGGTTGCGCTGGCCATGTTCCGGGACACGAACGGGAACCAATCCGCCATTATCCGTGCCGCGCTCGCGGATTTCGAACACTGGTACTCCGAAGCCCGGGGCTCAGGTTTTTGGACCCTGTTCGAGCAGCAGATGCCGGACACGGCCGTCGTCGACTTTTGAAGAATGGCATGTGGGGCCCAGCCGCAGAGACGCCGCGCCAATCTCGCCGATCGCCTTGAAGGCCGTGGACCGTTTGGTCGATCCCTGCATTGGCGCCGAGGTCCCGGCGACACGTTCGACCGCGTGGACGCAATGCCCGTGTCCGTAGCCTATCCGGACCGACCGGCGGAACGAACGGCACGCGTCCCGTGTTTTGGAGGATGCAACTCTTGCCTCCCCCATCATGACGCTTCTCGTCCAGCCGCGCTTGGTAAATGAGCCGTTTTCCGACCCGGTACTGCTTCTCGATTTCCGCTTCGGCGGTAAGGCAGTCCTTTTTGACCTTGGCGATCTGTCGGCGCTTTCGCCGCGTGAGATCCTGCGCGTTTCGCACATATTCGTGTCGCACATGCACATGGACCACTTCAGCGGGTTCGATCGTCTGCTCGGGGTGTCGCTCTATCGTGAAAAGCAGGTCCATATCATCGGCCCGCCCGGACTGGCGGATGCCGTCCAGGCGAAGCTGGGGGCCTACACTTGGAATCTCCTCAACGAACGGTCGCAGGACTTTACGATCTTCGCCTCTGATTGGACGGAAGAAGGCTTTGCCACTGCAGCCGTCTTCCGGGCGCGCAGGGCTTTCGTGCGGGAGAATTGGCAGAACGCAGACACTCAGTTCCCTTTGGACGATCCGGAGTTCACGATCGAAGCCGTCACGCTCGATCACGGGATTCCTTGCTTAGCCTTCGCCTTCCAGGAAAAGCTACGGGTCAACGTGCACAGGTCGCGCCTGGATGAACTCGATCTTACCGTCGGACCTTGGCTCACAAACGCCAAGCGGGCGGCGCGACGCGGCGCCGACGCGGCTACCGAGTTCACGCCGAGTGTAGGCAGGAAGGTAACGCTTGGGGAACTGCTGCGGGCTCAGGCACTGGTCCGTGCGCCGGGTCAACGCATCGCCTATGCGACTGATTTGGCGTTCTGCTCGGACAATGTCACACGTCTATCCAACTTGGTGCGCGGCGCCGATGAGCTTTTCATCGAAGGCGGATTCCTGGAGGCAGACCGAGACCTCGCGGCGTCGAAGAAGCATCTGACCGCCGCGCAGGCAGGTGCGATCGCCAGGCAAGCCGGCGCGATCTCCGCCCACCAGATACACCTTTCGCCTCGGTATCTCGGACGCGAAGATGAGCTGCGGGCCGAATTCGAAGCTGGATTTCTCGGAGATTCAGTTACCGCGAGATAAGGCTCGTTCCCCTCGTGAGGCCACTACTGTTGCGCGCACGGTGGGAACAGGTAAGCCCGGCTTGCTTTTTGGGGTGGTGATTGAGGCTTGCAATCGGGCTATGCGCCGACTGACGGGCGGGGTCGACTGTCGACCGTGTGGAACTGATAGCAGGGTGCAAGGTGAGCGGTCGAATTTCGCTTCGTAATGCGTGGCTTGGCGAATGATCAAATGGATCGGCCGGCTATCGCCGCCATCACAAGCGGCACCAGAGCGACGCCAATCGGGACTTGTGCATTTGTCGCTGGTCCAAGAGACGAACAAGCGACGGACGAACTGGCTTCAAGCCAAGAGGATTTCGCCTTGCGGGCCTGGTATTTGTCTGACATAATTTACAGTCTCCTAATGTTGCAGTGGGTAATTGGGGCACGGTGATGGCGAAGGAATCTTCGAGTGCCGCTTCTGCGGCAAATAAAGCGGACGCAAATTTGATCGGTAATGCAGAGGGAAATGGGCTGAACTTTATGGCCCCCCAAGCGCGCGAGGGCGGGCCCGGCGGTGACGCTCCAGGTGTCGACAAGATACGCGATCTGCTGTTCGGCAATCAGATGCAGGACTATGATCGCCGCTTCTCCAAACTTGAGGAACGGTTCCTGCAGCGGTTCAAGGATGTCGAATCCGAGGCCAAGCGCAATCTTGAGACCTACGAGTCGAATGCCAAGAAGCAGGTTGACTCGCTGGCGACGCAGTTGCGGAACGAAAAAGATGCGCGAGCCGAGGCCGACAAGGAGATCGACCGCAATCTTCGCGATCAAAATCAAGCGCTTGAAAAGCAGGTGCGCGCTTTGTCTGATCAATTGAGCGAGCTCGAGCGCGAAATAGCGGATCGTATGAACAGAAGCGACCATTTGCTGCGCGAGGAAATCAAGCAAAAGAATGAAAGCGCTCAAATGCTGATGGAGAAGATCTTTTCCGACCTCAGCAACGTCAAGACCGACCGAAATCTTTTGGCCGGCCTGTTTGTCGAGGTCGCGAAATGTCTCAATCAGGATCCCGTCGGCAGCAAGGGCAATTCGGAGCGTGGTTGGAAAGTGAGTTGATCGGAAGTTGACGTCGAGCGTCGAACCAATCAGCCTTCCTAAAAAAGTAGCTTCGAACGATACCGGGATTGATCGCGAGGCTTTGGCCCGCCTTTTGGTGGAAATTGCCAAAAACGTCGATCCGGACAACCATGCGCTTTACGAAGGCGTTCCAGCCGCCGATCATCGGCTGGAAAGGCTTCGCCAACTGCTCGTCGGCCACGAAATCTCGGAGCTTTCACGCGTTACGCACCTGCTCGACGAACCTGAGCAGCTTGCGGCTGCGGTGGGGAGCGTTCTCCCTACCGCAGCCGCAGGGGCGTCTCTTGTGCAGCTCGGCGAGGCCCTTGCGCCAGCTGTCGAGAGGGCTGCGCAAAGGTCCATCCAGAAGAACCCCAGCGCGCTGACCGATATATTGTATCCGGTGTTTCTGCCGGCCATTCGCAAGTCGATCGGCGAAAAGATTGACCAGACCTTCCAGTCGCTGAATGAATCTTTAAGGCATATATTTACCTGGCATGGTCTCAAGTGGAGATTTGAGGCCTGGAGGACGGGAACAAGCTTCTCCGAAGTCGTTCTCAAGCATTCTCTCGTCTATCGCGTGGAGCATGTCTTTCTCATCAGCCGCAGTTCCGGGCTTTTGATCGCGCATGTAACAGCCGAAAACGCGACCAGCGAAGACCCACAACTGATTTCCTCGATGCTCAGCGCAATCCAGGATTTTGTGAAGGACTCGTTCAACGAGAAAGAAAACAGCGGCCTGGACACCATCCGGTTCGGAGAGCTTCGCCTCTGGTCGGAAGTCGGACCGTTTGCGACGTTGGTTGCGGTGATCAGGGGAAATCCGCCGGAGGAGCTGCACGAAATAATCCGCGACGTATTGCTTCGCATCCATGATCAGTCCTCGCAGGCTTTGGAGCGCTTCGACGGGGACACCTCGCAGTTGCCCGGCGTAGAGACCCAGTTGCAAACCTGCGTCGAGCTGCAGCATACGGATTCAAAAGAGGGATTCCCGTGGCTGGTGGTGACGGCAGCCCTGCTGATTCTGGCTGCGGCAGGCGCCTGGTTCTTTCTTTCCTGGCAAGCCGGGCAGCGCTGGCAGACCTATCGGTCGCGGCTGGCGACCCAGCCGGGGATCGTTGTTGCCGAACAAAAAATTCGCGGCGGCCAGTTCTACATTGCCGGCCTGAGAGACCCGCTCGCCGCCGACCCGCAGTCGCTGTTGTCGGGAACGGAGGTCGATCCCGCCCGCGTTCATTCAAACTGGCAGTTCTACCAAAGCCTCGAGCCGGAATTCGTGCTGAAGCGGCTGACGGCGTCGCTGGCGCCGCCGGATTCGGTACGACTCTCGGTCGTCGATGGTCGCATCGTCGCCGAGGGTGAGGCGACCACCACGTGGATCAACCGGGCGCGGGCCGCCGCCCAGCAGCTTTCGGCAGGCGGGCCGGTCTTCGACATCTCAGGGGTCCGCGATGTGAGCGCCGAGGAGCGCTGGCAGACCTATGTGTCGCAACTGGAAACCCAGCCTGGCATCATCGTCGCCGATCAGAATGTACGCGACGGCCAATTCTATATTACCGGTCTGAGAGACCCGCTTGCCGCCGACCCGCAGTCGCTGTTGGCCGGAACGCAGGTCGATCCCGCGCGTGTTCATGCAAGCTGGCAATTCTACCAGAGCCTTGAACCGCGGTTCGTGCTGAAGCGGCTGATGGCGTCGCTGGCGCCGCCGGATTCGGTGCGGCTGTCAGTAGTCAATGATCGCATCGTTGCCGAGGGTGAGGCCACCACCGCGTGGATCAACCGGGCGCGGGCCGCCGCCCAGCAGCTTTCAGCCGGCGGTCCGGCCTTCGACATCTCCGGGGTCCGTGATGTGAGCCCCGAGGAGCGCTGGCAGGCCTATTTGTCGCGACTCGAGACGCAGCCCGGCATCATCGTCGCGCAACAGAATGTGCGCGATGGCCAATTCTATATTACCGGCCTGAGAGACCCGCTTGCCGTCGACCCGCAGTCGCTTCTGTCCGGGACGGAGGTCGATCCCGCTCGCGTTCATGCAAGCTGGCAATTCTACCAGAGCCTTGAGCCGCAGTTCGTGCTGAAGCGGCTGGCGGCGTCGCTGTATCCGATGGATACAGTGCGACTTTCGATCGTCAATGGCCGCATCGTTGCCGAGGGCGAGGCTCCCGACACCTGGATAGATCGGGCGCGCGCAGCGGCAAGACAGCTCTCAGTAGGAGGACCGGAGTTCGACATCTCCAAGGTTCGTGATGTGAGCCCCGATGCACGCGCGGCGGAGCATTGGCAGTATTATGTGTCGCGACTTGAGGCCCAACCGGGAATCATCGTCGCCCAACAAACGGCGAGGGGCGGACATTTCTACATTTCCGGTCTGAGAGACCCGCTCGCCGCCGACCCGCAGTCGCTGTTGTCGGGAACGGAGGTCGATCCCGCTCGCGTGCATTCACAGTGGCAATTCTATCAGAGCCTCGAGCCGGAGTTCGTGTTGAAGCGGCTGACGGCATCGCTGGCTCCGCCGGATACGGTACAGCTTACGATCATCGATGACCGAATCGTTGCCGCGGGTGAGGCTACCGTCACGTGGATCAACCGGGCGCGGGCCGCCGCGCAGCAACTTTCCACGGACGGAGTGGTGATGGATGTCTCACAGCTGCGCGAGCTGAACCTTCCAGAACTTAATCGACTGAGAGAGGCCATCCAGGCGACCGATATTTTCTTCTATTCCGGCAGAGTTGTCCCGGGACCGGAGCAGACGCCGGTTCTAGACAGACTGGCGGATCAGTTGAAGGAATTCGCCCAAAGTGCCCGCAAGTCAGGCGTAACAGCGCGGTTCATGTTGACTGGACATTCGGACGCCACGGGCCGCGAGACGGCCAACGCTTCGATCAGCGCCGCCCGCGCCGAGACAGTTCGTGCGCTTCTCAACAAGCGCGGCGTCCCCCCGGAATTGCTGCTGGTTCGGGGCGCGGGCACCTTTGAGCCGGTGGTGCCTGATAGTCAAACCGGGAGCTCCACCAATCGCCGGGTTTCGATTACGGTGAACCTGGAATAGCGGGGAGCCCAGATGCTGCAAAAAAAGATCTGCATGTTGGGCGGGTTCGGTGTCGGGAAGACGAGTCTGGTTCGCAGGTTCGTGCAAAGCATCTTTTCAGAAACCTACCTGACCACGGTTGGCGTGAAAATCGACAAGAAGAGTGTCGCGTTCCCGGACAAAACCGTGGATCTGATTTTGTGGGATTTGGCCGGCGAAGACGATATCGGTTCATTCCGCGTCAGCTATGTGCGAGGTGCGACCGGGCTCGTGCTTGTCGTCGATGGAACCCGGCCCGCCACTCTTGCCGTGGCGCTCACGCTGCGCGAGCGGGCCGAGGCCGAATTCGGCGCCATGCCGTTCGTATTGCTGTTCAACAAATCCGATCTGGCCGATCAGTGGGCAATATCGGATGGTGAGATTGACGAGCTGAAGCAACGTGGATGGCAAATCTATCTGACAAGCGCGCTTTCGGGCGAACATGTTGACGATGCGTTTCGTCAGCTTGCTTCGATGGTCGCCAAGTAGACCATGCCCAGATTGCCGAAAGAAGTCAGAAGCTGGATATACGATTTCTTCTCCAACGAGCGCTTTGCCGCATATCTGAAAATCGATGCCCGGCAATGCATAGAAGAGAAGGGCGGCAACCTCGAACATTACGGGCTCTCGTCGCTTCGCACTGGCGAGCTCGTTGCCGATCAGCTTGAATTCATGGAAGGGCTGCTGCCTTGCCCGGAGCTTCCATTCCATATGCCCATGATGGAACTGCCCGGCGGCCATGTCGCGGACCTTCATTTCTTTGGTGACGGCGGCTCGACGTGGTTGGTCTTTCTCGACGCCACTCCCGAACGTGACCACCAACAGCGGCTTCAACAGAAGGCCTATGAGATGACGCTGCTGCAGGAGAGGGAGCGTCAACTCAATGCGAAGCTGCAATCGACGAACGAGGCGTTGAGGGAGAGCCAGGAGGGCTTGGCGCGCGAATACCGGCGCGCCGAATCCCTGCTCCTCAACATTCTTCCGGCGTCGATCGCGGAGCGGTTGAAAGCGGACGAGCAAATTGCAGACAATCACGCGGAGGTCAGTGTGCTTTTTGCCGACATCGTCGGCTTTACCGAAAGAGCGCGGAGCGTCGGAGCCACGACGACGCTCGCTATTCTAAATTACTTCTTCAAGGCGGCGGATCTGCTCTCGGAACAACATGGCTGCGAAAAGATCAAGACCATCGGCGATTGCGTCATGGCGGTCGCTGGCCTGCCCACCGCGCGATCCGATCATGCGCAGGCCCTTGCGAACTATGCGCTCGAGCTGCGGGAGGCGGCCAGGCGCGAGCGCTTTGCGGGCGAACCGCTAGGACTGAGAATTGGAATTCACTCTGGACCGATCGTGGCGGGCGTCATAGGCAAAAGGCGGTTTGTCTATGACCTGTGGGGCGACACCGTCAATCTCGCCGCGCGCATTCAAAAGGCCGCGGAGCCCGATGAAATCCGTATTTCGGATGCAACCTACCAATTGCTCGGACCGGATTTTGCTTGCGACCCGCTCGGGGAAACGGAATTGCGTGGCACAGGTCGTGTGCGAATGTGGCGGCTCCGCGGCTGATTTGCCGTGCTTCGCGGGCGGAACCCAAACCACCTGCGCTTACCAGACGGATGCCACAAGCTCCTGTCCTAATTATTTGTCTTATGCGTGTCGTTTTCGCAAAACCGCTGCACATTTTTGCGCGACATGCATTGCGGCGTGCGAAAGGGAGTTGGCACGCAATCGCGGCTATCCCCGCATAATGCGATAAACGGTTGCATCACCCTCCACGCCTCGAAGAGGCGCGTCAAAGGCCACGACATGATGGCCGGCGACCATGTCGCTGACCCCGGGCGCGGAATAGAGTGCCTCGGAAATGCAGATCTGTCCGGCTTCCGCCAAGGACTGCACGCGCGCGGCGACATTCACGGTCTGGCCGAAATAGTCGAGGTTGTCGTTGAGCGTCACGGCGATCGACGGTCCGCAGTGGGCACCGATCTTGAGGATGATCCCTGGTCCGTCATGATCGCCGTTGAAGCGATCGATTTCTTCAAAAATGTGGAGTGCAGCCGAAATCGCATTCGACGGCTGCGAGAATACAGCCATCACCGCATCTCCAATCGTCTTGACGACCGCCCCGGAATGTTGCCGAACCGCCGCGTTGACCAGGGCGAAATGCTCGCGGACCAAAGCATAGGCGTTGAGGTCACCCAGGCGCTCATACATGGCGGTCGAACCCTTGAGGTCGGTGAACAGGAAGGTGATCTGCCGGATGCCGAGCCCCTCCCTCTCGTCGACACGTTCGGACCGGAAGAGCTGGCGGAAGGTTTGCCGCGCAAGCAGCGCTCCGCCGGAGACATAAGGGTCGAAATCGAGCGCCGGCTTGGTGGTCAGCGCGACCAACTCGGGCGGCCAGTTGATGGCAAGCAACGAACCTCGCACCGGCCCCCTGTTCGCCACCTCAACGACAATCGGACCAGGCGGCACGGCGGGCAACGCCGGCAAGAAGCGTTTGCCGTCATAATAGATCTTCAGAAGCGTCGGCGCCGACACCGGATCGCCTGATATCGGTACAGCGAATGCGGCCTGCGTCTGCACGTTGACGCCCGCAAGGGCGCCCGGTCCCAGGTCGGCACGGAGCACTGTAGTGGTGCCGGGCGGCAGAAACGTCATGCCCCGAACGAAGCCGCGCAGAACGTCAAGAAAGCGAACGTCTTGCCCGGGTAGCCGCCCGTCATGTCCGAAGTGGAGCTTCCAGTGAAAATCCTCGACAGGCAGCGTCTCGGGATCATGGTGCGGCAGGCGCCGCAGCTTCGGCGATATCGAGAAGGTGACCTCGATGAAGTCGTCGAGGTCGGTGTCGCCCGATACGTCGCACAGGCCACAGACGTAGTGGGTCTTCAGCGTGCGCAGGGCGCCGAAACTGTCAAGCACCATCCCGGACTGGGGACAGAGCACATCCCAGCTCATGTCGAATAGCCCACAGCGGGCGGCGTGAAGGAAGAGGTCGATTGCTTCAGGCTCGGCGATTGCGCGGTCGCGAGCAAAGGCCAGCGGATTGACGCGATAGAGCGAGTGGTCGTCGGCGCTCCTGATCAGCGTCTCGAATTTCGAGATGACGCGTGGGCTCCAGGCTCGCGCTTGCTCCACCTTGGTCATCTTGCTTTCGAGAAGGCGATCGTCGACTACCGTCACGCCGGATCCTCAACCTTGCCTCGTGACAGCCTACTAAAAAACCAGCACGATGCGAATGGATTGAATCCTTTGGCGTACGAGAGTCTCGGCGCGTAGCGCACCGGAGCGGCCGCTGCATCAGTTTGAAATTTCGAATCGTTAAATGCGATAGAGGCGACACCGTTGCCGAAATTCGGTGGGCTGATATGAAAGACGGATGAGAAAACCCGACCGACCAACGATGAAGGGCGCTCTGATCGCGCTTGAGCTTGCCAGCATCGTTCTCGTTGCCAATTCCCGCTGGACAGGCGGGATTAATTTTACGAATCGCATCGTAGACCGGGTCCATGACCCATAGACCTGGTTGGGCCGAATTGGCTCTAATTGTATTCGCTATCGTAACAATGCCGCTCTGGATGCTCTATAGGGGACGATAAAAGGGCTGAGGGACTCCACACCCCCTGTAGCAAGTCGGACAGGCCGGTAGACCCGGGATGGTTTCGAAGCCTGCGGGATCGCCCACTGTGCTCAACACGAGAATTCTAGAAGACGTTCAAAAATGACCCAGCACGTACCAGACGCTCGAATTCTCATGTACAGCCACGACACGTTCGGGCTCGGCCACTTGCAGCGCTGCCGGACGATCGCGCATTCGCTGGTCGAGGATTTCCGCGGACTTCAGGTGCTTATCATTTCAGGCGCGACCATCGCCGGCGCCTTCGACTACCGCGCCCGTGTCGACTTCGTGAAGATCCCCAGCGTCATCAAGTTGCGCAACGGCGAATACAACTCGCTGGAAAAGGATATCGATCTGGACGAGACGCTAAGGATGCGCCAGTCGATCATCCGCCACACAGCCGAGACCTTCCGGCCCGATATTTTCATCGTCGACAAGGAACCGCTTGGCCTGCGCGGTGAGATCGAGGATACGCTGTCTTATCTCAAGACACGGGGCACCACGCTCGTGCTTGGCCTGCGTGAGGTGATGGATGCGCCGCATCTGCTCGAAGCAGAGTGGGCACGCCGGGATGTGATGCGCAAGATAGGCCTGTTCTATGACAGGGTCTGGGCCTACGGCCCACCGGATTTCTACGATCCGTTGACCGGCCTGGACGTGCCGCCGGCTGTCAGGGCAAAGATGAGGTTCGTCGGTTTCCTGCAACGGAGCCTGCCGCGGAACGAGTTCCCCGGCCACCGGCCCGAGGGCGAGTACATCCTCGTCACCACCGGTGGCGGCGGCGACGGCGCCGAACTGATCCACGACGTCATCGACGCCTATCAGCAGGATCCGCGATTGCAGCACAGGGCGCTGATCGTGCTTGGGCCTTACATGCCGGCGCGCAAACGCAACAAGCTGCTCAGGAAGGGGGCCAAAATCCCCTACATCAAGATCATCGAGTTCGACAACCGCATGGAAGACCTGATTGCCGGGGCCAAGGCGGTGGTAGCGATGGGCGGTTACAACACCTATTGCGAGATACTGTCTTTTGACAAACCAGCGCTGATCGTGCCGCGCGTCGAGCCTCGCGAGGAACAACTGATCCGCGCTCGGCGCGCAGCCGAACTCGGCCTCATCGAGATGCTGTTGCCGGATGAAGCCAAGGATTCCCAGCGATTTGCCGATGCGCTGGTGGCGCTGCCGGAGCGCCCCCGCCCATCACAGAGCAATCCGCATCTGACGCTGGAAGGGCTGCCTCATATTTCAGAAATCGTCGCGGAACTGCTCGACCGGCGGGCCGGCCATCACCTTGCGGTCATCGAGGGAATGAACTGAGTTGCAGCGTCGCAAGATCGTCGTGGTTCTGAAGGGCTATCCGCGGCTGTCGGAAACCTTCATCGCGCAGGAACTGCTTGGTCTGGAGCGCGCCGGGTTCGACCTGGTACTCGTCGCGCTCAGGCGGCCGACCGACGCAAAACGCCACCCTGTGCATGACGAGATCAAGGCGCCCGTCCATTATCTGCCGGAATATCTGCATCACGAGCCGCTGCGCGTGGTTCGCTCGCTGTTTGTTCATCTGCTGCGGCCGGGCTTCTGGCGGGCGCTCGGATCGCTGGCTGCCGATATCCCCCGCGACTTTACGCGCAATCGCTTGCGCCGCTTCGGGCAAGCGCTCGTGCTGGCTGCCGAATGGCCGGAAGACGCGGGATGGCTGCATGCGCATTTCGCGCACACGCCGGCATCGGTGACACGCTACGCCAGCCAGCTTCGTAGCCTGCCCTGGAGTTGCTCGGCCCATGCCAAGGACATCTGGACTTCGGCG
The DNA here is from genome assembly GCF_029674545.1 of Mesorhizobium sp. WSM4904. Lineage (NCBI taxonomy): Bacteria > Pseudomonadati > Pseudomonadota > Alphaproteobacteria > Hyphomicrobiales > Phyllobacteriaceae > Mesorhizobium > Mesorhizobium sp. WSM4904. The sequence continues at coordinate 6,467,461 of NZ_CP121354.1, read as the reverse complement.
GACTGGGATCTGGCGGGCAAGCTTTCCTCGGCGCGCTGGACGGTCACTTGCACGAAAACAGGCTTCGACCGTCTGAAAGAACTCGCCAACGGCAACTCGTCCGTGCATCTGAGCTATCACGGGCTCGATCTTGATCGCTTCGGCAGTTTCGGCGGGGCGCGAATGCAGCACGACGGCTCGGCGCCGGATCAACCGGTTATCATTCTAAGTGTCGGACGTGCCGTCGAAAAGAAAGGTTACGACACCTTGCTGAAGGCCCTTGCCCTCTTGCCGGGCGATTTGGCGTGGCGTTTCGAGCATATCGGCGTCGGCGAGGAACTGGAAAAGCTGAAGGCACTGGCGCAAAAGCTCGGATTGGATGGTCGTGTCACTTGGAAAGGCGCGCTGGGGCAGAAGGAGGTGCTTGAGCACTACCGCTGCGCCGACGTCTTCGCCCTGGCCTGCAGGATCACCGCAAATGGCGACCGGGACGGCCTGCCGAATGTTCTGGTGGAGGCGGCTAGCCAGCGGCTTGCCTGCGTGTCGACCGATGTTTCCGGCGTGCCGGAGCTTTTATTTGCCGATGAAACCGGGCTGCTGGTTCCGACGGAAGACCCGGTGGCCCTGGCACGGGCGCTGGAGCGCCTGATCCGTGATCCCGCGCTGCGCGCCCGCCTCGGCGACGCCGCGGAGCAGCGCGTACGCGGCAATTTCGATCATACGGCAAGCATTGGACAGCTCAAGAAACTGTTCGAGCGCGAGTGGGGGGCCGCCGGTTGAAGCGGCTGCGCGCCTTCCTCTACGTCCAGCACCTGCTCGGTATCGGCCATCTCGCGCGCTCCAGCCGTATTGCGGCGGCTCTGGTCGACGACGGCTTCGAAGTAACCGTCGTGACCGGCGGAGCGCCGATCGCCGGGTTTCCGGGACCGGGGGTAGAATGTGTAACCCTGCCACCCGTCACCTCTGGTGATGAAGGATTTTCCGGACTTGTCGACCTGCAAGGCAAACTCATCGACGATGATTTCAAGAAACGGCGTTCCGAGATGCTGCTGCAGGCATTCCGGGACTGCAGGCCTGATATCGTCATTGTCGAGGCGTTTCCATTTGGACGCCGGCAGATGCGCTTCGAACTCTTGCCGCTGATCGATGCCATCGACGCGACGTCGCCCAGGCCGCTGCTGGCGACGTCCGTTCGTGATATCCTTCAGGAGCGCGTCAAACCGGGCCGAAACGAGGAAACGGTCTATCTCGTCAACAGGCATTTCGACCTTGTCATGGTCCACGGCGATCCGACTTTCGCTACCATCGACAAGACATTTCCACTGGCCGGAGCGATCAGGGCCGAGGTCACCTACACTGGGCTCGTTGCTGCGCCGCCACCGCCCGCGACAACCGAGCGCTTCGACGTTCTGGTGTCAGTCGGTGGCGGGGCTGCCGGACGGAGTCTCGTCAGCTCCACCATCGCAGCGGCGCGGAATGCCAACAACGGTTGGAAATGGTGCTTGATCACCGGTCCGAACCTGCCGAAAGACGAGTTTGACGCGATCGCGCGCGATGCCACCCCGGGTCTGTCCGTCTTCCGGTTCCGCGAGGATTTCGCCAGCCTGCTGACCGGCGCCCGCCTGTCAGTCTCGCAAGCCGGTTACAACACGGTCTGCGACGTCCTGCGCGCGGGTTGCCGCTCCCTGCTCGTTCCATTTGCAGCCGGCGGGGAAACCGAACAAACGGTTCGCGCTCTGATGCTCGAGGAACTCGGTCTTGCAACGGTGCTGATGGAAAAGGACCTAACACCTGAAGGTTTGGCGCAAGCGATCGAGCAGGCGCTTGTGGGACCGAGGCCATCCGCGCATCGCCTCGATCTGGAGGGCGCGCATCATTCGGCGCAAATCCTGCGCGAGCGGTACCAAACATGGTCCCTGAGACTCTAGTGCCGTTCATCGTTTCACGGAAATGCTGAACTGCTCCATCTATTTGTTTTTTGCGCAATTCCGGACGGAAAACCGTTACACATTTTCCTAGAATTGCTCTAACGGGCGCGCGATGTCGTTGTCGCGGAACGCCATGTTCCTCCGGGCGAAAATGCCTCAAACGGTTCCGATCAGCATGAAGCGCGTATAGTTCTTTGTCGGCAGCTCGCCTGAGAACCGCATCTCCCGCAGCGCCGCCATTGCTTCGAAGGCAGCAAGTGAACCAACGCAGTTGATGTGCGTCGGCTCGCTGAAATAATCGTTGGATTGCAGCAGTACATTCGTGCCCCGCGGAATGAGAGCAAGCCAGGCGCGCAAATCGGCTATGTGTTCGCAACTCGTATTGACGATGAGGTCGGACCGCCCGGCTGCATAGTCGAGTGCGTACATATCTGCCGTCAGCGCCCGGAACCGGTCGCCGGCTTCCCGATTGAGGGTCCGGGCGACCGGCGCGACTTCGGGGTCGATATCAATGCTATCGACAGCCGCGATGTCGAAGCGGGCATCGTTGAAAAGCATCGCCGGCAATACGCCGTACCATCCACCCAAAACCCATATGCGCCCGAACCGGCCGCCACAGCTTTCGAACAGCCTGTCGAGCGCCCACATCTTGCAGGCGACCTGCTTGTGGTTGAAGGCGTTGGCGATGTCGGCCGTCGGATGCTTGGCGATAACGCGCGCCAGCCCTGCCACGAGAGGGTGGTTGACATAGGCGGCAATTCCCCGCGTGAGATCCAAGGCTTGCTCGTGCCCGTCCATGCCGGCATTGCGTGGTTGCGTGACATCCATCATATTCGTCTTGTATTTCGGGATTTCGGGCGACACAACGCAATCTTGCCCCGCCAAGCCGCCTCGCAGGCTTCGAAGGTATCGCCGGCGATGATAGCCGATGCGCCGCTCACCAGCTGATGCTTTTACTTTGTTCCTTAAACTGAAGGTCCACAGTCGCATATGGAACCCAGCCTAGCCCGCTATATCTGGACGCACACAAAGAAGCAGCAGCTCTGGATACTGATTATTGTCCTGCTTTCGATGATCCCGTATTTCATGTCCTTCGACCTGCCGAAGCTGATCGTCAACGGCCCGATCCAGGGCCGGGGCTTCGAACAACCGGGCGCGACCCAGCCCTTCATGAAGCTGCACTATAACCTGCCGTTCATCGGAGAGGTCCAGTTCTTCCCCGGTTTTCAGCTCGACCGGACGGCGACGCTGTTCGCCCTGAGCCTCGTGTTCCTCCTGCTCGTCATCATCAACGGCCTGTTCAAACTCTACATCAACACCTACAAGGGCCGCCTCGGCGAACGCATGCTGCGGCGTATCCGCTTCGATCTGGTCGATCGTGTGCTGCGGTTCCCGCCCCGTTACTTCAAGCGCGTGAAATCCGCCGAAGTGGCGACCATGGTCAAGGACGAGGTGGAGCCGCTGGGCGGCTTCATCGGCGATGCCTTCCTGCAGCCGGTACTGCTCGGCGGCCAGGCGCTGACGGCCATGCTGTTCATCCTGGTCCAGAACTTCTGGCTCGGAATGATCGCGGCCGTGATCGTGGCGATCCAGATCGTGCTCATCCCGCGAATGCGGCGCCGGCTGATCGTACTCGGGCGCAAACGGCAGCTGACGGCGCGCGCGCTTTCGGGCCGGGTCGGCGAAATCGTCGACGGCATCGGCGCGGTCCACGTCCACGATACATCAAACTACGAGCGCGCCGACATTGCTGCCCGGCTCGGACTCATCTTCAAGATACGCTTCGACCTTTACCAATGGAAATTCATGGTGAAGTTCCTCAACAATTTTCTCGCGCAGGTCACGCCCTTTCTGTTCTACATGGTCGGCGGGTATCTGGTTATCCAGGGGCGGCTGGACGTCGGCCAGCTCGTAGCCGTGATCGGCGCCTACAAGGATCTGCCCGGACCGATGAAGGAACTGATCGACTGGGATCAGGATCGGCAGGATGTCCAGGTCAAATATCAGCAGGTCGTCGAACAGTTCACCGTCGAGGGTCTCATTGCGCCGAGAATCGGGGCATTGACGATCGACGATCCTGGTCCGATGACCGACCCGCTGTCGGCGATCAGCCTGTCCATGGCAGACGATGGCGGTGCAATGCTCCTCGACCGTATCTCCCTCCAGGTCAAGCCGGGCGAGACGGTGGCGCTGGTCAGTACCGCAACAGGTGGGGCGGAAGCGCTTGCGGAGGCTTTCGCGCGGCTGAACTGGCCGGAAAGCGGAAGGGTCGCTTCGGGCGCCGACGACCTGCTGGAACTCCCCGAGGCAGTGACTGGACGGCGCATGTCCTATGCGTCGTCGGATGTTTTCCTGTTCCAGGCAAGCCTCCGCGACAATCTGCTCTACGGGTTGAAGCATGCGCCGCTGACATCGGTGACTTATGACGGTGCCGCGGCAGACCAGCACCGCTGGAACATCAACGAGGCGCGCCGGTCGGGCAATTCGGATATCGATATCAACAGCGACTGGATCAACTATGCTTCCGCAGGCGCCACCGGTCCGCACGACCTCTTTGAAGCTGTACGCCGCGTGCTCGACGCGGTTGTTCTGTCGCGCGACATTCTGGATCTTGGCTTGCGCTCCACGGCCGACCTCAAGCGTCACACGGAGCTTGCCAGGCGTATCGTCGAACTGCGCGCGGCGCTGCGAGCCCGGCTGGAACACGAGGGGCTGAGCGGGCTGGTGGTTCCTTTCGAACCAGGCGCCTACAACAAGGAAGCAACGATCGGCCAGAACCTGCTCTTCGGCGCGGCCGCCGGCCCGGAGCTGGCCGACAGGGGGCTGGCGGCAAATCCCTATTTTGCTTCCGTGCTGAGGCAATCCGGCCTCGATCGCACGCTCTACGAAATGGGCATGGAGATCGCCGAACAGGCGATCGAGCTGTTTGCCGACCTGCCGCCCGACCACCAGTTCTTCCAGCAACTCACCTTCATGAGCGCCGAAGAGATACCCGCCTACGAGACCTTGCTGCAAAGGCTCAAGAACCGCCCCTACGAGGCGGTTCCGGAAAACGACCGCGCCATGATCGTCACGCTGAGCTTCGCCTATATCGAACCCCGGCACCGCTTCGGCCTGCTGAGCGACGAGCTGATGAACAAGATCGTCGCCGCGCGCAACCAGTTCTATGAAGACCTGCCGCCCGAGCTGCAAAACGCGGTCGAACGGTACGATCCTGCCAAATACATTGCCGCGGCTACCGTCATGGACAATGTCCTGTTCGGGCGTCTGGGCAGCAATCATCCCGACGCGCCGGACCGCATACGCTCGATCGTCTATGACATTCTTGATGAACTGGGGCTTTACGCCGAACTGCTGGATGTCGGTTTGGACTTCAACGTCGGCGCAGGCGGCAGGCGGTTGACCGGTGGACAGCGACAGAAGCTCGATGTTGCCCGGGCCTTGCTCAAGCGTCCCGATTTTCTCATTCTCAACCGGCCGCTGTCGGCGCTCGACCAGCGCGTACAGGACAAGGTGCTGCAAAACGTGCTCGAGGAAGCAAGACGCGACGGCCGTTCGCCGGCAATTGTGTGGGTCGTGACGAATCCGGCAATGGCGATGATGTTCGATCGCGTTGTCGTCTTCGACTCGGGTCGTTTGGTGGAAGACGGAACACACGAGGGACTTTTGACAGGGGACGGTATTTTCAAGGAACTGCTGTCATAGAGCATTGGACACTCAGATGGGATCATTCTGCCGGTGGGAACTTGCCGCGAGGTCAAGGGATTAAGGTTTCCAACGGATCGGGCTCGCCACGTTTCGCGTGGTTCATCCCGCTATCCGCAAGCAGAATTGATTCCATCTGGGCGTCGGTTGTTCTAGTCTCGCGGACGTAAATGTTGGGAAGGTTGCGACAATGCTGCTCAAGGATGAGGTTGGAATGCTGCAACGCGTTCCCTTGTTCTCCGGCATAGAGCTGGCAAAACTCAAGCTGCTTGCGTTCACATCCGATCGCGTAAGCTACAGTGCCGGCCAGATCCTTTTCCGGCAGGGCGACGAGGGAGATGCCGCCTATGTCATCCTTTCAGGCAAGGCGGATATTTTGGTCGATTCCGACAGCGGACCGATAAAAGTTGCCGAACTGGTGCCAAATTCGATCGTTGGCGAGATCGCCATATTGTGCAACAGCAGTCGCACCGCCACCGTCAGAGCCGCGAGTCCGCTGGAAGCCTTGAGAATCCGAAAAGATCATTTCCTAAGGCTTATGAGGGAGTTCCCGGACATGACCATCGAGATGGTGCGGGTCCTCGCCGATCGCCTGAGCCATACTACCGCAGATCTGATCGACGCACGGAGCGCCAAGTAACCAGCGACGCGCGCCTGATCCTCGCCGTCGTGACGACGCCGGCTAGCATGGGTGACTGGACCGCAAAGGAGCAGCATGGAGGACGACGTTTTCCTGGTCAGGTTTTGGGGGGTGCGCGGCAGCATTTCGGTATCGGGGCCAGAATTCTCCCGTTATGGCGGCAACACGATCTGCATTGAGATGCGATGCGGAAAGCATACGCTTCTGTTCGACGCGGGCTCCGGCCTGCGACCTGCCGGCGGGGCACTTCGGGCGTCGGGCGTGACCGATTTCGACCTGTTTTTCACCCATTGCCATTACGATCACATCATCGGGCTGCCGGCCTTCAAGCCGATCTACGACCGGAGCGTCAAAGTCAGGCTCTGGTCCGGCCATCTTGCAGGGCGCATGACGACCCGGCAGATGGTCGATGAGTTCATGCGGCCGCCGTGGTTTCCGGTGACGCTCGATATCTGCAAGGCAAGCATCGACTGCCGCGATTTCATATCCGGAGACGTGCTTCGGCCGCGGGAAGGGGTGGTGGTCCGAACCGGCAGTCTTAACCATCCGGGCGGCTGCATAGGCTACCGGGTCGAATGGGGCGGCCGCGTCGTGGCAGTGATCACCGACACCGAGCACGAGCCGGGCAAACTCGATCAGGCGGTGCTCGGCCTGATCGTAGATGCCGACCTCGTCATCTACGATTGTGCGTACACCGAGGAGGAAATGGAACGCCGCCGCGGTAACGGGCACTCGACATGGCAACAGGGCGTCAAGCTCTGCGAGGCGGCCGGTGCGCGAGAGCTTGCGCTGGTTCACCACGATCCGGCACGCACCGACGAGGAACTGGACGAGATCGAGAAACTGGCCAAGGAGAGATTTGCCGGAGCTTTTGCCGCGCGGGATGGCCAGACTCTCAAATTTCCAGTCTCATTGCACAAAAAGCGCTGAGCTATTTTCCTCTGGCAGCGCTACGCCCGATCAATGTCCTGATCGGAAGCCATGCGCAGGCTTCAGTCTGTGCGGTGACTGTGAACAGCCGTTCGAGGAAAAGCCAGGCCGACTCATCATGTACGAGATGGTGGGTGAGCAGGCCGACTGGTTCGCCGCCGTCGAATGCGTTCCGCAATTGCGCGATGATGGTCTGAACCAATATGCCGTGATCGCGGCAGCCGCGCGTGCCATGCCAATCCATGATGTCGACATTGGTGTTGACGACCGTCAGCGAAGCCGGCCTCGGCGGCCCAAAGACCGACAATGCCGCAAATCCTATCGATTCAAGGTCGGAAACCAAGCCGGCGTCGATCCTGTTCCAGGGTGGCACCAGCATCGGAACGGCACGTGCGCCGTGAAGGCCGGTTACGTGCGACAGCCCGCGAGCCAGATCATCGAGCACCGCCTCGCGTGGCCGATGCGCGCCGAGCTCCTGCTTTTTCTGGCCCTTCGGCGCATGATTTCGGTGGGCCCAGCCATGGATGGCGACCGTGGCATGCGGCGCCTCGTCAAGCCGAACGACAAGCTTCTCATCAGTCAGGGCCGGAATGACGGCCAGAGTGACCGGAACCGCGGATTCACAGGTGAGGGCGAGCAGTCGATCAAGCGCAGGCGTCGGATCCACGGCGTCATCGTCACGTAGCCAGAACTCAGCCTTGCGGTCCGCCCGTTGCCAGCACGCCAGTTCTTCCACCAAGAGTTGCCAGATCTGATCGGATGTCATGAAACCGGGATCTTCGCAAGAAGTTCGGCCAGACGCACCGCTGCAGCATTGAGGGAACGTTCTTCGAGGATGAAACGTCTGGCTTCTGCGGCCATGATGGTTCTTTCCTCGTTACGAGACAGCAGCCTTTCAATGGCACAGGCGAACGCCGCCACATCGCCCGGCGGGGTGAGAAACCCGGCCTGGCCATCCCGCACGACCTCCGGCACGCCGGCGATGTCCTGGGCCACCACCGGAAGGCCTGCGGCCTGTGCTTCAAGATAGGCAACGCCATAGGCCTCGCCGAAACCCGGCCAGACGTAAATTCCCCCACTATAAAGGACGTCGGGCACGGCTGCTGGCTCGATCGCGCCAAGCCAATCGATACGATCGGCGGGCAAGCCGGCGAATTGCGCTTTGACCTCTTCGCGGGCAGGCCCGTCGCCCACGACCGACATGGTCCAGGGCAGGTGGCCGATCGCACCGAGCGCTTGCGCCAGCATGCGGTAGCTGGCGACTTTGTCGCCCGGGCGCATCATGGCGACGGTAACGAGGCGCGTCGGACAACCCCGTGCTGGTGTTTCCCTGAATAACGACGTGTCGATGAAGGGCGGCAGCATGCCGAGAGTGGCACCGGGTATCGCATCTGCCAGTCCCTGACGATCCCTTTGCGTGAAGCAGATGTTCAGCGCCGCTTGTTCGACGGCCCATGCCACCAACGCTTGCGTGTCGGCCCACAAACCGGCGTTGCGTCGCCTCGAATAGGAGGCTTCCGCTGTCAAATAGGGAACGCCAAAGGCCGACGCCAGCCCGGGCCCGATCAGGTCGGGCGCCTTGTAGTAGGGATGGTAGGTAAACCAGAGATCGGGCTTGCCGTCGCGATCCCAAAGCCTTGCCAGCCGCGCGGCTTCCTCTCGGGCTTCGATCGTAAGCGCATCGAAACTTTTTGGCTCCGGTTCGCGTAGATAGAAGCGTAGTTCGGATGCTAGTTCGACGCTATGCCCTCCATGCTCCAGAGCCTTGATCAGCATCCTTGCCATCTGGCGGTCGCCGGAGGCAACGGAATGATTGGGTGACTTCAGCGGCGCATAGAAGGCAATTCGCATCGCCGGACCCTATCATCGGAAAGCCGGCGCAAGTCAATTTCGAAGCATGATCGACTTCACTCTTCAAGCAGGGGAATGTGCTATCTGATGCTCATGGAAACAGCTGCCGCGTCCGATCCGTTTGTCGCTTCCCTGCCGGTCTTCGCAAAGTTCGAAAGCGTTGCCGATATCGACAACTACCGACCTCTCCCCGATGGCTGGGCGCTGGCCACCGCCGACATCGTCGGCTCGACCAAGGCGATCAAGGCCGGGCGCTATAAAACCGTCAATATGGCCGGTGCCAGCGTCATTTCGGCGCTGCTCAATGCGCTGGACCGGCAAGATCTTCCGTTTGTCTTCGGCGGCGACGGTGCGCTCGTGGCGGTTCCCGGCTCGGCGCTGGAGATCACCCGCAACGCGCTGGCGGCCGTCCAGAGATGGGTGGCGGACGAACTGGACCTAACCTTGCGTGCCGCAATCGTGCCGATAAAGGACATAAGAGCGCAAGGCCTCGACGTTCGCGTGGCGAGGTTCCAGGCGTCCGAAGCGGTCCTCTATGCCATGTTCGGCGGCGGCGGCAGCAGTTGGGCGGAAGCCGAGATGAAAGCGGGGCGCTACCGGATCGATCCTGCGCCCGCCGGCGCGCGGCCGGATCTGACCGGCCTCTCCTGCCGATGGAACCCGATCGAAGCCCGGCACGGGGAAATCGTCTCGATCATAGCAATCCCGGGGGCGTCGCGCGACTTGCGCGGTTTTCAGTTTCTGGTTTCCGACATCATCGCACTAGCCGGCAGGCAGGAGCGCGATGGCCACCCGGTGCCGGTGAACGGGCCGGACTACAGTTTGATACCCGCCGGTCTTGATATCGAGGCGCGGGCCACGGCGTCGGCAGGACGGCGGTGGCTGGCGAAGCTGTGGGTGATGTTCCTGATGACGCTTACGGCTGTCACCGATCGATTTGGCTGGACGATCGGCGGTTTCGATCCGAAGGTCTACAAACGCGACGTGGCCAGCAATTCGGATTTCCGGAAGTTCGACGACGGCTTGAAGATGACCATCGACGTTGACGCGGATGTGTTGCAACGGATCGAGAACCGGCTGAAGCAGGCGGAAGAGGCGGGCATCTGCAACTATGGCCTGCACCGCCAGAAATCGGCCTTGATGACATGCCTGGTCGCTTCGCCGCTGCAGCGCGATCACCTTCATTTCATCGATGGCGCGGCCGGCGGCTATGCGATGGCTGCCGCAAGCCTGAAGGCGAAGGTGCCGGCTTGATGACGGCTTGCGGAAACCGATCTTCCGCAATATGCCTCGGCCATGGTCTTGGGACCAAGTGAGCTTCGGCATGCGAGCGGACAGCCTGTCCGAATTGACGGGAAGCAGATTTTTGGACGCCTCAGGATCGATATATGACCGTCTTCTGAACCGGATTTCGACGCGCGCCGCGCAGGTCGGCGTGATCGGACTGGGTTATGTCGGGTTGCCGCTGGCGGTTGCGATCGCGCGAGCCGGCTTTCCGGTTTCCGGCTTCGACATCGAAGCCCAGAAGGTCGAGAGCCTGAATAACGGCCAATCCTACATCGAGGCGGTGACGTCGACAGCCCTTGCCGGCCAGGTGGCGAGCGGACGATTCCGTGCCACTGCGGATTTTGCCGAACTGGCCGTCTGCGAGGTCATCATCATCTGCGTTCCGACGCCGCTGACGAAAAACCGTGAGCCGGATCTCTCCTTTGTCAGGAACACGGCAGGCACCATTGCGAAACATCTGCGTCCCGGCCAGCTCGTCGTGCTGGAATCGACTACCTATCCCGGCACCACCGACGACGTGATCAAGCCCATACTGGAAGAAACCGGCCTGCAGTCGAAGATAGACTTCTTCCTCGGCTTCTCGCCCGAACGCGAGGATCCCGGCAACCGCAGCTTTGAGGTCGCGACGATCCCCAAGGTCGTGGCAGGCGACGGCATTGAAGCGGCGACGCTCGTGCAGGCTTTCTATCAGGGCGTGGTCAAGACCGTCGTTCCGGTTTCCTCGACGGCGACAGCGGAGGCGGTCAAGCTGACGGAAAACATCTTCCGCTCGGTCAACATCGCCCTCGTCAACGAGCTGAAGGTCGTTCTCGGCGCGATGGGCATCGACATCTGGGAGGTGATCGAGGCGGCAAAGAGCAAGCCCTTCGGCTACATGCCTTTCTATCCTGGCCCCGGACTTGGCGGGCACTGCGTTCCGATCGATCCCTTCTACCTGACGTGGAAGGCGCGCGAATACGAACTGCCGACCCGCTTCATCGAGCTGGCGGCAGAGATCAACACGGCCATGCCGCGTCATGTCGTCGATGAACTCGCGAAGGCGCTGGACCGGCGCTGCGGCAAGGCGCTCAGCCGCTCGCGCATTCTCATCATCGGGCTCGCCTATAAGAAGAATGTGCCCGACATCCGCGAAAGCCCCTCATTGCGGCTCATTGAACTCATCGAGGAATGGGGCGGCAAGGCGGAATTCCATGACCCGCATGTTACCGAGATCCCGACCACCCGGGAGCATATGGCGATCAAAGGGCGCCGCTCGGTCGAATTGACCAAGGCAGCCTTGAAGGATTTCGATGCTGTCGTCGTTGCAACCGACCACGACGCGATCGACTATCAGACGATCGCTGATCACGCCCTTCTGATCGTCGACACACGCAATGTTTTTGGCCGTCTCGGGCTGGTCCGAGAGACGGTGGTGAAGGCTTGACGGCGTCTGAGCCGGCGAATTTTTGCCAGTGTCAGGATCGTGGTTGCACTCTGCCGGCTGCCTCGCCACATAACGCAAGCAGAACACAGATGCATTTACGCCTTCTTCTTGGCTGCAACGATAGTGATCCGGGAAATGCTTCGCCGCTTTTGCCGCCGAGGCCGGCCTCGTTGACTTCGGGTATCTTATCGTGGCGTCGTTGGCGGACTGTGTTATGGCAGAACAGAGGGTAATGGCTCCGTCTTCGACGGGTTTCGAGATAGCATGAGCACATCGCAAGCAGAAATTTCCGCCATTCTCATGGATAAGGTTGCCGATTGGCTGACCCACTCGGCACTGGCGGGCAACGACCTGGAAACATTGGTAAATGGCTTTTGCGAACGGCTGGCTGCTGCCGGCCTGCCGCTGAAGCGGGTGCATTTGAGCTTCTCGATGCTTCATCCGCTTTATGATGCGCTCGGCTTCACCTGGGTTCGCGGCCAGGGCATGGAAGTGGAAGGCTTCCGCAAGCAGGCCGGCGTGCCGTCCGAAAGATTCCTGACCAGCCCATACTACCATCTGCTCAGCAATAAGCTCGACCATCTGCGACGCCGGCTCGACCCCTCGGTGCTGTCGGAGTTTCCTGTTTTCGATGACCTGCGGCTTATGGGCGTCACCGATTACATGGCTTTCGTCCATCCCTTCAGCGGCAACACCAGTCAGGGCATGATGGGGTCGTGGTCCACCGACAGCGCCGCAGGCTTCAGCGAAAGTATGATTTCGGCGCTGCTGCGCATCCAGAGCCATCTCGCTATCGCCACCAAGATGGCGGTGCTCACCAAGCTCGCCGACAACATGATGACCACCTATCTCGGCGGCGACGCCGGCAGGCGCGTACTTGACGGCCAGATCAAGCGCGGCGAGGGAGATACTATCCGGGCCGCACTGGTCATGGGGGATATGCGCGGGTCGTCAAGGCTTGCCGAAACCTCCGGTCGCGAAATCTATATCGATACGCTGAACCAGTTTTTCGACGCCGTTGCTGCACCGTTCAATCGCAACGGTGGGCAGATCATGAGCTTCATAGGTGATGGCTTCATTGCCATCTACCCTTGCGAAAGGCACCGTTCGCAGTCCGAGACCGCCTGCCAGGCTGCTCTTGCGGCCGCCCACAAGGCCAGCGCGCGTATGATGGATCTCAATCTGCGCAGAAAGGAACAGGGGTTGTCCGACATAAAATTTGGCATCGGCCTGCATGTCGGCAACGTGATGTTCGGCAATGTCGGGCTTACCGACCGGCTTACATTCTCTGTCTTCGGTTCGGCTGTAAACGAGGTCCAGCGCCTCCAGACCCTGACCAAGAAATATCCGCACAGCGTTCTCGCCAGCAAAGACTTCGCCGGCTATTGCGGCGCCAACAGCTGGCTGACGCTCGGCAATGAGGAGCTGGCTGGCATCAAGCAGAAGCTGACGGTGCTTTCACCCGATCTGTCGGGCGCTCTCGCACTCGATGAAGACGGTGCGCTGGAGCCGATTTACGACCGAAGATCGGACGCCGAGCAGGTCATGCTGCTTCATCGCGATGCCGCGCGCATGGCGGCGGGCGACCCAAGCAAGATCCAATAGCTGCCACGATCTGATCCCCACGCTTTTGGCAAACAGTGCGGTCGCCGGCTCCGCCACTGGCGACCGTTTCGAAATCCAAGTTGCTCTGGGCTGGCAATGCGCTAGTCTCGCTTTCTGGACTTGCCAGAGTGGGGCTGGTGCGAGAATGAATTCTGGTGTCGATCTGCTGCGGATCGAGGACGTAGGCATCTCTTTTGCCATTGTCGGGGGGCCGTTGCATGCCGTCAGGCGCGCAAATCTTCGCGTGCTGCCGGGCAAGGTCACCGCGCTCGTGGGCGAGTCAGGTTCCGGAAAATCGGTTCTCAGCCAGGCAGTGATGGGCATTTTGCCGAACTCGGCCCATGTTCGCGGCCGCATCCTGTTTTCCGATCCTGAAAAGCCCGGCAAGACGCAGGATATCCTCAAGATGCCGCGTGATGGACCCGAAATCCGGGCGTTGAGGGGCAGCCGCATCGGCGAGATCTTCCAGGAGCCGATGACATCGCTGTCGCCGCTGCACACGATCGGCAACCAGGTCAGCGAATCCCTGCGGATTCATACGCCGATGACTCGGGCGGAGCGCAAGGCGCGGACCGAGGAAATGCTCAGCCTTGTCGGCTTTCCCAACCCCAAGCGCGCCTATGACATGTACCCCTTTGAACTTTCGGGAGGATTGCGCCAGCGCGCCATGATCGCCATGGCGCTTATCTGCCGGCCCGCCCTGTTGATCGCCGATGAGCCGACGACGGCGTTGGACGTCACCATCCAGGCGCAGATCCTGCAATTGCTGCGCGGGCTTCAGACCAAGCTGAACATGGCGATGCTGCTGATCACGCACGACCTCGGCGTGGTTGCCAATGTCGCCGACGAGGTGGTGGTCATGTATCATGGCGAGATCATGGAAGCGGGACCTGTCGAAGCGATATTCCGCCGGCCAGGCCACCCTTACCTGAAGGGGCTGATGGCAGCCGTTCCGCATTTCGAACTGAAGCCAGGCGAAAGGCTAAAGGCGCTGCGCGAGGTGCCGGTAAATGTCGGCAACCTGCTCGGCAAGCAGACGGCGCCGTCATCGAAGGGGCCGGACGACATCCTGCTGTCGGTCAGGGATCTGAAGAAGACCTTCACCATCCGCAAGTCCGGATGGTTCGGCGGGGACCATCAAACCTCTGTTCGCGCCGTGGACGGCGTGAGCTTCGATATCAGGCGGGGTGAGTGCCTGGGTCTGGTCGGCGAAAGCGGTTCCGGCAAAACCACCGTCAGCAAAATTCTCATGCGGGCCGTAACCCCTAGCGGCGGCTCTGTGATCTTCAACGGCCGCGATGGACCGATCGACGTCCTGGCAGGCGAGGGCGAGGCCTTGCGCACGCTGCGCGCGAAAATCCAGATGGTCTTCCAGGATCCGGTTTCATCGCTTTCACCTCGCATGACGGTGGAGAACATCTTGAGCGAGCCGCTGGAAATCCATCAACGTGGCAATGCCGCGTCCCGACTCGCCATGGTCAAGAGCCTGATGCAGGCAATCGGGCTCGATCCGCGCTTCATCAAGCGTTATCCGCACAGTTTCTCCGGCGGGCAGCGTCAGCGTATCGGCATCGCGCGCGCGTTGGCGCTGGGGCCTGAACTTCTGATCTGCGACGAACCGGTTTCGGCGCTCGATGTCTCCGTCCAGGCGCAGATCCTGAACCTTCTGAAGGACCTGCAGAAGGAACTGGGCCTGACCTACCTGTTCATATCCCACAACCTGGCGGTGGTGGACTACATGGCAGACCGCATCGCGGTGATGTGCGGCGGGCGCATCGTCGAGCTTGCGCCACGCGAGATTCTGCTTAGGAAACCGATCCACCCCTACACGCGCTCACTGGTCGCCGCAGTGCCTTTCCCCGATCTCGACAGGCCGATGGATTTCAAGACGCTGAAGCTCAGCGGCGCTTCCGACACGAGCGCTTGGGGACCGCAATTCCGCGACGAGGGCGGCGAGGATATGCTGTCGCCGCTCGATCTTGGCGGCGGCCATCTCGTGCTGGCCCGACGTTCGGCCAATGTCAGCGAGTTGCGCCATTGATCAGCCGGCGCACCGTCCTTGGACTTATGGCTTCGGCATTTGTGCCGGGCACGTTGCGTGCCGGCGATCTGGAGCCGGAATTTCTTCAGCCGCTGCTGAAGGCCCTGGCGGTACCGGCGCTCGCCGAACGCTTGCCCAAGAACCCGCGCGTGTTGAATCTCGCTGCGATGGGCCGACAGCCAGGCCAGTACGGCGGCACGCTGCGCACGATCATCGGCAGCCAGAAAGATATCCGGCTGATGACGATCTATGGGTATGCTCGCCTGGTCGGCTATGACGAAAAGCTCAACCTGCAACCCGACATTCTCGAAAGTTTCGACGTAGCGGATGACCGCGTCTTCACTTTCAAGATACGGGAAGGACATAAGTGGTCCGACGGCAGCCTGCTGACGCCGGAGGATTTTCGCTATTGCTGGGAAGATGTCTGGCTCAACGATGAGCTTTCGCAAGGCGGGCTCGCCCCGGCCTTGCTGGCGGACGGCAAGCCGCCACGCTTCGAGATCGTCGATCCTTTGACGGTCCGCTACAGCTGGGATGCGCCCAATCCCGATTTCCTGCCCAAGCTCGCTGCTGCTTCGCCGCTATCGCTTGTCCTGCCGGCCGCCTATCTCAAGCAGTTCCACAAGAAATACCAGGATCCATTCCGGCTCGCCGGCCTGATGGAGGAGAACAGGGCCAAGAAATGGACGCTCCTGCATATCCGCATGTCGCGTCAGTATCGCCCGGAGAACCCGGAACTGCCGACTCTCGATCCTTGGCATAACCGGACCAAGCCGCCGGCTGAGCAGTTCATCTTCGAGCGCAACCCGTTCTTTCATCGAGTAGACGAGAACGGTCGGCAACTGCCTTATGTCGACCGGATCGTCATGAATGTCAGCTCGTCGGCGATCATTTCCGCCAAGACCGGTGCGGGCGAGAGCGACCTGCAATGCATGGGAATCGACTTTGCCGACTACTCCTTCCTGAAGGACGCGGAGAAGCGCTACCCGGTGAAGATGCATCTTTGGAAACGCACACAGGGTTCGCGGCTGGCGCTGCTGCCCAATCTGAATTGTGCCGACAAGGTGTGGCGTGGCCTGCTTCGCGACGTGCGCGTGCGCCGCGCACTTTCGCTTGCTGTCGACAGGCGCGAAATCAATTTGGCCGTGTTCTACGGATTGGCGCAGGAGAGTGCCGATACCGTCCTGCCGGAGAGCCCACTCTACCGGCCGGAATTCGCGAAAGCCTGGGTCGCCCATGATCCCGACCAGGCCAATGCCCTGCTCGACGAGGTCGGGCTTCAGACGCGTGACGATGACGGCCTGCGCATACTGCCCGATGGACGCCCGGCGCAGGTCATCGTGGAAACGGCCGGCGAAAGCACGCTGGAAACCGATGCGCTCGAACTCATCACCGATCACTGGCGGCAGGTCGGCATCGCCCTGTTCGTCCGGACTTCGCAGCGAGACATCTTCCGCAGCCGCGCGCTTGGTGGCGAGATCATGATGTCGATTTGGTCGGGCATCGACAATGGCGTACCGACCGCCGACATGAACCCGTACCAGTTGGCCCCCACCATCGACGACCAGCTGCAATGGCCGCTCTGGGGCGCTCACTACCTGTCTCACGGCACGGTCGGCGAGGCGCCCGACCTTCCGCCTGTGGTCGAGCTGATGGCTTTGCTCAAGCGCTGGAACGCATCGACCAAGGCTACGGAGCGCGCCGAAATCTGGAATTCAATGCTGTCGATCTACACCGACCAGGTGTTTTCGATCGGCACGGTGAACGGAACGCATCAGCCGATTCTGGCGTCCTCGCGGCTGCGCAATCTGCCTGACAAGGCGCTCTACGGCTACGACCCGACCGCCTATTTCGGTGTCTATATGCCGGACACATTCTGGCTTGGAGAGTCCTGAGCGTGCTTCGATATATTGTCTGGCGCATCGCCGTGATGGTTCCAACGCTGCTGGTCATATCGGCGCTGGTGTTCACGATCATCGAACTTCCCCCAGGCGACTATTTCGACAGCTATGTTTCCGAACTTCGGGCTCAGGGCGAAGCGGTGGATTCCGATCGCATCCAGATGATGCGCAAGGAGTATGGTTTCGACAAGCCGCCGGTCATTCGCTACTTCTACTGGGTCGGCGGGATGCTACACGGCGATTTCGGCTATTCCTTCGAATATGAGCTGCCGGTTCGCGATGTCATCGGTGACCGAATGTGGCTGACCGTGCTGGTTTCCTTCGTCACGATCATCTTCACCTGGCTCATCGCCTTTCCGATCGGCATGTACTCCGCCACGCATCAATACAGCTGGGGCGACTACGGCCTGACCTTGTTCGGCCTTCTAGGCCTTGCCATTCCGAACTTCATGCTGGCGCTGATCCTGATGTATTTCGCCAACATCTGGTTCGGCACGTCCATAGGCCATCTCATGGACCAGCAATATCTCGGCGAACCGATGAGTTGGGCCAAGGCGAAGTCTATCCTCGCCCATCTCTGGATCCCGGTCTTGATCATCGGCACCGGGGGCACGGCAAGCATGATCCGGCGGCTGCGCGCCAATCTGCTCGACGAGCTTCACAAGCAATATGTCGTGACCGCGCGCGCCAAAGGCCTTCACCCCTTCAAGGCGCTGGTCAAATATCCGCTGCGCATGGCACTCAATTTCTTCATTTCAGACATCGGCTCCATCCTGCCGGCCATCATCTCCGGCGCCGAAATCACGGCGATCGTGCTGTCTTTGGAAACGACCGGGCCGATGCTGATCAGGGCGCTGCAGAGCCAGGACATGTATCTGGCAGGGTCGTTCCTTATGTTCCTCGCCTTCCTGACGGTCATCGGAGTCCTGATTTCCGACCTGGCGCTGGCGCTGCTTGATCCGCGAATTCGCTTGCAGGGCGGCAGCACCAAATGAACACGCAATCGCCGCTGCCCGCTCCGGGTGCCCCGCTGCAACACTACGTATCCATCGCGCCCTTTGACCTGCAGTCGGTCGAGGCGATGACGGCGGAGCAGTCGAAGGTCTTTCAGGCGTCGCAGTTGCGGCTGATGTGGTGGAAATTCCGACGGCACCGGCTTGCCCTTATATCCGGCATATTCCTGGTAGCGCTCTATCTCGGGATACTGATCTGCGAGTTCCTGGCGCCCTACAATCTGCACACGCGCAACATGGACTACATCTATTCGCCGCCGCAGCAGGTGCACCTGTTCCACAATGGCCAGTTCGTCGGGCCGTTTGTCTATGGCCGCCAGATGACGCTGGACATGGACACGCTCAAGCGAAACTACACCGATAAACAGGATGATGTTCAGCGGATCCGTTTCTTCTGCAAGGGCGACAGTTACCGGTTCTGGGGCCTGATCGAAGGCGACAGGCATCTTGTCTGCCCTGCCGAGAACGGCCAGCTCTTTCTGGCCGGCACCGACAGGCTGGGACGCGATGTGCTCTCGCGCATCATCTATGGCGCACGCATTTCACTGACAATCGGCCTTGTCGGCATCGGTTTCAGCTTCCTGCTCGGCATCGTCATCGGGGGGCTGGCCGGCTATCACGGCGGTATCTTCGACCTGATCGTTCAACGGATAATCGAGGTTCTGCAATCGATTCCCAGCATCCCGCTATGGCTGGCTCTGGCGGCGATCATGCCGATAACCTGGAGCCCGATCCTGATCTATTTCGGCATCACCGTCATCCTCGGGCTGCTCCACTGGACCGGACTGGCGCGGGCCGTGCGCTCAAAACTTCTAGCCTTGCGTGAGGAGGATTACGTTCTGGCCGCGCAATTGATGGGCGCCAGCAGCGGCCGCATTATCCGGCGGCACCTCATTCCGGGCTTCATGTCGCATCTGATCGCGACGGCGACGATCTCCATACCCGGCATGATCCTGGGCGAGACGGCGCTGAGCTTCCTGGGGCTCGGCCTGCGGGCGCCTATAACCAGCTGGGGCATCCTGCTCACCGAGGCGCGCAGCGTCAGCGTGATCGCGTTCTATCCATGGCTGCTTTTGCCGATCCTCCCCGTCATTCTCGTCATCCTGGCGTTCAACTTCCTCGGCGACGGCTTGCGGGATGCCGCGGACCCCTACAAGTGACATCTCCATTCCGCCGCATGCCGGGCCGCAGACTCCAACTGGCTTGTCGGCGGCCTGTTCGGTTGTTGCAGCGTTCACCGTTCGCCTCTATATGCGGCGAGGCTGGATCGGGCCTAGCACGTCACTGTTGCGTTTCACCCTGGTCCCGCGCATTGCCGATCTCTTGAGCTGGTTCAGGACACACAAACGCATATGAGCCGCCTCGAGAGTTTCATCCGCAGGTTGACCGCGCAGCGCGACATTCTCGATCAAGTCTGCGCGGAGGTGGCGAACATCGAGGGCCCCATCATCGAGCTCGGCCTCGGCAATGGCCGGACGTTTCATCATCTGCGCGAGCGCCTGCCCGGACGCCGGATCGTGGCGTTCGACCGCGCGCTTGCCGCACACGCCAGCTCAATTCCCGAAGCTGAAAACCTCGTGCTCGGCGAAATACGCGAGACGGCAACCAGGTTCTTTGGCATCGACGCCGCTCTTGTTCACGCCGATATCGGCACCGGCTATGAAGATCTCGATGCAGTGACCGCTACCTGGCTTCCCGATCTGACCGCGCGCCTGCTTCGCGTCGGCGGCATCGCGGTCAGCGGCACGCCGCTCGATCACCCGCAGTTGCAAGGCCTCCCGCCGCCGCCCTCGGTGCCCACCGATCGTTATTTTATCTGCAGGCGCGTGTGAGGGGCGAGAAGTCTTCAGGGGATCGTATAGACCGCTATCTCTCGCTCGATGCCGCGCAGCGAAACCTCGTGGGGCTCCGGCTTCAGCGCTTTCCTGCGCAGCAGATCGGCGGTGAGATTGTCGTCGACCACCGCACGAGTGGCGAAGATCGCCTGTGCGTTGGCAAGGTTCTGGACTCGCGAAGCGATGTTGACCGTCTGGCCGAAATAGTCCTGACGCTCGTTCATGGAAACGGCGATGCAGGGGCCGGCATGGACTCCGATCTTGAGCAACAGGTCCTCGCGCCCGCTCTTCTCATTGAGCGCACGCATGGCATCGCGCATCCTGAGGGCCGCGGCAATCGCACGATCAGGCGTCGCGAAGGTCGCCATCACAGCATCACCGATCGTCTTCACCACCGCGCCTGCCTCCGCCGCGACGATCTCGTGCAGAACCTGGAAATGCTCGCGCACGAGATCGAAGGCTGAAAGGTCGCCCACCCGCTCATAAAGCTCGGTCGATCCGCGCAGGTCGGTGAACAGGAAGGTCAGGCTGGTGATCTTCAGGCGCTGGTTGATGTCGAGCGTATCCGTGCGATAGAGATCGCGAAACGTCTGGTTGGTGAGCAGGCGCTTGGCGGTCAGGAAGGGCCGGCGTTTTCCCAGGAGATCATGCAATTCCTTTCCGGCGATGAAGACCGTCGGCAGCACGCGGGTGTCGGTCCTGTTTTCCAGCGAAATGCGCAACGGGCCGGGCTGCATCTCCAGCGTCTGGCTCTGGATATGCTCGCGGTCGAAGACCAAGGAGAGGCTTCGGCGCTCCCTTGTCGGTTCTCCCTTGACGTCGATGAACTGCACTGAATGGGTGACCGGCTCGAAGACGATGATGAATTCGGACGGAAGCTGCACGGGTAGAACAGCCCTTTCGCCGGGCGCAAGCTCGATATCCTCCAGCGAGAACGCTTCCATCGTCTTGGCGAAATCCTCTTCCGGCAGATCGACACCGGACGCCCAGTAGATCTGGCGGAAATATTCCACCAACGGCAGTTCGTGTGGATTGTGGGCGGCAATCTTGCGCACGCGAGGACTGACGGTGAATGTCACCTCGACCATCTCGTCGAGGGTCGGCGAATAGCCCTCGGCGCACAGCGAGCAGGTGTACTCGTCCTTCTGCAGGGTTTTCAGCGTGGCGTTGGTGTCGAGCACGCCGCCACAACCGGGGCACAGAACATTCCAGGAAATGTCGAAGATGCCAACCCGCGCAGCATGGAGAAAGGCGCCTATGGCGCGCTCCTCATCAAGGCCATGCTTGCTGGCGAAGGCCAGCGCATTGATGCGGCAAAGCTCACGGTCCCCGCCTTCCGCGATGGTTCGCTGGATCGCGTCGATTGCCAGTGGATCGACATCTGGTGATTGCCGCAGAAGCGAGAACAGATCCTGAGCTTCGTTCATCGTGCAGGCTCCGAAAATGCGCCCAAGCCATGTTGACCGGACCGCTCCTTGGTCTGGCCGCTGCATTTTACTTCGAAACGGACAGTACGGCCATTCGAATAGACAAGCCTGGTGACAGTTCAATTCCATCCGGCAGATTTTCACCGGCCGCAAGCGGCACTATGATGGTCCACGGGCGTTCATCTTTGGGGCTTTCTCCCATGCCGACATCCGACAATCCGCCATTTCCCGCGACTCTGCGCCTTTTCTCCGTGGTGGTGATCATCGTCCTGATCGTGGGCGCGGGCCTGTTTTTCGCGCCTATGCTGGTCAAGCCGCGCTGGCCTTGGGCCGTCACCCCGTTCAATGCCCGCTTCCTCGGCGGCTTCTACACCGCCGAAATGGTCGTGATGGCGGCGCTGCTGTTCTGGAATCGCTGGTCGCCCGGCAGGCTCGTGCTCGTCATGGCCTTCATCTTCACCGTCATCGTGTCGGCAGCTTCGTTCATCAATCTCGGTTATTTCAACTTCGAGCGCAAAGCGCCCTGGCTCTGGTTTTTGGTCTATCTTGGCTCGGTCGCGGTGTCCGGGCTGTTCCTGTGGCGGGCCAGGGACCGTCCTTCTGCAAAGGGCGTCACCTTAAACCCGGCATGGCGCAGCTACATGCCGGTGGAATTGGCGATCCTCGGATTCTATGGCATCGGCCTGTTGCTGTTTCCCCTGACATTCAGCAGCTTCTGGCCATGGCCGGTCGATGCCTTCCACGCTCAGGTCTACAGCGCCATCTTCCTCGCCGGTGCGGGCGGGATATATCTCGTCTTGAGAAGCGCGCCGCGCGAGGAACTGCTGGTGCTGGGCCTGGCGCAGTTTCTGGTTGGCCTGCTTGCCATCCTTGGCCTCGTCATCACCGACGCTGCGGTGCACCGGATCAACTGGACGGCGACCGGGACGTTGTGCTGGCTCGCCCTTTTCGGCTGGATCTGCATCAGCGGCGCCTTCAAGCTCTACGCCGCCTCCCAATATTTCAGCTCGCAACCGGCATCGTAGGTTAAAGAGACGGCTGGATTTTCAGGTGAGGTCCGGTGCATCGTGTCGGACCGATTGCTTAGAGCATTTCACCGTTTCAAAGGAAACGGCGAACTGCTCTATCTCTTTGTGCTGACGCAATTCCGGGCGGAAAACCGCTTACACTTTTCCTGGAATTGCTCTAGCCGGGAACGCCATGACCAGCACGACCTCGCCATCGTCCGAGAAGATCCGGCCACAGCTCCGACCCGTCCGGTCAAGCGATGCGGAGGCGCTTTGCGCTATCTTCAACATGCCGGGCTTCCGCTGGGGCACGTTCAGGATGCCCTTCGAAAGGGTGGAGCAGGTGGAGCGGCGCATCGCCAAGTCCGGCCAGGAAACCACCTGGATCGTTGCCGAGGTGGACGGCAGGGTCGTCGGCCATGGCAGCCTGGTCGCACAGGACTCGCCGCGCCGTTCGCATGTCGGCGAGATCAATATCGGCGTCGACGATGCCTTTGTCGGCAAGGGCATCGGCTCCGCCATACTTGGCGCGCTGCTTGACGTGGCCGACAACTGGCGGGCCCTGAAGCGGGTCGAATTGACCGTCTATGCCGACAACGAACCGGCTATCCGTCTTTACACAAGCCACGGCTTCGAGATCGAAGGTCGGCATGTGAAGGCCGGTTTTACCGACGGGCAGTACCACGACCTCCTGAGCATGGCACGACTGCGGTTCTAAGATTCGCTGTTTCCCTTGGCGTTTGCACCACATGGGGCTAGACGGGACCAATGACCGCCGTCGCTGATCCAACCCCTACGCCTCCGACGGAAATTCTGGCCGTGCTGTCGCTGCTCTGCCCGGAAGTCGTGCGCGACATTGAGCAGAATTGGAATGCATCGGTTTCCGACTATGCCCGCCATCTGTGGCGGCCGGTGGCAAGGCCTGCCTCGGGCCCGGCAATCGCTGCCCGCTCGATCCTGCGCGACGTCCTGCGTCAACGCCTCGGTGCGATTATGCAGCCCGAGGAGATCGGCAAGGCCCTCGAAGAGTTCGAGCACAGACCGGTGATTCAATCCGGCCTGCACTGCCTGCTTCTGATGGACCGGATCACCTTCGATGCCCTCCTGCTTGCCTGGATCGGCGCGGTCGAAAACGGGCTGTCGGCCTTCGTCAATTTCATGGGAACGACGATGACCATGGAAACAGTTGGCCGGGAGGGGCCGGGATGGCTCGATGTCGGCGACGATAAGGTCAACCTCTTTGGCATGGGGCGCCACAAGCTGTGCCGCAAAAGCGCCTGCGTGGCCGGTCCCGTCTCCCTCAACAAGCGCGCGCTCGAAGCGGTGGGCGATGAAACGGACGCCAGCCGCTGGCTGGGCACTCTGCTTGCCCGTCAGGACAAGGTGTTTGGAACCGCCGCCGACGGGCTGACAGCCCTCAACGAGGCTCTGGTCGCCAATTGGGATCGTTCCGGCATGACCGTTCCCGTCTTCATCGATGATCGGCTCGCCGCCGCCGCCATGGCGCGGCATCTGGAACATGACGGCAGCCTTCTTTCCAGGCTGCTCATCGAACCCGCAAGACGGCAGCGTCTCGAACAAGCCTTGCAGGAGGCCGCATCGGGCCCATTCGGCAGATTCTTGCCCAATACCACGGACTATTTCTGGGGCATCCGCGAGGAGCGCGTGCGCAGGCTCGTCCTCGAGAACGGGCACCTGATCGAGCCTGACAGGCCGCATGGTCTTTCCATCCCGTTCGAGCGGCTGCATCTCAGGCAGGCGCTGCTCGGCGGCGTGCTGCTGCCGAATTTGTTCCTGATGTTCCTCGTCCTCGCTATCTTGCCGCGGGTAAGGGTCGTGGGCGGCCTGAGACAGATTGGCTATGTAGCGCTTTTCCACTCGATCCTGCTGGCTGTACTGGACGAAAACGCGCCGGAAGAGCGCGATCTGGCCGCGGAACTGCAAGTTCGGGAAAATGCCTGGGGCACGCGGGTCATCGATGAAAAGATTTCGGTCCGCGAGCAGCTTGCCGGCCTGCCGGAAGAAGCACTCTTCCCGCACCTGCTTCGGCAATACCGATTGCGGACATTTGCCGAGACGACCGACGACCTGAAGCTGGTTCGCGAAAACGCCCGATGGCGCAAAATCGGCCAGGCAGGAATCAAGGCGACCTGAACACCGGCGATGATCGCGGGCGTGCGGTCGGTGGAGGCGTCGTCGACGCCTCCCAATCCACCATTTCCTGATCGAGCAGGCTATCGAGCGCGCTCTGCCACCGGATCCGCGTCGATTGCTCGATGCTCATATGCGCTGCCGCTTGCCGGTCGACGGCTATCGGTTCATCCTTGGGAATATCCTGACCGTGAAGCGCGTAGCGACATCACGCCGTCACGGCCGCAAGTGAGGTCTTGTTCGATGGACTGCTCGGGCTGCGGTTTCCAGGTTGAGAGCGGCTACGCCTTCTGTCCGAAGTGTGGCAAGCGCCAGCCCGTGCCGTGCGGCAATTGCGGCTACCCCTGCCAACCTGATTTCGAGTTCTGTCCGAAATGTGGGGCCAGCGTCGGTGCGCCGGCAAAAGCCGTCGAACGGCCTGCTCCGACACCAAGCCGGACCATTGTGCCGCCTTCTCGAACTCCGTCGCTGCTTCCGAACATCGAAGGCGATGGGCGGCATCCCGTCTCTGACGCCGATCGCCGTACGGTGACGGTCCTATTCGCCGACCTTTGCGGCTTCACCACACTCAGCGAGCAGCTCGACCCAGAGGTCATGCAAACGCTGCAGAACGAACTGTTCAAGGAATTGACGGCGGCAGTGCGAAACTTTGGCGGTTTCGTCGACAAGTTCATCGGCGATGCACTGCTTGCCTTGTTCGGTGCGCCGGTCGCGCATGAGGACGATCCGGAACGTGCGCTTCGCGCCGCTCTCGACATGATGGCCCGGACGGCACGGCTCGGCGAAAGCACCTTCCACTCCGGCTCGCCTCTGTTGCTTCACATCGGCATAAACACTGGTCCGGTCGTTACTGGGGGATTGGGCATCGGCACCGCCAAATCCTATTCGGTAACCGGCGATACGGTGAATACGGCGCAACGCCTGCAATCGCTGGCCGCACCGGGTGAGGTGCTGGTTGGCGAGCTCACTCACAGGCTGACCCGGCATGCCTTTGCTTACGAGTCGCTGGGTGATGTCGTGCTTCGCGGCAAGGCTGGCAGCGTGCTCGTCCACCGACTGGATGGACCGCTTGCGGCGCCGCGTGCAGCGCGTGGGCTCGAGGCGCTCGGCCTCAGCGCGCCGATGATAGGCCGCGGTGCGGAGCTCGATAGAATGCTGGCCAGTCTTGATCAGGCGTGTGGCGGCTCGGCCCAACTTGTCCGCCTCGTCGGAGAGGCCGGTATCGGGAAATCGCGGCTGGTGAAGGAGTTCGTCGCCCGCGTCGGCGACGAGGATCGTTTTTGCAACGTCGCCGTGCGACAGGCCACGTGCTCGCCGCTTGGCGAACAATCATTCGGCGCTTTGGGTGCAGTGGTGCGCAGCGCTGCCGGGATGATGCAAAACGACAGTGGGGAGGAAATGCGGAGCAAGCTCGCAGACTTGCTTACCGATCTCGGCCTGCAGGGCGAGGAGGTGAAGCGGCTGATGCCTTTGCTCTACCATGTGCTGGGCCTTGGCGACCCCGACGCCACCTTGCAGCATGTCGAGCCCGAGCAGTTGCGGCGGCAAATTCTCTACGCAGTCCGCACGATCATCGAACGGCGGCTTGCATTGTCGCCGCTGTTGATCGTCGTCGAAGATCTGCACTGGGCCGACGCCGTGTCGCTCGAGGCGCTGCGTTTCGTCATGGACAGGCTGGAACGCACGCGGGTGATGTTGCTGGTCACGCATCGTCCGGCGCCGCACAACGACCAGCTCGATTCAAGCCGTGTCAGTCACACAGCGCTCAGGCTTTCGCCGCTCAACAGCGATGACGGACGCAGCCTGCTGGCGGCGCTTTTCGGCGAGAGCTGGGTAGCCTCGGCAGGAGGGCTTCTCGACCAGATCCTCGAGCGCGCGGGCGGCAACCCGCTTTTTATCGAGGAGATCGTCCGCAGCCTTATCGATCGCGGTGTATTGATGCGCGAGGGTCAGCAATGGCGGACTGTGACGGGCGAAGTCGCAACCGGCATTCCCGCCACGATCCAGGCAATGTTGCTTGCTCGCGTCGACCGGCTGCCCCAGGAGGTGCGCCGCTTGGCTCAGGAAGCCGCGGTAATCGGCCCGCGCTTCGACGCCCTACTTCTGAAAGCCGTGACGGCCGACCCCGGCCGCCTGGAAGCCGGCTGCGAACTGCTTTGCGATGCGGAAATCATCGAGGAAGTTGCCGGATCAGGCTCGGTCTCGTCGCAAAGCTACCGCTTTACGCAAACGCTGCTGCAGGACGTGATCTACCAGAATCTGCTCCTGCAACGCAGGACCGACATCCACGGGCGCGTCGGCGCCGCCTTGGAGCAACAGTGCGGCGACAAGCCGGAACGGCTCGAAGATTTGACCGTGCTCGGTCATCATTTCGCACTGAGCGCCGAGCGGGAGAGGGGCGCGCATTACCTGCAGGCGGCGGGCGATCGCGCTCGCATGATCTACGCCAACGACGACGCCCTTCGTTTCTACGAGCGAGCACTGACGGCTTTGGGCGCGACCGGGCCAACGCCGCTCAAACTGGCAATTGCGGAGCGCATTGCCGATTTGAGCGGCCCGGCAGGCCGCCGCGAGATTGCGCACCAGCACTACGAGACGGTGTTGCAGGCATACCGCGAGTCGGCCAATCGCGTCGCGTCGGCGCGAGTTTTGCGCAAGATCGGTCGGCTGTTCTGGGACGTCGGCAAGCGGGACAACGCGGAATCGCGCTACGCCGAAGCGGCAGCGCTCCTCGACGGAGCGGATGCCCCGGTCGAGCAGGCGCATCTGTGGCAAGAACGTGGCCGACAGGCGTTCCGTGGCGGAGATCACGCACTCGCGGCAAAATGGGCAGACGCGGCGCTGGACTGCGTACGTTCTCTGACAGCGGAGCATTCCTCCGAGGTAGGGCGTGATGCCACCCTTGTGACCGCCGAGGCGCTCAACACCAAGGCTGTTGCGCTGGCTCGCCTTGGGCGAAGCCAGGAAGCCGTGCGTCAGATTGAACGCAGCATTGAACTGGCCGAAGCCGCCGGCCTACCGGGCACGGCCTGTCGCGGCTACACCAATCTCGGCGTGCTTTACACGACCATCGATCCGGCAAAGGCGATGGAGGTCTGTCGGCGCGGTCTTGAAGTGGCGCGCCGTATTGGTGATTTGGGGTTCCAGGCGCGCCTCCTCGCCAATCTGGCGGTCGCTTGTTGTACGTTCACAGATCGCTGCCCGACGGAGGGCGTGCCTGCCGCCGAGAAGGCCATCGAGATCGACCGCGCGCTCGACCAGCGCGAGCATCTGCCGGTGCCGTTGATCGTGCTTGGGCAGATCCACCAGTGCAACGGCCGTCCGGAGCTGGCGGTTGGGTTGTTCCACGAAGCACTGAACGTAGCCCGCGAAACGGGCGAACCCCAACTGCTGTTTCCGTGCTATGATGGTCTCGCAACGCTCAATCTCGACCTCGACAATCTGGCCGAGGCCGAGCGCTATTTTTCCTTGGCGCAGGGTATATGCGCCCAGCACGGGCTCGACCCGGAAGGACTTGTGGTGCTGCCTTTTCTCGACTAGCCGGGTGGGAGGTTGGAAATGTCCGCGCATAGTGACTTGGTACCGCTTCAACCGGGCGACCGTGCGCCAAACGTGGTACTCGACGCCATAACCCAGGAAGGCAAGATCGCGCTTGACGACTTTCGCGGACAAAAGCCCGTGCTGGTCGGCCTGTTTCGAGGTCTGCATTGTGCGTTTTGCCGGCGCCATATCGCCGCCCAGGCGCGGCTCGATCCGGAGCTGCGCGAAAAGGGCGTGGGGAGCCTGACGGTGGTCAACACGCCGATCGAGCGGGCGCGACTTTATTTCCGCTACCATCCGATGCCCAATCTGCTTGCGGCCTCCGACCCTGAACGCGCTTCGCATCGCGCTTTTGGACTGCCCAATCTCGAATTCACCGAAAACGAGACGAACTGGCCGTACAAGGTTTCGATGGCAGCGGCAAAGGATTTGCGGGTCGACATACCAGGCGAGTTGCCCGGTCCAATGGATCCTTTTGCGGCCAGCGAATTCCTCGACAAGAGGGACCATTACGAGGTGACTGAAGCCGACGAGCAGATGATGGCGACGGGACACGGACAACTGATCGGTCAGTTCCTACTAGACCGGCAGGGCATCGTCCGCTGGAGCTTCACGGAGGTTCCAGAGGGCGGGCGATACATGTTCGCGGCGCCTAGCGCACAGGAGCTGATGTCGGCGGTGTCGCAAGTCGCGCCATAGACCTGCGACGAGGTGACGGGCGGGACACTGAACGAAAGCGGAACCAATTTGTCACAAATCTAGACATTGGCCTCGGCGGGCCCGCACGCTCGTGGCAGCACGCACCCTGCTGAGATTTACGGCTCTTCGAGCACGGCCTTGATACGGGCAACAAAGTCATCGAGCGAGCGATCCCCGCGAACCTCGATGCGCGGAAGGTCGATGGGATCGCAATCGAGGTCCGCCGGCCCATGTCTGCCGCCGAAGCCGATCCGATAGCCGCACTCCTTGGCCAGTCGGCCAAGCCGTCGGTCGGTGACAGAGAAGGGTGCAGCGAACGCCGCGGTTGGTCGACCGGTCCACCGTTCGATGAACATACGAGAGCGCAGGAGCTCGGCGGCCAAGTCAGAGCTCGATAGACCATCGATCGCGCGATGCGTCGCCAGATGGCTTCCGAAGAACGCACCTTCGCCGGCGAGGCGTCGCACCGTCCCGGCGTTCATAAGCGGCGTCGGCGGACCGCTGTCGGCGTCCCACCGTGCACTTTCGCCCACAAGATCCGTCACGAGGAACACCTCCGCGGTCAGGTCGTTCGCGCGCAAGATCGGCCAGGCATGGTCGGCAAAGTTCTGGAAGCCGTCATCGAACGTGATGAGCACTGGGCGGCCAACGAAAGGTTGACGGTTGGCGATGTACCATTCCAGCTGCTCGGACATAATCGCGTGAAAGCCATTGGCGCGCAGCCAGGCCATCTGGCCGTCGAACGCGGCGGGCGTGAGCCGAAAACGGGCGAGGGCGGCCGGACCATCATCGGAGACGCCGTGATACATGAGGACAGGGATACGCTGCCGCCGCTCGCTACGTGCGACGTCGCGGCGCAACGCCCGCGCTCCGCCCCAGACGATATTTCGCGCGACTCCAATACCGATGGGCGCACGGATTGGCACATGATCAATCATCGGTTCCGTCGCAACGTCGTCTGGTGACAGGCGCCGGAAGCGGTCTATGCGATAGAGCTCGGTCTGGATCGATTGCTCGAGGACGAGGCCTTCGGTCGCTGCCAACGTCTCTAAGATCGCCTGTGCACCGAATGTGTTCCAGTCGAAGCCTGTCCTTTCAACATTATCTCGGAGCACGAATGCGTGTGCGCCGATGAGACTGCCGCCAGGCGCCAGCGCCTCAACGAGTTTCTTGGCGACGCGCCGCAACTCGGCGAGATCGTCCAGGTAGTAGAGCACTTCCGAACAGACGATCAGATTCATCTCACCCGGCAGCGTGTCCGCAGCGAGATCCAGCACGCCGAACTCGACATTCGGCAGATTGCTGCATCGCGCGCGCGCGCGCCCGATGGCGACGGCGGAGATGTCAGTCGCGGTCAAATGGCCCACGCGCGGCGCCAGCTGCCGCGTGAAGTGGCCCTCCGCGCAGGCCAGCTCAAGCGCCCGTCCGATGGGACCGGCGGGCAGAATTTGGAGCTGGCGCTCATATTTTTCCTGCTCATAGGGCGAACCGTATTTCCATGGATCCTCGGTCGCGAAATGGCGATCCCAAAACGACGTGCGATCATCGTCACGGTCGTCAGCGGCCGGTTTGCGGCGCGGCGCGGCAAGAGGCTCTGCCGGTTCGGCGCTCGAGCGAACAAGCCTCTGCGCTTCCGCTGCCAATCGCGCAAGCTCGCCGAAGTGGCTGTCCGGATCAGACCGGTGTCCCGCCATAGACGCCGATGCCTCGGCTGCAAACATGTTCGACGTGTCGGCACCGGCGCCCCGTGCAAGCCGCTCTGGAGGCACGAGATTGGAGATCAATTCAATCCAATGACGCCTGGTCACTGTCCCGAGCGCGGCGAACTGCACGCGAGCCTCGATCCGGCCATCCATCATCAGACCGGCATAGATTTGATCGATCCCCTCCGGAAGTTCGATCGAGATCGGATTTCTGGCGTCGACGCGAATTCCGAGTATCCGCGCCAGTCTGCGCGGCGCGGCAAGGTCGTCGCAGTCGAGAAGCATTTGATCAAGGTGATACTGGACGCGGCGGCACGCTATGGGATCGTCCCAGACCTTGCCGAGGTCGGCAATCAACTCGGTGAGAGGGCCGGCGAACCTGTCCCACCTGGCAGCCAGTTGCGTCGGCACCGACAGGCTTCCTACCATAAGACCATCAAAGGCCACCTTGGCGATCTCACGCGCCCACTTACGTCCTGCCGGGAGCGCGCGCAGGAACTGCGGGTTGATCGAGCGCAAGCCGCGGCCACAATCCGACGCGGAGTTCCACAACGCGAACCACGCGAGCGCTTCGGCAGCGGTGCCGTTCGCCTCGATCGCTCCATTGGCGTGAGCCGATGCTGGGTGCTTGACCCTGGGATCAGGAGAAAAGCCGCGGGCGATCACGATTTCCGCATCTACCAGCATCTGCGTGGAATTGCGGGTGAGTGAGTTGGGGCTGGTCCGATGGAAAGCGAGCGGCTCGTCGACCATCAGCCAACGTTTGCCGAGACGCGCGAGGCGCTGCCACAGGTCCCAGTCCTCGCAAGTGCGCAGCGACACATCGAAACCGCCCAACTCGACAATCGTCTCCCGGTCGACCAGCAGCGCGTGCGTGCCGACGGCACAGCGGCGGGCGAATGTTTCGAAGGGCTGGATCGCAACTTCCGTTGCGATGCTCGACGGGGTGAGTTCGCCATCGGGCATCATGCGCCGAGAGCCGCAATAGGCGGCCACTGCATCGGGAGCGGTTTTCAGCGCAGCCAGCATTTTCGCAAGAAAGCTGGCATCTACCCAATCGTCCGCATCCAGAAACATGAGCCAGCGACCGCGCGCTGTGGGAATCCCGCAATTGCGCCCGGCGGCGGCGCTATGCCCGCAAGACCCCAATGTCCGAAATCGTGCATCGTGCTCCACATAACCCGCGATGATCGCGGGCGTGCGGTCAGTGGAGGCGTCGTCGATGATGATCGCCTCCCAATCCACCATTTCCTGATCGAGCAGGCTATCGAGTGCGCGCGCCAGCGTTGCCTCGGCGTTGTGCGCAGGAACCACGATTGAAACCAAGGGACTATGCGCCACGCCGTCTTACCCGCGCCTGCTTCGAAGGTAGAACAAGAGTACCGAAACATAGCCGGCGATTTCCTGCCAAAGAAACGGCTTTCAGGGACGCTGCGTTCAAACAGTCTCCTGCGCCTGGCATAGGCCGTCGAACCCGATCCGTCCCTCGATCCCGTCGTCCACTACGACTATATCCAGTGCCAGGTAGATCTGCCGGCGGATGCCGGCAAGCGTTGCGCCGATGGTTTGCATTGGCCATCGGTACCACAACGCTTATGGGAGCATAATCTTGGATCATCCAGCTTCGGAACCTCGAAAACGCATAACGGCATCGGATGGCAGCACTGCTCTGTCAAGACTGTCGTACAACAAGGAAAGTCAGTCCATTCGCATCGCGCTGGTTTTTTAGTAGGCTGTCGCGAGGCAGGTTTGAGGAACCGGCGTGACGGTAGTCAACGATCGCCTTCTCGAAAGCAAGATGACCAAGGTGGAGCAAGCGCGAGCCTGGAGCCCACGCGTCATCTCGAAATTCGAGGCGCTGATCAAGAGCGTCGACGACCACTCGCTCTATCGCGTCAATCCGCTGGCCTTTGCCCGCGACGGGCGGCGAGCGACACTATTGTTCGAAAGGCTCTCCCAGCGAAGCCACGCCGTTGAGCTTGAGCAGACGCCGGTTCGAAGAAATGATGCCCAGCACGACGATTGTCACGAGATAAGGTAGGCTCGATAGAAGTTGCGAGGAAACGTCGAGCCCAGTTGTCTGGGCCGCGAGGCTTGCGAGGGACACGGCGCCGAAGAGGCAAGCACCAAGGAAGATACGGCTGGTAAGCCAAGTGCCGAAGACGACGAGCGCGATCGCTATCCAGCCGCGCCCGGCGATCATGCCATCGGCCCAGAGCGGAGTGTAGACCACGGCCGCGTAGGCACCGGCGAAACCCGCGAACGCGCCGCCGAAAGCGACCGCGGCGAAGCGCACGGCGATTACCGGATAGCCGAGCGCACGGGCCGCCTTGGGATTCTCGCCGACGGCGCGGATGACGAGGCCGGTCTTGGTGTAGGCGAACATCGCCCAAATGGCGACGGTCGCAGCAAGCGAAAGCCAAACGACAATGTCTTGGGTGAACAAGCCACCGATGACCGGGATATCTGAAAGCCAGGGCAATGAGAGTTTCGGAAGCCCCTTGACCGTGAGGCTCTCAAAGCTCTTGCCGAACAGCGCCGAAAGGCCCTGGCCGAGGATGCCTATGGCGAGGCCTGTCGCAACTTGGTTCGCCCGGAATCCCAGCGCCGCGACGGCAAAGACAAGGGAAAGAGCGGCGCTGGCGAGACCAGCGGCGAGGAAACCCAGGAGATGCCCGCCGCCTTGATAGACGATGATGAAGGCGATGACTGCGCCGAGGGCCATCAGGCCCTCCACACCGAGATTGAGGACCCCGGCGCGCTCGGCCACCAGTTCGCCGAGCGCCGCCAGAAGGAACGGCGTAGCCGCCGCCAACATCCCGGCGAGGATGAATTCCACGGCGTTCATGGCGTGCTTCCGTGGGCGGCATGGCGCCATTCGAGCCGATAGCGGACGAAGGCGATGGCGACAAGATAGGCAAGCAGCAGGCTGCCCTGGAAGACCCTGACCGCAGCGACCGGCAGATTTGCCGAGACCATGGCGTTATCGCCACCGATATAGAGGGCCGCCATGAGCAACGCGGAAAAGACGATGCCGACCGGGTGAAGGCCCCCGAGATAGGCGACGATGATGGCGGCATAGCCGTAGCCGGTCGAGATGGAGCGCTGCAGCTGTCCGAGCGGCCCGGCCACCTCGGCCGCACCGGCGAGGCCTGCCGCGAAGCCACCGACGAGGAGCGAAAGCCAGATCGCGCGTCCTTCGTTGAAGCCAGCGTATCCGGCGGCGCGCGGCGCGAGGCCGCCGACCTGCAGCTTGTAACCCGCGAAACTCCTCTGCATGAACACCCAGGCCGCGAGGGAGAAGGCGCAGGCGACAAGCAGCGAGACGTTGACGCGGGTGCCGGGGATCAGGATCGGCACCATCGCGTCAAACTGGAACATCACCGATTGCGGGAAATTGAAGCCATTCGGATCCTTCCAGGGGCCGAGAAGCAGATAGTTGAGCAATTGCGCGGCAACGAGCGCCAGCATGAGCGACACGAGAATCTCGTTTGCGTTGAGCTTCACGCGCCAGAAGGCCGTTAGCGACGCCCACAGCGCGCCGCCCAGCGCGCCGATGACCAGCATGGATGGCCAGATCCACTGGCCCGTTGCCTGCGGGAACCAGATGGGAATGGCGGATGCGAAGATCGCGCCGAGGATGAACTGACCCTCGGCGCCGATGTTGAAGACCTTTGTGCGAAAGCCGATAGCAAGCCCCTGCGCGATCAGCAGGAGCGGCCCCGTCTTCAGCAGAACTTCCGAGAACGAGGCCCAGGACAGGAAAGGCTCCAGAAGCATCGCGTGGAAAATAGAGACCGGATCGCGGCCCATCAGGAGGTAGAGCCCGAGATTGAGGAGTGTCGCCACGCCGAGCGCCACGGGCGGGGCGACCAGCTTCACGGTAAGCGAGGCATGCTCCCGGCGAACCAAAACCGGAAGGAACGGCCTGGAAAGAGCGCTCATGCCGGAACCTTCCTGGCCGTTGAATGCGCGCCGATCATGTAGCGGCCAATCTCCTCGGGTTTGGTGTCGCGCGTCACCAGCGGCGGGCTCAGCCAGCCCTGATGGATCACCTGGATCGAATCGCAGAGTTCGAACAGTTCCTCCAGCTCCTCCGAGATGACGAGGATGCCCATGCCTTCGTTGCGCAGGGCGACAAGGCGCCGGCGGATGGCGGAGGCTGCGCCGATGTCCACGCCCCAGGTGGGTTGCGCCACGAAAAGCAATTTCGGCGACAGCATGATCTCGCGGCCGACGATGAACTTTTGCAGATTGCCCCCTGAAAGCGCGTTGGCCTCCGCTTCGGAACCGGGCGTGCGCACGTCGTATTGCCGGATGCAGGTCTCGGTGAAAGCCTTCGCGCGAGCTGTGTCGACAAGGCCGCGTTTCACCAGGCCGAACGGATGGGCGGTCAGAAGGCTGTTGAGGACGAGCGACATTTCCGGCACCGCGCCGCGGCCGAGCCGTTCCTCCGGAACGAAAGCGAAGCCCAGCCGGCGGCGGGCGGCCGTATCGAGCGCGCCGACATCCTTTCCCATCATGTAGATGCAATTGGACTTTTCGCGCGGCAGCACCGTTTCGCCCGAGATCAGCGCCGCGAGTTCGCTCTGCCCGTTGCCCGATATGCCCGCTATGCCGAGGATCTCACCGGCACGCACCGTCAGGTTGACGTCGCAAAGCGGCACGGCGAAGGGATCGTCAGGCTGGTGGTCCAGGCCCACGACTTCGAGGCGCTTTTCGCCGCCGGAATGCGCCAACGCCGGCATGGGCTGCGGCATGTCGCGGCCGATCATCATGCGGGCGAGGTCGTGCGCGTCATGGTCGCGCGGGTCCACATGGCCGGTGACGCGACCGCCGCGCAGGATGGTCGCTCGGTCGCAAACCGCCCGGATCTCGTCCAGCTTGTGCGAGATGAACAGGATCGAAACGCCGCTGTCGCGCAGCCGCCGCAAAGTCTCGAACAGCTTGTTCACCGATTGCGGCGGCAGGACGGAGGTCGGTTCGTCGAGGATCAGGAGCTGGGGTTCGGCCATCAGGCAGCGAATGATCTCCACCCGTTGCCGTTCTCCCACCGAGAGCGCGTGCACATGGGCAAGCGGATCGACCTCGAGTCCGAAGTCGCGGCCGAGCGCACGGATGCATTCCGCGAGATCCGATTTGCCCTTGGGCACGACCAGGCGGATGTTCTCCACCACCGTCAGTGTTTCGAACAAGGAGAAATGTTGGAAGACCATGCCGATCCCCTTGCGCCTTGCATCCGCGGGGGAAGCGAGGGCCAGGGGGGCTCCTTTCCAGGTCGCCATTCCGGCGTCCGGCTGCTCGACGCCGTAGATCAGCTTCATCAGCGTCGACTTGCCCGCTCCGTTTTCCCCGAGGATCGCATGGATCGAGCGTGGAGCCACATCCAGATCGATGTCTCGATTGGCATGGATCTGGCCGTAGCTCTTCGAGATGCCGCGCAGCGACAGGAGCGGGACGGTCACGGTCACTTGGGCAGCGGCGTGGTGACACCCTTGACGTGCCAGTCCATGGCAACGATCTCGGCCCCGGTCATCGTCTTGCCGGCGGGCACGCCCTCGCTGCCGTCGGCCTTGACGATCGGACCGGTAAAGGGCGAGAAGCTGCCGTCGGCGATCTTGGCTTCAACGTCCTTGATCCTGGCCATCATGTCGGCCGGGATTCCCGGGTTCCAGTCAACGACCTCGACCACCTTGTCGCCGACACCCAGGAAAGCGTTTGCGCCCTTGAAGGTGCCGGCGATGTGGGCGTCGACCGAGGCCTTGAAGAAGGGCGACCAGTCGGTCGCCACGCAGCCGAGGTAGTTTTTGGGCGCGTATTTCTTCATCGACGAGTTGAGGTTGAAGGCGGGGACGCCGGCCTCTTCGCAGGCCGAGACGACGGAGGGTGTGTCCTGCGCGTTGGAGAAGATCACGTCGCATTTCTGCGCTAGCAGCGCCTTGGCGGCCTCCTGCTCCTTGGCCGGATCGAACCAGGAGTTCACCCATACGACTGAAACCTCGACATCGGGCTTCACCGCCTGCGCTCCCAGCGTGAAAGCGTTGATGGAGGTGATCAGCTCGGGAATGGCGAAGGCAGAGACCGAGCCGAGCTTGCCAGTCTTCGAAAGCGCGGCTGCCGCCATGCCCATAAGGTAGGTACCCTGGGAATATTGGGCCGCGAAGGGCGAGAAGTTCGGCGCCACCTGGAAACCGGAAGCGTGCAGCACGGTTACGTCGGGATTGCGGCGCGCGATCTGCAGGGCGCCGTTCTGATAGCCGAAGGAGCCGGCGACCAGGAACTTGTTCCCGTCGGCGACCGCCTTGTTCATGATCCGGTCGGCGTCGGGTCCTTCCTGTATGTTCTCGATGATGGTTACCTTCACCTTGTCGCCGTAGGCAGCCTTCACAGGCTCAAGTCCGTCGGCGAGCGCACGGCCCCAGCCGACATCGCCGACCGGCGACGGGACCACGAGCACGATGCCCAGAGGTTCGTCGGCGGCAAGCGCGCGGCCGCCCACCGCCGCGACGAGCCCAGAGGCGGCCGCGCCTTTCATCAATGTTCTGCGGGTAAGATTTGTCAGCATGTCGGTTCCCCTTGTTTTGGTTTCTAAAATTCCACCGTCGCAAGCGCCGCCTCGGCTTGCGCGAACAGTCTGGCCTCGTCGAGCCCCGGGAATTCGCCTTTGGCCCAGACGATGCGGCCGTTGATCATGGTCATGTCCGTCGGCGCGCCGATGCCCACCTTGGCCAGCAGGCTCAGCGGATCGTGCCGCGTGCCGACATAGTCCATGCGCCGCGTGTCGATGGCGAAAAGGTCGGCGGCCATGCGGGGCGCCAGCCTGCCGATGTCGCCGCGCCCGAGCAATGCCGCGCCTCCGGTCGTCGCATAGCCGAGAAAATCGGCCGGCGGCGGCACCGGATGGTCGCGCGTCGACGCCGACAGGCACTGCAGCATGTAGGCGGAATGGATGCAGTGCATCAGGTTGGAATTGTCGTTTGAGGCGGCGCCGTCGCAGCCCAGACCCACACTGAGTCCGAAGGCCGACATCGCCGGAATGTCGGTGATTTCGGCGCCGACGAGATAGACCGGTTCCGGGCAGTGGGCGACGCCGGTGCCGCTCGCGGCCATCTTGCGCAGCTCGTCGTGGGTCAGTTCCCAGCAATGGGCATAGAAGGTATCCGGCCCGCAGAAGCCGATGTCCGCGCAATAGTCCACCGTGCGCATGCCGTGACGGGCCTCGATTAGCGGGCTTTCGCCCTCGCCGACATGCGTATGCATGCGCACCCCGCGGTCGCGCGCCAGCGCCACCGATTCCACGAAGGTGTCGCGATAGCAGTTGACTGGCTGGCAAGGCGCGACGACGACCTGCCGCATGCCGAAGGGACCGGCATCATGGTAGGCGTCGATCAGCCGGGCGCAGTCGGCGATGAATTCGTCGGTCGTTTCCAGCATGGCGTCGGGGATGGTCGAGCCTTCCGATTTGGGCAGCGTGTTGCCGCCGCGTCCGGCATGGAAGCGCATGCCGAGCAGTTCGGCTGCTTGGAACTGCCGGTCGATCAGCCGCTTGCCCGCCTGCCGCGGAAAGCAATACTGATGGTCGAATGCCGTCGTGCAGCCGTGCTTTATCAGCTCGGCCATCGCCGTGACCGATGCGTGGTAGAAGCATTCCTCAGTCAGCCGCGAGAAAATGGGATAGATGCGGTCGAGCCATTCGATGACCGACAGCTTCGTCCAGTCCAGATCGGCGCGGTTGCGCACGAAGCATTGAAAGAAGTGGTGATGGGTGTTGACGAGGCCGGGATAGACGAACCAGCCAGCGGCGTCCTGCGTGACTGTTCCAACGGGCAGCTCTGCCTTGTCGAGGCCCGCGCCGATGGCCCGTATTGCCGGGCCGTCGGTCAAGACATCGACATTGCGTCGGATGTCCGGACCGTTGCCCTCGTCCACGATGACCGCAGCGCAGCCCTTCAGCAAATAGCCCGCCACGTCAGGCCTCGCCGACTTCGAGGACCGGTGCGGGTGTCAGTTCGTGCAGCCGGTGGATGCCCGGCATCTCGATGAAGCCCTGGAGACTGCGGACCGCCCGTGACCAGAGCCGGATAGCGGGGTAGGGATCGAGCGAAACGCCGCCGTCCGGCGCCAGCGCAACATAGGGAAAGCAGGCAATGTCGGCGATCGTCGGTCGATCCGACGCGAGGAAGCGCTGGCCGCGGATATGCTGTTCGACGAGGCCGGCTTCCAGCTCCCGCAGGGCCGCTATTCCCTGCTCCTGAAGGGCGGCGATATTGCCCGGACGCAGCAGCATCTCGTGCAAGCGCGCCGCCCCAAGGCTCGAGGTCAGCCGGTGCGAGAAGGACAGCCATTGCTGGACGCGCGCCGCCCGCCCGGCCGTATCATTGCCCAGCCATTGGGGTGCCGCCTTCGCGGCTAGATGGACCAGCATGGCCGAGGATTCGGTCAGCACGAGGTCGCCATCCTCCAGGATCGGGATCGACCCCGCCGGATTGAGCGCCATGAGCTCAGGACCGCGATGCTCGCAACCGGGATGGAAGTCGACAGGGCGGATGTCGAGCGTCACCCCGATCAGCGCAGCCATGAGGCGCACCTTGTAGCAGCTCGGCGACAGCACGTAGTCGTAGAGCTTCATTGCGCCACCAGTTGCGCGCCGTAGGTGTAGCCGTGGCGTTTCAGCCAGCGCCGGTAGGCAACCGAGGTAAGGTCGGCGCGCGTGGGAATCTCCATGCCGGGATCGAGCGGCAGCAGCCTCGGAATCTGGTTTTCGAGGATCGACCGGTCCTGAACGAAGATCGTCTGCTGGAAATGGATCAGGTCGGTCATCGGTGTTTCGTCATCGAACAGCGCCATCCATGGCCAGACGTCGCACAGGTCTTCGGCAAGTGGTTGCACGAAAAGTGTGATGACGTCCCATTCCGCCGGGCGAGGCGGGCAGGTCTTGTAGAGCACCGAGCAGGTCGGCGCGGGCACGCGGTACATGTATTCCGTGGTGATGCCACCTTCCGCCGACTTTGCGGCCTGCGGCTGGTAGAACTTCACCTGAGTGGCCCAAACCTCGTCTTCGTCCTCTCGGATCTCGACCTTGTAGTTCTGCACCTCCGTATGCGGCTCGGCCCCCAGTATGTCGGTATGCACGAAAGGAAAATGCGCGATGTCCAGGAAGTTCTCCACCGCACGCAATGGCGAGCAGCGCACGCGCACCACCCCGACATCGACGAGCCGGCGGCCCGGCTGATCGGCCTCGGGGATCGCAAACAGCGGCTTTTGTGGATCACCGAGCGATGACCAGACATGGCCGTAGCGGATGCAGGCCGGCAGGTCACGTCCGTTGCCGCCCGTGACCTTCGCGTTTCCGTCTTCGCCGCGCCTCACCATGATCGGCTCGCCCATCAGGGCCGTCCTGCGCCCATGCGCATCGAGCTGGCTAGCAAGGCTGACAGGGTACCATCCGTCGATCATCGTGTTGCCGGTCATCGGGCGATCCCGGCGCGTGCAATATCCTCGGCCGCCCGCCGCAGCGCCTCGGCGGCCCTCGACGCGGCGATACGCTCGTCCGGATTGCTGTCCTCGTCCACCAAAACATGCATCAGCGTGCGCGCCTGCCCATCGGGAGCAAGCAGCAGCCAGACGGCCTGTTCATCGTGGGTGTAGTCGAGCAGGCCTCCAGCGGCCTTCGTGCCCGCGGCCGCCTCCAGCGCCACGATGCCCGCTTCCACCACCATGGAGCGGAGCGGCGCAAGGCCCTCGAACCGCGGCGGCCCGGCGGCGGGTTCGCCAACCGAAATCCATATGATGCCGCCGCCATCCTCGAGGTGCTGCGTCGCGACACGAATCGTGTCCGGCGGCGTCAATGCCGGATGGGCCGGAATGCGCTGGCAGTTTCCCGCCTTGGCGTAGCTCCAGCCGTGATAGATGCAGGCCAGGGTCTCACCGCGTACGAAGCCCTGGGAAAGGCGCATGCCGCGATGGGGGCATCTGTCGGCGAAGGCCGCCGCACGGCCGGAACGGGTTCGCCAAAGGGCAACCGGTCCGGCCGGGGATTGCGCCGGCATTACGGTTCCCGCCGGCAAGTCCGCGGAGAGGGCAACAGGCATCCATGAGCCGGTGGGATAAGGCGGCATGCATCAACTTTCAAAACGGCTCCAGCATCTTCCCGAGCGAAGCTTCGCGGTCAAGGATATGCCAATATGCCGGGTTACGTTTGCACAAGATTTCCTCACTGGCAATAATGCCTAAAAAAGGTGCATGCCGCCTCGGCAGGCAGACGCCCGCTGGCCCAGAAACCTAGCCCGATTCGCTCTCGACCGGCGCCCGGCGGATGGTCTCGACCCAGACATCGATTGGTCCAAGAGAGCACCCCATCTCCATCATGTCGATGAGTTCGGCCGGACCGGCAATGTCGAGTTCAATGCGGTCGGGACCGGCAAGGCATATTGCATGCGTGAGCCCGAGCTTGGCGGCATGACGATTGATCCACGGAAGAAAGGACGCCACCTCGACATCGCCGAGGATCGTCATGCGCTCCCGCCAGGAACATCGATTTTGCTCGCTCATAGAAAACCTCGGCAATGAAGCTGATATATCTATCTATTTATCTATTTACATCGTGCTCAATCGCTGAGGAAGTTCGTCTCGGCCTGTGGTGAACCGTCGTTGATGGGTTCAAAGTAGACCGTCGTGATGGCTTGTGGGTAGCAGGCTTGCCGCGTACCCCGATTTGAGATCAGCTGCGGGTTTTTGCCTTCGAGTTCATCTAGATAGTCGGCCCACCATTGCATCATCTTGACGCGCTCTTCCCAGTGCTCTGCGCCCGCATAGGCACGACGAACGTCGTTGTTCTCGATGTGGACCAGTTGCCGCTCTATGGCATTCGGATGCCACTTACCGCATTCGTTTAGCAGAGTAGATGCGGTTGCTCGAAACCCGTGGCCGTCGCTTCGTCCTTGCTGTAGCGCATACGACGTAAGGCGGTGTTCAATGAGTTGTCGGAAATCGGGCGGGAGGGTGACAACACACTTGGAAAAAGCAGCGTTCCAGCGCCGGAAATTTCCTTGAGCTGCGTCAGGATCTTCATAGCTTGGCTTGGCAGAGGGCTTTGCAGAAACTGCTTCGGCGCAAGGGAGTGTGGGGAGAAGAGGAAATGGTGCCCAGAGGCGGATTCGAACCACCGACACGCGGATTTTCAGTCCGCTGCTCTACCAACTGAGCTATCTGGGCCTGTGCCGGCTAACGGGATCGCCCGCCGGGTTTCACCAGGGCGCCGGGCGGCGCCCCTGGAAAGCGCGTGGGTTATAGCATGGGAATTTCGCCTGTCCAGCGCTTAGGTGTTGATAAAGAAAAATCGCGGGAAATGGCCGATTGCCACGCGCATTCACGCCTCGTCTTTGGGCGAAGGGCCTTGCTTCGGGCCGTCGTCTTCTTCCTCCTCGTCGTCGCGGCCGGGGATGACATAGGCGCCTTTCAGCCAGCGATTGAGGTCGATATCCTTGCAGCGCGCCGAGCAGAACGGATAGTGCTCGCGCACGGAAGGCTTGCCGCA
Organism: Mesorhizobium sp. WSM4904; assembly: GCF_029674545.1. Lineage (NCBI taxonomy): Bacteria > Pseudomonadati > Pseudomonadota > Alphaproteobacteria > Hyphomicrobiales > Phyllobacteriaceae > Mesorhizobium > Mesorhizobium sp. WSM4904. The sequence goes on along the minus strand of NZ_CP121354.1, from coordinate 6,425,260 downwards.
TTCGGGGCAGGGTCGCTTCGGGCGGAGCGGCGTGACCTTGTCGTCCGGGCTCATGGCCGCGCGACGTGCCAGTTCTTGTGCGCCTTGAAGCCCTCGCCGGAAAGCAGCGCCACACTCTCATAAAGCGGCAGGCCGACCACATTGGTGTAGGAGCCGACCAGCTTGACGACGAAGGAACCGGCAAGCCCCTGCACGGCATAGCCGCCGGCCTTGCCGCGCCATTCGCCCGACGCGACATAGGCGTCGATCTCCTCGCGCGGCAGCCGTTTGAAGCGGACCCTGGTTTCCACCAGCCGCTGCCTGAGCTTGCCGCCCGGGGTGATCAGGCAGATGCCGGAATAGACGCGGTGCGAGCGGCCGGAAAGCAGGCCGAGGCAGTTCACGGCGTCGTCGATGGTCTCGGCCTTGGGCAGGATGCGGCGCCCGACGGCCACCACCGTATCGGCGGCGAGGACGAAGGCCGGCGCATGGTCGTCCTCGCTCTTCAGCGAGGCGAGCGCCTTCTCGGCTTTTTCCTTGGACAGGCGCTTGGCCAGCGAGCGCGGATGCTCGGCGCGCAGCGGCGTCTCGTCGACGTCGGCCGGCAAAATGCGGTCCGGCTCGATGCCGGCCTGCTGCAACAGCTCGATGCGGCGCGGCGAACCCGAGGCAAGCACCAGCTTCTGCAGGATGCTCATGGGAGCATGATGCCGAAAAGTGTGAAGCGGTTTTCGGACGACATCATGCTCCACTCCCTGGTTTGTAGCCGGATGATTTCAGGTCGAACAGACCTGAGATCATCGGGCTCTGGGCTCGCGCCGAACTGTTACTTGAAACGGTAGGTGATGCGGCCCTTGGTCAGGTCGTAAGGCGTCATCTCGACCAGGACCTTGTCGCCGGTCAGTACGCGGATGCGGTTCTTGCGCATGCGGCCGGCCGTGTGGGCGATGATCTCGTGCTCGTTTTCGAGCTTCACCCGGAACATCGCATTGGGCAGCAGTTCCGTGACCACGCCCGGAAACTCGAGGACTTCTTCCTTCGGCATTCGATACCTTTGCTTGGATGGCGGTTCCGGCGCCTAGAGCATGATGCCGAAAAGTGTCAAGCGGTTTTCGGACGACATCATGCTCTACTTCTTTGATCCGGAGTCGGATGATTTTCGGCCGAGCCGACCGGAAATCACCCGACTCCAGCCGGAATTTGCGGCGGAACCTATATGATAATCGCCCGCTTGTGAACATGCTTAATCGGCAGCGCATTTTTCACTCCGGCGGCGCGAAACGCTTGGCAATGCGCGCTTTCAGCCGTTCGCGCACGTCGCGATAGGCCGCCATGATGTGCTCGCGCGTGCCCCCGGTGTCGGTCGGATCGGGCATCGGCCAGTATTCGACCTCGACGGCGAGCGAGCGGGTGAGCTCGAGTGCGGCGTGGTGCGCTTCCGGTGCCAGCGTCACGATCAGGTCGAAATAGTCGTCCTCCAGCTCGTCCAGCGTTCTCGGCTGCCGCTCGCCGAGCGTCAGACCCTCCTCGGCAAGCACGGCGTCGACGAAGGGATCGCGCTCGCCGCTGCGCACCCCGGCCGAAGCGACGAAGGTGGTGGCCGGCAGGAACCTTCGCGCCAGCTGTTCCGCCATCGGCGAGCGAACGGCGTTCATGCCGCACAAAAACAGGATCGAATGCGGCAGTGTGGCCGGCACTAGAGCATGGTCCCGAAAAGTGGGAACCGGTTTTCGGAGAAGACCGTGCTCCGACTAAAGAGCATGGTCCCGAACCGGAGGTCAGCGAACGCAAAAAGTGGGAACCGGTTTTCGGAGAAGACCATGCTCCAACAAAGAGTTAGATCAGGATGGCGACTCAACGAAACGTCATCCTGATCTAGCCCCGCCAATGCAGCACGCAGACCAGCGTGAACAGTCGCCGCGCCGTGTCGAAGTCGATCTCGATCTTGCCGGCCAGCCGGTCCATCAGTGTCTGTGAGCCTTCATTGTGCAACCCGCGCCGCCCCATGTCGATCGCCTCGATATGGCTGGGCGTCGAGGAGCGGATGGCCTCGTAGTAGCTTTCGCAGATCAGGTAGTAATCCTTGACGATGCGCCTCAGCGGCGTCAGCGACAGGATGTGGGTGACCACGTCGGCGCCGTCCTCGCGGCTGACGGCGAACACCAGGCGCTGCTCGGCCAGCGACAGCTTAAGCCTGTATGGGCCGGCGCCGTCGTCATTGACCGGCCGGAAGCTGTTTTCCTCGATCAGGTCGAAGATCGCCACCGCCCGCTCATGCTCGACATCGGGCGTCGAACGTCCGATCGATTCGTCGAGCTCGACGTCGATCAGCCTGTCGCGGTTTTGGTGGCGGCCGGACATCGCTACATGTTCAGCCTGATCGCCACGGAGCGTGCGTGTGCGTCGAGCCCTTCCGCTTTGGCGAGCGCGATCGCCGCCGGTGCCAGCGCCTTGAGCTGCTCCGGGCCGAGCTTCAGGATCGACGTCCGCTTGACGAAATCGAGCACGGACAAGCCGGACGAGAAACGCGCCGAGCGCGCCGTCGGCAGTACGTGGTTGGAGCCGCCGACATAGTCGCCGATCACTTCCGGCGTATGCCGGCCGAGGAAGACGGCCCCGGCATTGCGCATCCTGGCGAGGAAGCGCTCGGCGTCGTCGAAGGCGAGCTCGACATGCTCGGCCGCGATGCGGTCGACCAGCGGCAGCGAGGCTTCGATCTCCGGCACCAGGATCACGGCGCCGAAATCGCGCCAGCTCGCCGCAGCCGTCTCGGCGCGCGGCAGGGTCTTCAACTGGCGCTCGACCGCATGCTCCACCGCCTTGCCGAACTCGGCATTGTCGGTGATCAGGATCGACTGCGCCGACGCGTCATGCTCGGCCTGCGCCAGCAGATCGGCGGCGATCCAGTCCGGATCGTTTTCGGCGTCGGCCACGACCAGCACTTCCGACGGCCCGGCGATCATGTCGATGCCGACGGTGCCGAACACCTGGCGCTTGGCGGCCGCGACATAGGCGTTGCCCGGTCCGACGATCTTGGCGACCGGCTTGATCGTCTCGGTGCCGTAGGCGAGCGCGGCGACGGCCTGCGCCCCGCCGATGCGGTAGATCTCCGAAACGCCGGCAAGGTCGGCCGCGACCAGGACCAGCGGATTGATGACGCCGCCGGAGGCCGGCACCACGATCACGATGCGCTCGACCCCGGCGACCTTCGCCGGCACGGCGTTCATCAGCACGGAGCTCGGATAGCTCGCCGTGCCGCCCGGCACATAAAGGCCGACGGCCTCGATCGCCGTCCAGCGCGAGCCGAGCTCGACGCCGGCGGCGTCCGTATAGCGGTCATCCTTCGGCTTCTGCCGCTCGTGATGCGAGCGGATGCGGTCGCGCGCGAATTCAAGCGCTTCGACCGTGGCGGGGTCGGCCGCGGCATAGGCCTTGGCGATGTCGTCCCTGGATACGGCGATGCCGAGCTTGCCGAGATCGGCCTTGTCGAATTTCAACGTGTAGTCGATGAGGGCCTTGTCGCCTTCGGCGCGCACCCGCGCGACGATGTCGCGCACCACCGCCTCGACATCGGCCGACACCTCCCGCTTGGTGGTGAGGAATGCCGAAAAGCGCTGCTCGAAATCGGCGTCGGTTTGGCTAAGCGTGATGGCCATTGTCTGTGCTCAGGTCCTGTGAACAGGGCGTGAGGTGGCTTCCCAGGCGCCGCCGATGTCGGCGAGCCGGGCCTCGATGCACTCGACGTCGAGCATGATCGTGCCGCCTCCGGAAAACACCAGTTCGATGATGCCGGCCGGCTTGCTGATCGCAACGAAGCTGATCGCCAGCAGCGAAAGCACCTCGGCCGGCTTGTCGCGGGCGATGCCGCTGGTCTTGGCGCCGAGCACCCGGTCGAAATGCAAAACACTTTGGCGCCGCTCGTTGTGCTGGCGAAACAAGCCGGACTTCGCCTCCCAGACGAAGCGGTTCATGCTCAGCACGAAGCGTTTGGCCGCCGGCAGGTATTCGAGGTCGGAGACCTTCATCACGGCGTCCTGAACATGGGCCGAGACGATGCTCAGGTCCTGGTCGTCGAGCGCGATGAGCTTGAGAGCGGCCATGCGGTATGCGCACCTGAAGGTTGACGGTTCAAGCTTCTGTTAGAACATGATCCCGAAAAGAGGAAACCGGTTTTGCTTTTCGCGGACCTGCGGTTCGGCAAAGATCATGCTCAAACAAAATTCTAGAGCGTGTCGAACTCGACAAAATCGAGATCAATCACGCTCTAGTGGGTCTTTTCCGCCGGTGCAACTCGCCCGAAACGGATGCGGCGAAGCGTCAGCCCGAAATCCGCTCGATCACCGCGCCGCAGCCGGAGAGCTTCTCCTCCAGCCGCTCGAAGCCGCGGTCGAGGTGGTAGACGCGGTTGACGACGGTCTCGCCTTCGGCGGCGAGGCCGGCAATCACCAGCGATACCGAGGCGCGCAGATCGGTCGCCATGACTGGCGCGCCTTTCAGCTTGGCGACACCGTCGACGATCGCCGTCTGGCCGGAAAGCGTGATGTGGGCGCCGAGGCGAGCAAGCTCCTGCACATGCATGAAGCGGTTCTCGAAGATCGTCTCGGTGATGCGGGACTTGCCCTTGGCCATCGTCATCAGGCCCATGAACTGCGCCTGCAGGTCGGTCGGGAACGCCGGGAAAGGCGCGGTGGTCACATCGACCGGCGCTATGCCGGCGCCGTTGCGCTTGACGCGGATGCCCTCATTGGTCGGCGTGATCTCGGCACCCGTCTCGGCGATGACGTCGAGGGCGCTCTGCAGCAGGTCGGGCCGCGCGCCGTCGAGCATCACGTCGCCGCCGGTCATCGCCACCGCCATGGCATAGGTGCCGGTCTCGATACGGTCGGGGATGACGCGCACGCGGGCGCCGGACAGCGCCTCGACGCCCTGGATGGTGATGGTGGAAGTGCCGGCGCCATGGATCTTGGCGCCCATGGCGATCAGGCATTCGGCGAGATTGACGATCTCCGGCTCGCGCGCGGCGTTTTCGAGCACCGTCTCGCCCTTGGCGAGCGAGGCCGCCATCATCAGCACGTGCGTGGCGCCGACCGACACTTTCGGGAACACGTAGCGATTGCCGTGGAGACGGCCGTTCTTCGTCTTGGCGATGACGTAGCCGTTGTCGACGTCGAGCTCTGCGTCCAGTGCCTGCAGGCCCTCGAGGAACAGGTCGACCGGGCGCGTGCCGATGGCGCAGCCGCCGGGCAGCGACACCTTGGCCTCGCCCATGCGGGCAAGCAGCGGCCCGATGACCCAGAAGGAAGCCCGCATCTTCGACACCAGCTCGTAAGGCGCGGTGGTGTCGACGATGTTGCGGGCGGAAAAATTGATGGTGCGCGAATAGCCTTTCTGCTGGCTCTCGCGCCGGCCGTTGACGGAATAGTCGACGCCGTGATTGCCGAGGATGCGGATCAGTTGCTCGACATCGGCCAGATGCGGCACGTTCTCCAAGGTCAGCGTATCGTCGGTGAGCAGCGAGGCGATCATCAGCGGCAGCGCCGCGTTTTTGGCGCCCGAGATCGGAATGCTTCCGGCAAGCTCATTGCCGCCGACAATTCTGATGCGATCCATGAAAGAACGTCCCCTCGGCCCGGACGGGCCGGTTTCAATCGGTTGAGTATGTCCGGCTCTAGACTATTGGCCGGCGCGGTTCAAGAAATAGGATTTCCCCATCTGTGGACCAAGTGTGGTCGGCCAGTGTGGCTGATTTGAGTTACTTTTTCTGCATTTTTCCTGCAGACGGCAGGCCCTCCGGCCGCTGATCGGGATCGCAGGCGCGCTGCTTGTCAGCGTCGCACGCGCGCTGCTTGTCAGCGTCGCCGGCGCGCCGGGAGCGCGCCTGCGCCTTGCGTTTCTGCAGGTTGGCGCGCAACGCTTCGGCGAGGCGGTCCTGGCGCTCGCCGCCGCCCTTTTTCGGTGGATTTGCCTTGTCGTTCATCGTTCGTCCCCGCCGGCGTATAGCCGGCTCTGGTTCAGGCATAGTTATCATTGTGGTGCCGCCATGTCATGGAAGACTGCCTGGAAGCGGGCTCCACAGCTGTGGCGTTCGATGCATGCCGCCCGAAACCGCGCGGCGGTTTTGCGACAACGGCATGCGTCGTTTTTAAGGTTTTCTTGGCCTTGCGCTTGCCGGTTCATTATGGCAGAAGCGCCGCCATCGCAGGCTGCGGTAGCTCAGTGGTAGAGCACTCCCTTGGTAAGGGAGAGGTCGAGAGTTCAATCCTCTCTCGCAGCACCAGCCTATCCCATTGAAATCGCGGCCACGGCCGGCGTGCGGCGCACCGCTTGGTGAACCGGACAGAGCCTTTTCACGTCGACTTCAAAACATGCGTATCGTCGAATTCCGCAAGCTTCGGATACGCGATGGTCGGAGCATGAGCGAGGCTGAGGACGCGTTCACGGTAGCGATCGAGGCACGTCTGGCGCTCATCGTCGCTGATGCGCGCTGGTGCGTGCACCAGAAACGGCTCGATCACCGTGAAGCCGACAAAGTAGAGCATGCCGTGGTTGATTGGGAACAGGATCTCGGCGATTGGGCCGTTCAGGCCGCGGCTGGAATAGATCGGCGGCGGTCCGCCGATCGTGACGGAGCACATGGCGCGCTTTCCTGCGAAGACGCCGCGGTCATACCATTTGCCGCCGCCATAAATGCGGCCACCTGACGCGAACACCCGGTCGACCCAGCCCTTGAGGATCGCCGGCAGCCCGAACCACCAGAGCGGAAACTGCAGGATCAACGCATCGCACCAGAAAAGCTTGTCCATCTCCGCCTGGATGTCTGGAGCAAACCCGTCGTGGGCAGCCGCATTCGCCTCCTCGGCCTGCTGGCGGTAGTAGTTCGCATCGTGCACGGTCGTAAAGTTGCGGCGATCCGATACTGGATTGAAGCCCATGGCGTAGAGATCGGAGACGACCACTTCGTGTCCCGCCGTGGACAACGCCTCCTGCGCTGTGCGGGTGAGGGCGCCATTGAAGCTGTCGGGCTCGGGGTGGGCGTGAACGATGAAGATGTGCACCGTGCTTTTCCCACCCGGTCGGAATGTTCATTTTCTGGATGCCGAAAGGGCTCGCTCGGCGACATAGTCGAGCGAGAAGACACCGGCGCCGCGTGACAGCACCAGAAGCAGCAGCGACGCCCACAGCAGATGCTCCGCCCAGTTCTCTGGATAGACGAAGATCTGGATGACGGAGACCACGCCGATCAGCATCAGCGCGCCGAGACGCGAGAAGGCCCCAAAGAAGACCAGAACCGAGCCCGTGAGTTCGGCGGCGGTCGCCAATGGCGCCGCGATCGACGGATCGATGAATGGCAGATTGTATTCGTTGGCGAAGAGCTGCAGCGTGACCGGCCAGGATGCCAGCTTGCTCTGCGCCGATTGCCAGAAGACATGGGCCACCGCCACGCGCGCGGCGAGCTGAACCAATGAGAACGGAATGTGTTCGGGCAGCTTGATGATACGCCTGTAGAGGCCGACAAAGCCGGCCGGGTTGGACGAGGATTGCTCCGATATTGCGGTCATAACCGTCTCCGTCAGTTTGAAGGGGAATTCGAGGCGACCCGCACGTCGGTGACGAGCCTGTCGCGGAACAGACGCACAAGGGCCGAAACCAGGTCGAAGGCCGGGTCGAGCGCCAAGGCGCGGCCAGTGGCATGCTCGAGGCCCAAACCATGCTTTAGCGAATGCCAGAAAGCGAAGCTCGCGCGGTCGAGCAGAAAAAGCCGCACATAGTTTCCCGATCGCCACAACGCCACGCGTTCGGGGCGCCTTGCCCAGGTGATGTTTTCGTCGACCGCCGTCTCCTGTTGATGCGCCATCCATACCGACAGGATCGACCAGTGCGAGACGATCAGGCGCAGCGAGGGTTGGAGCAGGATATCCGGCGAGAGCCCGAGGTCGGTGTTGTCGTATTCTGCGAGGCTGCGGGCCGGCAGCGAAGCCGTATCGAGCGCCTCGGCGATGGCCCATTCGAGCCGCGCCGTTTCGGCGACGATCGGCATGTCGGACAGCGTGTCGATCGTCTTGAGGAAGCGCGGGAAGCCGGCACCATAGCGCGCAAGGCGCGATTCAACCGGCGGATGGCGTCGAATGAACTCGCACGCCGCATAGCGGAAGAACCGTTCGTCCACCAGGCGAACGGTGACAGGAAACACCGCCATCAGCACCGCGGTGAGCGAGCTGCGCGTATTGTTCTGGTAGATGCGCAGGCGCGCCCGTGGATCGGCCTTGCCGGCGGTCAGCATTTTCGCGAAAATCATTGGTTCGGTAGCAAGCACCGAGCGCGCCATGGTGGTCTGCAGGTGTTCAAGCGGCAGCATCGTATCGTCCCTCCATCGGCGTTAAGGCGTTCGACATGGCAGGCCCGGCCTTGGCCGCAGCAAATGCCGCGAGAACAGGCATGCTGGTCCTCACGTTTTCAAAGGGGGTAGGGGGTACGGAACGGGGCGTGGCTGCCGCGGCCTGTCTCGCAGCCTGCTTGCGGCTGAACATGATCGAAGCGGTGAGCATGTCGGCCCACATGGCTTCGCCAAGCAGCACATCGAGAACCGGAACGTCGGTGTCCCACTCGATCAACGTCGGGCGTGGCCCGAGCCGATCTATGGCGTGCTCATAGAGAGCCCAGACGGCCGGCGGCACGCGCGAACCATGGTCGTCGATGAGCACGGTATCGGTTCCGACCCGATTGGTGGCATGACCGGCAAGATGGATCTCGCCGATAGCCTGCTCAGGCAGCGCGTCGATGAAGGCCTTGGCGTCATACTGCAGGTTGTGCGCCGAGACATGGACGTTGTTGACGTCCAGCAGCAGGCCGCAGCCGGTCCGCTCAACGAGCTCGGCCAGGAACTCGGCCTCGTTCATCGAGGAGTCCGCAAACGCGACATAGGCAGACAGGTTTTCGATCAGCACCTGCCGCTTCAATGTTTCCTGGACGGTATCGACATTGCGCGCGACGATCGCCAGCGCCTCTTCGTCGTAGCGCAGAGGCAGCAGATCGTTGAGGTAGGCGCCGTCGGCGACGCTCCAGGCCAGATGCTCGGAAACGAGATCGGGCTGGAAGCGCTCGCAGACCCTGCGCAGTCGCTCCAGATGATCGCGGTCCAAGCCTCGCGCGCTGCCCAGCGACAGGCCGACGCCATGCACCGACAGCGGATAGGTCTGGCGCAGCCGCTCCAGCGCCTCGACGCCTGCGCCGTCCCCCATGTAGTTCTCGGCATGAACCTCCAGCCAGCCGGCCGAGGGTCGCCTGGTCAGCATTTCGTTGATGTGGGGGGAGCGAAGACCGATGCCCGCCGATGCGGGGATCGCGAGGGGCTGAAACGCACGGGACATCGGTCTGCTCCATTCTGGAGGGTTGGCAAGAAGTCTGGATCGTTCAGGCTTTCGGCTTGTCGCTGCCGCCCGCGATCTTGGCGCAGCTGCCGGCGGGCACGTAGAGCCAGGAATCCGGCTGGTTGTCGGCGGTCGCGGTGCCGGCGCAGGAATGCGTCGCGGTCTGGCAGTCGTTCTGGCCCGCCTTGACGACGCCGTAGCACTTCTCGAAGGCGAAGCTGGGCTTGGCGGCGGGGCCGCTATAGGCCGCCGTCGCGGCAAGGGAAGTGGCGGCAGCGAGGGCCGATCCGATGAGGGTCTTGGTGTTGATCACAGGCTTGTCTCCTGGTTGGCGTTTCGAGAGAAAGACCGGCCTTGGGCCCGTCTGCAAAATCAGTCTCTCCGATCGGGGTGCCGAGCTGAAATGCTGTCTCGGCATGGAATTGATACGCAGTCACTATGTCCCGGGAGGCGACGCGAAAAAGCCCTCCGGCGGGAGACACCGGAGGGCTTGGCGCCTGCATTCGGGAGTATGCGAAGCAGGCGCGGCTAGGCGGGAGCGAGGCGCCTAGACGTATCGTCTTTCGCAGCCTGCGGCCGTGGTTGCATCGGTGCGGAGGGGATCAGCGGCAAGCCAGTCTGCTGCACGCTGCCGCCCCCTGTCGCGCATGTCGGTCAGTTCGCCCCAGTCGATCCACGGCCGCAGGAGCAGCGGAGCTCCGGTACGGTATCGACTGTCGAATATGGTGTGAACCGGCGCACATTTGGTCACGCAATGACTGGCTGCGAGGCTGCGGTCCGGACACGGTGTGGTGAACACGGACGGTCTGCCGGTGACAACCAGGCGATGGCGAGCTTCAGGTGATAGGACAGGTGGCGACTGCAAAACGTCGCCGTCACCCCAATAAATGTCGCCGTCGATCTCGACAGGCAGCGAGAGGAAGGGGATCGTAGCCGCCGCCACGATCGCATCGATGGACAACTGGTCGCTTGTGAATACCTTCATCGCATCCGTGCGCGCGTTGACGACCATGACGCCAAGTTTCACCGGGCAGTCTTCGGCACGGATTTGCTCGAGGTCGATTGACTGTTCCAGGACGGATCGAAGCAGGCTGGCTCTGCCGTCGGCGAAAATCGAGGCGTGGCTGACGCGCCGCCAGAAATTGGCGAGCGCCGTCCGCGCGCCGCGCCTGCCGCCGACGCTGAGGCCATAGGCAAAGACCGCCGCCTCCATCGCTGCAAAGCCCGACGCGGTGACGCCGCTGACGCTGCAGCTCGGCTCGTCCAGCAGGCGATCGAGCACGCCCCAGACGAAAGCGCCATGTGCATCGTTTGCCAGCACGATGTCGATCGTCCGGTTTTCCATACCAAGATCCGCGACTGACGCGATGGCTTGGTCTGTTCTCGTTGCGGGCTGGGTAAGCATCGTTTGGTCTCCATCCCAAGATTGTCGACAAGGCGACTGGAGAGAGACTGCCGCATCTTCTTGTTCAGCCGAAATGCCAAGGTGGCATGAAGTCCATAGGCAGATTGCATTGGCTGCCGGTCCTCGTGCGCCGCACTCTTCCTCCGATCAGGCCAGACGATGAACGCTGCTTTGGCGCCGTTGCTGGAGCCGCGGCCTGGAACCGGAGGACAAATGATGAGAGCAAAACTCACCTGCATGGCGGCGCTTGCCATGAGTCTTGGCGCAAATCCGGCGTCCGCCGACCCCTTCAGCGATCTTGCCGCATTGCCGACGTTCTACACGGACGCCGCGATGAAGACGATGAAACCTATGGCTGGGTTCAAGAAGGCCTGGTTCGCCATGCCGAAGCACGACCGCGTCAAGATGACGAAGGCGTGCAACGACCCGGCGATGAGCAAACCCCACGCCCGGTTTTGCGCCAATGTGCTTGCTTTGGGCGGAGCCAATTAGCGGTGCTCGCCGAGCACCCTCGGAATGCAGAACCGGCATAAACTCCATTCTCAGGTGGCATTGGCGAGTTGAGCGCCGGATGAAGCAAAGTCCACCTCGGCAAGCGGAAACAATAGAGTTCAAAAATGCTGCCGGTCATCAGCGCGGTCGTCAAAGGGGCGATTGCACAACTCCTAAGAAGGATCCTACCATGAATATCAAAGCTATCTGCATCGGCGCATTTGCACTTTCCATGCTCGGCGGCGTTGCGTTCGCCGGCGCGCTCGACGAGCCGTCCAACATGCAGCCCTTCTTCACCGATTCCGGCATGCAGACGATGAAGTCGAGTGCCGATTTCGAGGTCGCGTGGAAAGCCACGCCGAAGACCACCCAGGACGCGATGATGAAGGAATGCAACGACGCCGCCATGAGCAAACCGCACGCCCAGTTCTGCGCCCAGCTCTTCGCCCTCGGCCACCACAGCTGATACTCCCGGACGGCGACCATTATCGGACGCTTCGATGGCGGGTCTCCTGGCCCGCCATCTGTCATGACGAAACGCTATCGACTTTATAGCCCCCCTGCATTGGCGTGATGGAATGCATTGCGGCAGGGTTCGAGCCTGCAGATGCACCGATGCAGTTGAGGGACGACCCGCATGGACATTCATCACATCCGCTACTTCCTGGCCGTGTGCGAGACACGAAACTTCACGCGCGCCGGCGAGAAGTGCAACGTCACCCAGCCGGCGCTGTCTCGCGCAATCCAACAGCTGGAGGATGAAGTCGGCGGCTTGCTGTTTCGCCGCGAAAGAAACCTGACACATCTGACGGATCTGGGTGCGCTTCTTCGGCCACGATTTCAGCAGATACTCGACGAGGTGACCGGCGTTCGGCAGGAGGCATCGAGGTTCCTGTGCCTGGAAAACGCAAATCTGAAGGTCGGGGTCATGTGCACCATTGGCCCGCGTCGGTTCACCGGTCTGCTGGCGGATTTCAACAGGCGCCAGCAGGGCATTCAGTTGCAACTGGTGGAAGGCGTGCCAGCCTCTTTATCGCAATTGCTGGAAGCGGGTGAAATCGATGTTGCCATCATGGCGTCCAGCAACAGTTTTCCGGAACGCTTCGACGTCACTCCGCTCTATCGGGAGCGGTTCGTTCTGGCCTTCCCCAACGGCCATCGGCTGGCCCGCAACGACAATGTCGCCATCTCCGAGCTTGACGGCGAGAACTATCTGAGACGCCTGAACTGCGAGTATCGGGACTACCTTGCCGGCCTCTGCAATGAGCGTGGCGTGAAGCTCAGGATTTCCTACGCCAGCGAACGCGAGGACTGGATCCAGAACATGGTTTCCGGCGGGCTCGGGATTTGTTTCATCCCGGAGTTTAGCGCCGTTATCCCGGGTCTGCAAATCAGGCCTGTCATCGATCCTGAAGTCTGGCGGGAGGTCTCGCTGGTCGTCGTGGCGGGGCGCCGGTTCTCGCCGGCGACATCGACTTTCGTGAACAGCGTCAAGGCGCACAGCTGGCCGGAAAGCGGCATCGACCTGTCGGTCAGGAAGACCGCTGCGTAAAGCATGTCTCCCGAAAGTGGGAATCGGTTTCGCGACAAAGACATGCGCAAAATCAAAAGCCTAAAGCGCATGGAGCGAATCCGAAGGATCGCGACGCGCTTTAGCAGATCGAAGTGAAAGTCTAAATCTGCGACTGACTTAGTTGCGGAGATGATCGCGTTGGTGCGGTCACCCGCTATAGTTTTCAGGTATCGATTTAAGAGCCAGTTAGCATTTCTCTTTCTCCGAGGCTCCAGTCACTCTCCTTGCCATGCCCCGCCTCCCGCGATTGGGCACCGAAAAAGGAGAAATAGACATGGCTTCCAGGACTATTGCATTGCAGGCGCCGCTGAAGCTGGTGCTGACACTCGGGCTTCTTACCGCGACCGCTGCGTTTTCCGCAGCCCCGGCTTCCGCCGGCGACTGCCCCGCCGGTCAGGCCGCTACGGCCGACATCCAGGAACATCCCAGCAAGCCGGTCGGCGTGACCGATACGGTCCTTTCCGCAATCGATCTCAGCTCGAAGGGCGAAGCCTGGAAGGGCAACATGCTGCGCCTGCGCAAGCTCGTCGTTCAGCCGGGCGGCGTCGTGCCGTGGCATGAGCACACGGTTCGTCCCGCCAACATCATCGTCGTCGAAGGCTCGATCACTGAGTACGCCAGCACCTGCAAGGTCGGCATCGAGCATGCGGCCGGCGACGTGACCGCCGAGTTCGGTCAGCTCGCCCACTGGTGGAAGAACAACGGCAAGGTTCCGGCCGTGCTCTATTCCGCCGACATCCTGCCGCCTGCGATGCACAACGATCACATGATGTGATCCCCGCCTTGGGCGAACTCTTCCCGACTGCAATCGAAAGCGCGTCCTCGGGCGATCGCCTGGGGACGTGGCGAAACGGAGTGCTGCCATGACGACAACCGAACACACCGAACCGACAGCGCTGCGCATGGCAGCCGCAGACGGCTGGCGTTTCGGCATCATTGCGGTGATCGCATTTTTGACGCTTGTCGACCTCTTCGCCACCCAGGCCATTCTGCCTTCGCTGGTGGTCAGGTTCGGCGTCAGCCGCGCCACCATGGGATTTGCCGTCAACGCCAGCACGTTCGGCATGGCGCTCGCCGGCATCGCAGTCGCGCTTTTCGGGCAAGGGCTCGATCGCCGCAACGGCATCTGGATGAGCCTCGTGGCACTGGCTGTCCCGACGACGCTGTTGTCGCAGACCGACAGCGTCGTCGTCTTCGCCCTGCTGCGCGTGGCGCAAGGCCTGTGCATGTCGACCGCCTTCACGCTGACGATGGCCTATCTCGCCGAGCATTTCTCGTCGCGGCAGGCAACAGGCGCGCTCGCCGCCTATGTGACCGGCAATGTCGCGAGCAACTTCTTCGGGCGGCTTATGTCCGCCGCTGTCGCCGACACGTTCGGCATCTCCACGAATTTCCTCACATTCGCCGCCCTCAACCTGATCGGCGCGGCGCTTGTTTGGGCGACGCTGCAAAAGACTTCCCGAATGATGCGCGCGAGCGCCGACGGCGGCCATTCACGCAGTGCCTGGAAAGGCCTTTTGGCAAACGCCGAGCTGCGCGCCTGCTTCGGTATCGGTTTCCTCATTCTGTTCGTCTTCATCGGAACTTTCACCTATGTGAACTTCCAGTTGGTTGCGGCGCCTTTGTCGCTGACTCCGATGGCGCTGGGCGCGGTCTATTTCGTCTTCCTGCCGTCGATGCTGACCACTCCGCTCGCCGGGCGTGTGGCCTCGGGTCTCGGTCCGAGGGTAGGGGTTGGCGCGACGCTTGGGCTGGCGATTGCCGGCCTGCTTCTGCTGCTCACACCCAAACTTCCGATTGTCCTTGCCGGGATGGCGCTGGTCGCCATCGGCACCTTCCTGGCGCAGGCGATCGCCACCGGACATGTCAGCCGAACGGCATCGCGCGACCGCGCCGCGGCAAGCGGGATCTATCTCGCGTCCTACTATGCGGGAGGGCTCGCCGGCAGCTTCGTCATCGGACAGATCTATGACCGGATTGGCTGGACGGCCTGCGTGGCCGCGCTGGCGGCAGTCCTTGTGGCCGCGATTGCGGTCGCGCGGGCACTGAAGACACCAACAACATGACGATCGGAAAGCGATCGGCCGTGAGGCCATCCGCTCTGGCGAGATCGCGCAAGAATCTCAATGAACTAGCCAACCACTGACCCCAACGGAGACTGAGATGACTACCTACCTGAAAACCCTGATCACCGGTGCCGCCATGCTGATGGCGGTCGTCCTCCCGGCGGCCGCCTCGGACGGCGTCGTCACGGTGAAGAGCGACTATTCCGTCGCCGAGACCGTCGCCCGCATCAAGAAGGACGTCCTCAAGAAGGGCCTCATGTTCTTCGGCGTGATCGACCAGGCAAAGCTCGGCAACAAAGCCGGCAACGACGTCAAGCCGTCACGGCTCGTGATGTTCGGCAATCCGGCGCTCGGCACGACTTTCATCACCTCGAATCCCGAGGCCGGCCTGGACTGGCCGGTGCGCGTGCTGGTCTACCAGACCGGAGACGGCGCGGTTTACGCCGCCTACAGCGATTTCGATTGGATTGCCAAACGGCACGGCATCACCGACCGCAGTGCGCAGTTCAAAATGGCGACCGAGGTCATTCAGTCCGTGACCTCGTCGATCAGGAAAAACTGATCAGCGCGACGCGCTGGAAGTCCTTCGAAACCCTGCGAGGCTGCCTGCATCGCGCGGCGAAGTCACTCGGCGGCGGACAATGCCTTTGCCCGCTCGCCGAACCATTTCTTCTGGGTGGCTTCGCGGACCAGCGCGCCGACCGCCGGCGAATGCCTGCGGCCGCGCACCGTGACGAGATTTACGTCGCGCCAGAATTCCGGCTCGGTGATCGGCAATGCCGCTACGCCCGGGTGCTTGGCGGTGTGCTCGGGCATGAACCCGAAACCGAGTCCGGCCGCGATCATGGCGAGTGTCCAGTCGTCGCGGTCGCTCCAATAGACGGGGCTGACCGTGACGCCCTGCTGGGCAAGGATGGCATCAGCGTAGCCGGCAAATTCGCAGTTGTTGCGGTGAATGTAGCTTTCATTGCTCATGTCCTTCACCCGCACGACCCGCTGATTGGCCAGACGATGAGCCAGATGGACCGCCATCACCATCTGCTCGCGAAACAGCGGCAGCGCGTGCACTTCCTCGTCGGGAACGTCCGAAGGCAATGCGTAGATGGCGGCCTCGAGATCGCCTTCGAGCAGCCTTCGCCGGAGGCTCGCGGCGTCTGAATCGCAAAGGTGGAGTTCCACGCCGGGGTGATGGCCACGAACAGCCGCGATCAGTTCGATGATTTCGTCCGGAGCGATCGTGCTCATGATGCCAAGC
The DNA here is from genome assembly GCF_029674545.1 of Mesorhizobium sp. WSM4904. Taxonomy (NCBI): domain Bacteria; kingdom Pseudomonadati; phylum Pseudomonadota; class Alphaproteobacteria; order Hyphomicrobiales; family Phyllobacteriaceae; genus Mesorhizobium; species Mesorhizobium sp. WSM4904. Next base: position 6,409,122 of record NZ_CP121354.1, on the reverse strand, counting down.
CTGAGCGGCATCCTTTTCAGGTTCACATACTGCTCGGCAATCTGCTTTGCCTGGCGGGAGTTCTCGAACACGCCCTCGAGATACGTCTCCACCATGCGGCCGAGCTCGGTGAGATGGGTGAAGCGGCGCTCGCGGTGAAAAAGCGCCCCGCCGAATTCATCCTCCAGCAGCTTGATGGCGCGCGAAAGCGCCGGCTGCGTGACGTTGCACTGCTCGGCCGCCCTGGTGAAATTCAGCTCCTTGGCGACGGCCAAGAAATATCTGACCTGGCTGATCTCCACTGCACGCTTCCCCTGGAACGTGCTTGCCGCACGGCCCGCGTTGCCGGGCGATCTTACTAGCTGCCCCAAGGTCAAACAACCCAGCTTGCGGAACTGCCTCGTGGCCACGCCGATCACACCGCCAGCTATCGAATCCATGTCTCAACGGCATTTCCGCAGCTTCGGGAGGCTCGCCATACTGATCGCGAGAACCACGAACGGTGGGCTTGCCGTCCGTCGTTCGCAACCGGTGGCAGGTCACTGCGGCCACGGCTTCGACAGAAGGAAACGATGATGCTCACAGCAAAGACGGCTCTCATCACAGGTTCGACCAGCGGCATCGGGCAAGGCATCGCGGAGGCCTTCGCGGCCAAGGGCTGCAACGTCGTTCTGAACGGTTTCGGCGATGCCGCCGAGATCGAGCTGCTTCGGTCAAGGCTCGCCGCCGACCACGGGGTGATCGTGCGCTACGACAATGCCGACATGAGCAAAGGCGCGGCGATTACCGCGATGATGGACAAGGCTATCGCCGAATTCGGCGCGGTCGACATCCTGGTCAACAACGCCGGCATTCAGCACGTGGCGCCGATCGACGATTTCCCGATCGAAAAGTGGGAAGCGGTCGTGGCGATCGACCTCATTTCGTCCTTCTACACGATCCGCCGTGCTCTGCAGGCGATGAAGGCGCGCAAATGGGGCCGCATCATCAATGTCGCGTCCGCCCACGCCCTCGTCGCCTCGCCATACAAATCCGCCTATGTCGCCGCCAAGCACGGCATGGCCGGCCTGACCAAGACGGTCGCGCTCGAGGTCGCCGAACAGGGCATAACGGTCAATGCCGTCTGTCCCGGCTACGTGCTCACGCCGCTCGTCGAAAAGCAGATTCCGGATACGGCCAGGGCCCGCGGGATCAGCGAAGAGCAGGTGATCAAGGATGTTCTGTTGGCTGCGCAGCCGACCAAGCAGTTCGTGACGGTGGAGCAGGTCGCAGCGCTCTGCCTTTTCCTGGCGTCGGACGACGCGGCCTCGATCACCGGCGCCATCATGCCGATCGAAGGCGGCTGGACCGCCCACTAGACCTGCACCAGGAGCGAAAGCCATGAACAAGTTCACGCGAAACCAGCCCGTTTCCGAGCCGGCAGTCGAGGTCACAAGCCAAGGCGAGGCCAAACGCCAGACCGTCCTTGTCCTTCAAGGCGGCGGTGCGCTTGGTGCCTATCAGGCCGGCGTCTACCAGGCGCTGGTCGAAGGCGGCATCGAACCGGATTGGGTCATCGGCACGTCGATCGGCGCCATCAATGCCGCGCTGATTGCCGGGAACGAACCGCAAGATCGACTCCCCAGGCTGCGGGAATTCTGGGAAGGCGTCAGCCGGAGCAGCCCAATCGACGAGTTCTTTCGGATGATGGTCCCGAGCAACATCTTCGCCAATACGACCACGCTGATGCGAGGGATACCGGGCTTCTTCGAACCCAACCCGAGCGCGCTGTTCGGGATCAACCGGGAAGTGGGCGTTGAGAACGCCTCCTATTACTCCACGGATCCTCTGAAGAGGACACTCGGCGACCTGGTCGACTTCGACTATCTCAACCGGCGCCATACGCGATTGACAGTCGGCGCCGTCAACGTCAACACCAGCGAACTCAGATACTTCGACAGCAGTCAGATGCCGCTGTCGGCGGCCCACATCATGGCATCGGGAGCCCTGCCGCCGGCCTTCCCGGCGGTTTGCATCGACGGCGAGCCCTATTGGGACGGCGGGGTCTACTCCAATACCCCGATAGAGGTCGTGCTCGACGCGCGACCGCGTCGCGACGCGCTGATCTTCGCGGTCAACATGTGGCAGCCGCGGGGCTCCGAGCCAAAATCGATCTGGCAGGTCATGGGGCGGCAGAAAGATCTCCAATACGCCAGCCGTGGCAGAAGCCACGTCGCCCGCCAGGAGCAATTGCATCGGCTCAGGCACGTCGTGCGCGAAATGGGAAAACTCGTCCCGGAGGAGCGGCGCGACGATCCGATGTTCAAGGAACTCGCCTCCTATGGTTGCCCGTCGGTCATGCACCTCGTTCGGCTGCTGTCCCCACGCCTCGACGGCGAGGATCACACCAAGGACATCGACTTCACGCGCGCAGGCATCCGCACCCGTTGGCAGGCGGGATACGAGCATGGGCAGCGCGTCCTCTTGCAGAAGCCGTGGGAATGCGAAGTCGACATGCTGCAAGGCATCGTCATCCACGAATCCCAAGAATGAACACTGCCCGAGAAGGAACGGAGAATTCCGATGCAGATCATAACTCCGGGCATGCGGCTCATTCCGGAAGCGGTGCTTGCCAATGACGCAGCGCTTTTCCGCACGATCCCTGAGACACCCTCGCATCGGGACAGATCGCTGCATCGCGTGGTCATCGTCGGCGGCGGCGCCGGAGGGCTGGAACTGGCGACCCGCCTTGGTCGCAAGTTCGGTCGAGGGCGGCTTTCGGTCACGCTGGTCGACCGCAGCCGCACCCATATCTGGAAGCCGCTCCTGCATGAGGTGGCATCGGGTGCCTTGAGCACGTCGCATGACGCCGTCGAATACATCGCTCACGCCAGTCGCAACCACTATCGATACCGTATCGGCGAGGTCGTCGGCGTCGACCGTGCAAAGCGCCAGATCTTCGTCGCGCCCAGCTTCGACGATGACGGCAGGCAGGTCATCCCGCCGCGCGTTCTTGGCTACGACACGTTGGTCATGGCCGTCGGCAGCGTCAGCAACGATTTCGGCACGCCAGGTGCGGCTCGTCACGCCGTCTCGCTCGACACGGCGGAGCAGGCCGCTCGTTTCAACAGGCGCATGATAGACGCGTGCCTGCGCGCCAACGCGCAATATGAGCAGCTGTCGCCTGGCCAGCTCCATTGCGTCATCGTCGGCGCGGGAGCCACCGGTGTCGAGCTGGCCGCGGAATTGCATAGATCGATGCGCGAAATTGCCTCGCACAATCTCGACAACATCGATTTCGAGAGGCTGATCCGCATCACCCTCGTCGAGGCCGGACCGCGCATTCTGCCCGCCCTTCCGGAGCACATGGCCCACGCTTCGGCGCGCCTGCTCATCAAGCTGGGTGTGCAGATCCGGTGCGGCATCAAGGTCACCGAAGTCACGGAAGACGGCATCCGGCTTGGCGAAAAGCTGTTCCTGCCGGCCGAACTCGTGGTCTGGGCCGCCGGGATCAAGGCGCCGGATTTCCTCAAAGGTCTCGATGGCCTCGAGACAGATCGCATCAACCGCCTGATCGTGGACGAAACCTTGCGCGCCGTCGGAGACGAGGATGTGTTCGCGATTGGCGACTGCGCGAACTGCGTCCTGCCGGGCGAAGACAGCGCCTTGCCGCCGCGCGCCCAGACAGCCCATCAGCAGGCAGAACACATGGCGAAGGTGGTTGCGGCACGTCTCGCGGGGCAGGCGGCGCCGGCGTATCGCTACCGCGACTATGGTTCCCTCGTATCGCTCGCCGACTACGGTGCGTTCGGCAGCCTGATCGGAGGGCTGAAGATCGAAGGTCTCGTTGCGAGGCTTGCCTATCGCTCGCTGCACAAGATGCATCTCAAGACGGTGCATGGCCTGGCGAAGACAACTCTGGCGTCGATCGGCGAGATGATAGTCAGGCGCGCAAGACCGCGGATCAAGCTTCATTAGCGGCGGAGGCGGTGCGATGGAAAAGTATGACGTCATCATCCTGGGCGGTGGCAATGCCGGAATGGGCGTCACGGTCGCGACGCGCGCCGCCGGACTTTCCGTCGCTATGGTCGAGGCGCGCGACCTCGGCGGCACCTGCCCCAATCGCGGCTGCACGCCGAAAAAGGTTCTGGTCGCCGCGGCTCATGCGCTCGACGAGATCGACAGGGCCGGCAGTCATGCAATCACGGTCGATAAGCCGCGGCTCGATTGGCGGGCCTTGATCGAACGGGAAAAGGAGATCATCAGGGATATCCCATCCCGACTGTCCGGATTGATGGCCAAGCGAGGCGTCGATGTCATCTACGGCGAGGCTGCATTCGTCGGCAGCAACGCGATCCGCGTCGATGGCCGTGAGTTCGAGGCCAGGAACATCGTCATCGCCACCGGATCCAAGCCGCGTCCGCTGCCGATCCCGGGCGCCGAGCATCTGACGACTTCCGACGATGTTCTGAGCGATCCTGTGCTGCCGCGTGCGGTGGTGTTCATCGGCGGCGGCGTCATCGCTTTCGAGCTGGGGCATGTCTATGCGCGCGCCGGCGTCGACGTGACGATCCTCGAGGCCCTGCCGCAACTTCTCGGGGGCTTCGACGCGGATGCCGTTGCCCAGCTCCGCGGCGAGAGCGAGCGGCTCGGTATCGGCATCCACACCAAGGCTTGGGTCAGGAAAGTCGAAGAGGCCGGCGGACGGCTGCGGGTAAGCTTTGCGAAGGACGGCGTCGAATCCGTGGTGGAAGCGGATCGGGTCGTCAACTGCGCAGGGCGGGTGGCCGATGTCGAGGGCCTAGATCTTGGCGCCGGTGTCGTCGTGCACAGAGAAGGCCGTATCGAAATCGACAATCACCTGCGCTCGCGCTCCAATCCCGACGTCTACGTCTGCGGCGACGCGGTATGGAACTCCCCCCAGCTTTCGCCGATAGCGACCTATGAAGGCGGGATCGTCGGCCGCAACATCGTCGACGGACCGAAGCATCGACCCGACTACAGCCATATCCCAGCCTCGCTTTACAGCATTCCGGCTGTGGCAGGCGTTGGACTGACCGAGGCCAAGGCGAGGGAACGGGGCCTTCACGTCAAGATCCATGTGAACGACATGCAGGGATGGCTCTCCGCGAGGACCTATGCGGAGGCGGTTGCATGGTCGAAGATCATCGTCGAGGAGACGACAGATCGGATCGTCGGAGCCCACCTGGTAGGCCATGCCGGCGAGGAGCTGATCCACATCTTCGGGCTTGCCATGAAATACGGGATCCCCGCTCGCGGGCTGTCCGAGATGGTCTGCGCGTTCCCGACTTTTTCGGCCGATATCAGGAACATGTTGTAACAAATTGAGGTCTGGCGGCGAACGGAATACGAACCTCGCCCGCTTTGATGCGTGCAAGGCATCAAAACCATGCAAGAAAAACATGGCCGTGGCCGGGGGGCTTCGATGATAGGCTGCGGCAGATCGATGAGAGCGCAGAAATGGCCGCCGAGCCCATGACATTTGAAAAGGCCGTCCAGGCAGCCGTTGAACTTGATGCGCCTCTCAACGAGCGACTGGCGGTGATTGCCGCGGCGGTCCGACGGATCGACGCGAATTTCGCCGATGCGGTAGACCGCTTGGTGGAACGCCTGGAGAAACAGGGTGCCGGAGCGGCGGCGCCAAAGCCCGGCGATGTCATGCCGCCATTCCTTCTGCCGGACGACGAGGGCAGGCTGGTTGGGCTGGCCGACATCCTGCTCCAGGGGCCCGCTGTGATCACCTTCCAGCGCGGGCATTGGTGCCCTTACTGCCGTTTGAACGCGATCGGTATCGTCGAAGTTCAGCAGGAGATCGTGGCGTTGGGCGGGCAAATCGTGGCGATCATGCCCGAGCGAGGCAAATTCGCCAGGGCGATGAAGGCAGCGGTTGGCGCAAGCTTCCCCTTCCTGACCGATATGGACAATGGCTACGCTCTGTCTCTCAACCTGGCGATTTGGATCGGAACCGAGATGGAGCGGTTGATGGGCGTTGCCTACGACCTCCCAAGCTACCAGGGCAATCCCAGCTGGTTCCTGCCGATCCCTGCGACCTTCATCGTCGGGACGGACGGCGTCATCACGGATCGCTTTGTCGATCCCGATTACCGCCGACGCATGGACATTGACGATCTGATCACGGCGCTCAGGCGGGCTCGCTGACGCCGAAGGGCGACCAGTCCGCCGACCTCAGCAGGTTGAGCAAGGTCGTAGCGACCGCAGATCTATGCCTGCCGGCAACCGCGTAAACGGAGACGGTCCGCGAAACATCGAGATCGCGAAGTTTTAGCCGGCGCGTGTTCGGCGAGCGAGGGGCGGTCAGGGAGACGAATCCAACCCCGGCGTTGGCCTCGAGCAGCGCGAGAAGGTCCTGGTCGGTCTCGACTTCGTGCGCGGTTCGAGGGGTGAGGCCTTTCTCGGAGAGACGGCGCGACAATTCCTCGCTTGTCTCCCAATCGATCCGGCTGAGCACGGGTTCCGCAGCAAGCTGAGCCAACGCGACGTCGGCCTCGTTGCGGCGGGCCAGCGGATGGTCGGAATTCACGGCGAGTTCGATTCCTTCCTGGAAAAGTGGCCATGCGTCGAGGCGATCCCAAGCCTGACCCAGGGGGCCGGCAACGGCGAGTTCCACTTCGCCGCCCTTGAGCGCCTCTATGACGGCAACTGGCGAGCCGCGGTGGATCTTGAGATGCACGCCGGGATAAGCCCGGAAAAGTTCGGTGAAGGGCGAGACCAGCAGGGCGATATTGATGCTGTTGGAAATCGTCACGTTGAGCGGCGCGACATCGCTGCTTTGCACTGCCTTGGCAAGCGATTTGGCGGACGTCGCCGCATCATAACATTGCTGCAAAAGGGGCAGCATGCGCCGCCCGAGTTCCGTCAGGTGCGAGTGTTGGCGCTCGCGCCGAAGCAGTTCTCCGCCCAATTCCTCTTCGAGCGTCTTGATCGCACGCGTCAGCGCGGGCTGGGTGACGTTGCACTCCTCGGCCGCTCTGGTGAAGTTCAACGTACTGGACAGGGCCAGAAAGTAGCGGACCTGCTGCATCTCCATGAAACTTTCGCCCCCTCAGCGAAATGGTCTATCAGCGATGGCGCATATTGGAAGACTAACCTAATTGATCTCATTGAGCAAAGCGGCCGGCGTTGCGGCCGAAGTGCTTCTTTTGCGACATGGGATTCCGACGAACGGCATCACCGACTTATTGTCAGGAAGCGAGTGACTTGCTCAACCAATCGGCGAATCCCCTGGCCCGCTTGCTCGGCTGGCGCCCGGCTGGGAAAAGGGCGTGGATGGGTATGATCGGCAGTGCAAAATCCGGCAGCAGGCGACACAGGCGGCCGTCCTGCAGTTCTGCGTTGAACATCCATCCCGAACCGAATGCCACGCCAAGTCCTGCCACAACACATGCCGTGACGCCGGCCGAACTCGAGACTCTGATACGGGGGCTTTCGGGCAGGACAAAGCTGACCCGCGGGTCGATCAGTTCCTGAAACGTCGCACCGGAACTGTCGGAAGGCCCGAAGATCACCTGGTGCTGCGCCAGATCGGCAGGGCTGCTGGGCTCGCCGTGCCGAGCAATGTAGTCCGGCGCGGCAACGAGCAGCCGTGGCGTCTGCCCGACCTTGCGCGCCAACATGCTGGAATTGTCGAGCAGGCCAAGCCGGATCGCGACATCGGCGCCCTCTTCGGCAAGGTTGCGCCGGCGATCGTCCATCATCAACTCGACAGAGAGATTGGGATGCTCGGCGAGAAGGCTGGGCAGACGAGGAATGAGCGCGCGCACTGCGAATGTAACCGACAGCTCGACGCGCAGAACCCCGCGCAGTTCCTCATTGCCTGCGGCGGTGTCGGCCGCCGCCCCGAGATCTGCCAGCAGCGGTCGGATCTGGTCGAGATAGACTTGCCCCGCCTCAGTCAGCCCGACCTTGCGACTGGTGCGGATGAGAAGACGGGCGCCGATGCGCGCCTCCAGGTCGTTCAATATCCGCGACACGGACGGCTGCGAAAGACCGATCTCGCGAGCGACCTGCGAAAGGTTTCCCCGCTCGGCCACCCGCACGAAAACCTCAAGTTCCTGAAGCCTGTCGGCCATTCGTTTTCCGGATGATTGCTATGCTCTCTGGCAAGCTACCCCTCCTTTTGGAAATAGGCGAGGACATTCCGCCGCAAAAAATGCGGTCAAGATTTGGAGTGTTGTCTCATGTCTCTTCAGGAAAAGCTCGACGCCTTCAAAGCCGACTTTGAAGGCAAGGCCCCAAGGCAAGCGGTCGAGATCATGCACCGCGCGACCGCCGAACTCATAGCATCGGGTCAGGCCGCCCAGGCCTTGAAGGCAGGCGCCGTTGCCCCGGCATTCACGTTGTCGGAGGCTGATGGCGGGTCTGTCGCATCCGAAGATCTGCTTGCTCGCGGCCCGTTGGTGCTCAGTTTCTATCGCGGCGTCTGGTGCCCCTATTGCAACATCGAGCTTGGCGCCTTGCAGGAAGCTTGGCCCGCAATCCAGGCTACAGGCGCCCAACTGGTTTCCGTCTCGCCGCAGTCGCTGGCGAACGGCCGTAAGGCCAAGCGCGACAAGAAGATAGATTTTCCGATGCTGAGCGACCCCGACGGCAAGGTCTCCGATGCTTTCGGCCTGCGGTTTCGCCTGCCGGATGACTTGATCGAGCTGTATCGCAGCTTCGGCGTCGATCTGCCGCTGATCAACGAGGACTCCTCATGGACCTTGCCGATGCCGGCTCGCTTCGTGGTCAGACAGGACGGCGTCATCGCCTACGCAGAAGTCAGTCCGGACTACACACGCAGACCCGACCCGGCCGACCTTTTGCCGGTGCTCGAGCAACTGCAGGGCTCTATCGCGGCCTGAACCGATGGGTATGGACCGCATGGCAGTCGCCAACGTCACCGCAGCCAGCGCCGTCCGGCGCTGGTCGATGCTGGTCGTGATCTCGATCGGTGCCTTCCTGCCGATGACCACATGGTTTTCTGCAACGGCGATCGCGCCGCAACTGACGCAACTGTGGGGCCTCTCTCCGGCGGGGGGCGCCTGGGTCACCGGCGCAGTGCAGATCGGCTTTGCCATCGGCGCGTTGGGCTCCAGCATGATTGGCCTTTCGGATATGGTTTCGCCTCGCAAGCTAATCGGCGTCAGTGCTTTGACTGCCGCCGCGGCCAACCTCGGTCTATTGTTCGCACCCTCCGTCAGCTTGCTGCTGGTGGCCCGTTTTGTCACAGGCTTGGCGCTGGCGGGCGTGTATCCACCAGCGGTGAAGCTGGTGTCGACCTGGTTCAGTCGTGGACGGGGAACGGCGCTTGGCGTCCTCCTCGCGGCGCTGACGCTTGGTTCTGCCTTTCCTCATCTAATATCAGCCGGAGCCGCCGAATTGGCTTGGCATGACGTCATCGTGGCGACCTCCCTCGCGGCACTGGCTGGTGCCTTGTTGATCCTCCGGCTCGGCGAGGAAGGGCCTTATCCTTTCGCGAGATCGGCATTCGACCCTCGCCACATCAAAACGCTGGCGCGCAACCGCGCGCTCATGCTCGCCAATCTTGGCTATCTCGGTCACATGTGGGAGCTCTACGCCATGTGGGGCTGGATACTGGCCTACATCAGGGCAGGAAGTCCCGACATCGTAGCCGGCAGTTCTCGAGGTGCCTCCCTGCTCGCCTTCTTCGTGGTCGTGTCGGGCGGTATCGGCTCGATCCTAGGCGGGATAGCCGCGGATCGTATCGGCCGAACCGCGACCGCGGCGGCGATGATGGCGGTTTCCGGTCTCTGCGCGCTGACGATAGGCTTGGCCGTTGACGGTCCGTCTTGGCTGTTCGTCGCTGTCGCCGTTCTCTGGGGAGTAACCGTGGTCGGCGACTCCGCGCAATTTTCGGCGATGGCGACCGAATTGAGCGATCCGCGTTATGTCGGCACCGCGCTCTCCCTGCAGTTGAGCAGCGGCATCGCTCTCACCTTCGTTTCCATCCATCTGACCTCATTCGTGGCGGAGACGGTCGGCTGGCGCTGGAGCTTCCTGATCCTGGCGCCCGGCCCGCTGCTTGGCGTCGTCGCAATGCTGGCGCTGCGGCGCTTGCCCGCGGCACGACAAATAGCGCATGGACTGATGTAGTAGGTGCACCTGCGATGCGGAACTTGTTTGCGGAGCCGGCCTCTTCAAGGCTCATCCCTGCACCGGCCTGGCGGGACGCTTCCGCCAAGCGCGGCCATATACCTCACAAACAAGCCCCTGGCGCTGCGCTATTCGTAGTCAGCGGACCGGCGCGGTTTTCGGCAATCCACCGGGCCTGTGCGCCGCCTCGGTTCCGGATATCGCCGATATGGTGAAGCTAGCGGCCAGTATTGCGGTCCACCGAGACCACGCGGCCATTGATGCTGACCCGGATGGATGGGTCGGCCTCGGCGGCGACTGGCGTGCCGCCGCCAGCATGGATGATCAGTCCTTCGGCTTCCGGTTTCTGCCGCGGTTTCCTGGACGCCGAATAGTTGCCGCCGCTGATCTGGTCGGCTAGGCGCACAATCTGGTAGCAGGTGGCTGCTACAGGCCGCTCGAAGTCCGCGAATTCAGGACATCGATCGCTTCGAAGGCCGCCAGCTTGATCAGGTGGGTCTACCGCCACCTTTCCCAGGCCCTATGAGAGGCACGGATGTGCGGCATACAGGTTGGCGATTGATACCCATCAACTTGCTTGAGAAGGAAACCGGTATTGCCCCTGTGCCCGCCGATCATCCGCCATCTGAAATCCCCCGATCTGTTCGGCGCGATCGATCGTGTGCCGGTAATTGGCGCGCCGCTGAGCGGGCGCACGTTCGAGGTCCTCAATCCCTCGACCGGCGAAGTGTTGGCGGAACTTCCCGACATGGGCGTCGAGGAGACGCGCGCGGCGATCGACAGGGCCTATGTCGCCCAGGCCGAGTGGGCAGGGCTCACCGCCCGCGAGCGCAGCGAAATGCTGTGGCGATGGCATCAGCTGATCGTCGACCACACCGACGATCTCGCCGCGATCCTCACCGCGGAGATGGGCAAGCCGCTTGCCGAAGCCAGATCGGAAGTCTCGCATGCGGCGGCGTATCTGCAGTGGTATGCCGAGGAAGCCAATCGTATCTATGGCGAGACGATCTCGGCACCGTCGACGGACCGGCGCATGCTGGTGATCAAGCAGCCGATCGGCGTCGTCGGCACGATCACGCCGTGGAACTTTCCAGCATCGATGGTGGCGCGCAAGATCTCGCCGGCGCTGGCTGCGGGCTGCGCCATCGTGCTGAAGCCTGCCGAACAGACACCGCTGGTCGCGGGCGCCATGTTCGCGCTCGCCGCCGAGGCCGGTTTTCCCGACGGTGTCGTGAACCTTGTCTACGCCTCCGAGGGCGCTGCGGTGGGGCGTGAGCTCTGCCACAATCCCAAAGTGCGCAAGATCAGCTTCACCGGATCGACCGAGGTCGGGCGGCTGCTGATGCGCCAGTGTGCGGACCAGATCAAGAAGGTCAGCCTCGAGCTGGGCGGCAATGCGCCTTTCATTGTCTTCGACGACGCCGACATCGATGCCGCCGTGGACGGCGCGATTCAGGCGAAGTTCCGCAATGCCGGTCAGACTTGCGTTTCGGCGAACCGCCTTTACGTGCAGTCGGGCGTTCATGACGAGTTCGTCGATAAATTCGTGGAACGGGTTCGCCAGCTTCACGTTGGCGACGGTTTCGATCCCGGTGTCGCCATCGGCCCGCTGATCGACAGGCGTGCCTTGGGCAAGATCGAATCCCATATCGCCGACGCCGTGGCAAAAGGCGGTGCGATCCGGTGCGGCGGAGGCCGGATTGGCAGCGACGGCACATTTTTCCAGCCGACGGTCCTCACCAATATCTCCAGCGCGATGGCGGTGGCGCAAGAGGAGACCTTTGGACCGTTGGCCCCGGTCATCCGCTTCGAGGATGCGGATCAGGTCGTGCGTGAGGCCAACGACACGATCTACGGCCTCGCTGCCTATTTTTATGCTTCCAACCTGAAGCGCGTCTGGCGCGTGGCCGAGGCCTTGGAATATGGCATGGTGGGAATCAACACCGGACGTATGTCCTCTGAGGCCGCGCCTTTCGGCGGCATGAAGCAGTCCGGCATCGGGCGGGAAGGGTCCCGCCACGGCCTCGAGGACTACCTCGAGATGAAATATCTCTGCATGGGCGGAATCTGAGGCTTAAACGACCGCGCTACCTTTGAAGACCGATGTGCCCCGGAACGATCGCCCCAGGCAGGTCTCCGCTCGCAGGTCAGTTGCTGACATGCGACAACGCCAGGTCAGCCTCGTCCTGAGCCTGCAACAGAAGTTCCTCCGCGGACCGGAACATGTCCTCGAACGCCAGTTCATGCTCGAAGACAACGCCGCCGGCGCGGATGCTAAGCACGTCCTTGTCGCCTTTCGGCGCAAAATAGATCTGGCCGACCGCCTGTCGAATGCGTTCGCCGACCTCCTTGGCGTCCTGCTTCGTCGCGCCGGGAAGGAAAACCCCGAACATCGAATTTCCGAGCCGGCCGATCAGGTCGTCCTTGCGCACCGAGGATCGGACAGCCGAGGCTATGAGACGCAATGCTTCGTCGCCCCATCCAAAGCCGAAGCGCAGGTTGATCGACGCAAGATGTTCCGGGTGGATGACGAGGAAGGCGCCGGAGCGCGGGCCGGCCGGCCGCGCCGCCCTTCTGTCGACCATCGAGGTGAACACCGTCCCGTTGAGGCAGCCGGTCAGCCGGTCGTAGGTGCCGGACCTCGTCAGTTCCTGCCGGTAACGGCGCACCTCGACCTCTCTCCAGCCGAGCAAGGCAAAAAGCGGCAGCCCGATGATGATGGGCAGCAGCGTCGCGGTGATGACGCTGCGGCCGAATGGCGTCAACGCGTCTATGAACAGGAGCAGATAGTTGAGGCCAAGCGACAGGCCCACGCAGCCGGCGGTGCCCAGCAGGGACAGCCAAACGACATGCTTCCATGCTTTTGCCGGCGCGGTCTGTGTTTCTATGCTCACTGGCCAATCTCCCGTTGGACGCATTGGCTTAAAGGCCGTGTGTTACGATTTCCGTTTCAGCAAGGCCTACAATTTGAAGGAAATCAGAGTCTTTCTCCCTTGATGCGCCGGCGGTTGCACCCCGTTCTCGCTTGATGATCCGATTCGGCCACTGAAGCAGGTCAGCGCTTGGTAGGATCGCTGAACTCATTTAACCATTCCGTTTTTACGCAATTCCGAACCGAAGGCGGCTCGAGTGCTTCATTGCGGCGGGCCGAAGATGCCCATCTTGGCGCCCCGGGCCACGGATTCGGCCTTGCCGTAGATGCCCGAAGGCGAAGCTATGGCCCAGCCATTGGCAACGAGCCAGGCGCCGACATCCTGCTTGCCGAGCATGCAAGGCGCGGCGATGGCGAAACGGTCGGCGTCGGGCGGCAGCAGGCATTTCAGCGCCCGGCCGCGCATCCAGGCGTTGAAAGCGGCGCGTGCGCGCTGGCCGCAGGGCCAGACGGCATCGCCGAACGCGCAGGTCCTGTCGGGGTCGATATCGACGGTTCCGCTGATCATGACCCGGCGCCCCATGGCTTCGAAGATCGACGACGAGCTGGCGACCGGACGATAGAGCAGCGTCCCAGGCCAGTCCTGCGGCATCGGCGTCTTCAGCGGCGACGCGAGGCCGAGCTCGCCGAGCGGGGGTCGCGGCTCGATGCGCTCGATGCCGGACGCGTCGACCGGCGGCGGCGCGATCAGGTTCTCGGCTATCCTTCGCGCCGGCTGGCCTGGCCGCGCGTCGTGAATGGGTGCGTGAAGAGCGGGTCTGTCCTCGCCGGCATCCTGGGCCGGTGGCGAGGGGAGGTCGGGCGGCAACCAGTGCCTGGACCCGGCAATCAGCAGCGCGCCGGCGACCAGCCCGAGGCTGCCCAGCGTCGCGGCAAGCCGGCCGGTCGATCTTACCTCGCCCACAATCGCGCCCTCGCGGACCGGTTCCAACTGTCGATGATGCTGCCCGAACGCAATCCGCTCTGCCTTGTCAAACGGCACCGCACCTTCGCCGCGTCATACGACTATACATTAGCCGCCGGCGACATTGCTTGAAAAGCAAGGCGTTGCGTTAAGTCTCGCGCAACCAATGCGACCTACATTCAAGCATCGGATGTCGAGGGGATGACATGACGCGCAAGCCGACACTGCTCTTTGCCTTCCCGGCCCTCATGCTCTTCCTGCTGGCGGCGGAACGAACGGCGACATTCCTTCTCGGAACCTATTCGGCCAGTCCCGCCATGTGGCGCGTCTGGCTCGAGCTGCGCCCCTTCTCGACGATGTTCTGGCAGCAGGTGGATTTGTATCTCGGCGGCTCGATGGCCCTCGACGCCGCCATAATCTTCGTCGCGTCGGCTGCCTGCTGGATGGCCTGCCAGGCCAAAAGATCCGCCGGCTTCTTCCTCGCCAATCATGCCGCCCTGATGTTCGCCGGGCTGATGATCGCGGCCGGCAGCCACTCGGAAACGGCGAGCACGATTGCCAGCTTCACCGCGCCGCGCGGCCTGCAATTTTCGCTGATGATCGACTTCAGCTTGAAGAACTGCCTGGTGCTGTGCCTAGGGCTGGCGGCCTGCGCCTATTGCCATGTCGCTTTCCTGCGCGAGGCGAGGCTGCGCGCGGAAGCCCGCGCGATCCGCATCCTGGCGCTGCAGCGCGATCTTTAAGCCGTCGGTTTACTGATCGACGTTCCTTCCGCCATTCGCCCGGTGCGAGGTCAGTTGATCTTCTTGTAGTAGACCTTGCCGTCGGCCTGCTGGATGCGCTGGTAGGACGGGTTGGGTCCAGGCGGCGACACCTTGCGCTTGAACATCGGTGAGTACGCGGCCTCCGGTTCGGCGGGATTTTCAACGGCCGACGCGTCCGCTACCGTCGTGCCGGCGAAGGCTGGCTCCGGCGCCGCCCGTGGCATCTCGGCGTCTGCTGCGGCGGGCTGGCCCTGCTCCAGATGGGCGATATTGCCGTTGATCCGGCCGAAGCTCGCCTGCAATTGCCGGTCCAGCGTTTCGAACCGGCTCTGGAAGCCGTTGTTGACCGTATCGATGCGGGCGCCGATCCGCTGCTCGAACTGGCCGAGCTGGTCCAGCCGCGCCTCGATCGCCCTGAGGTCGTTGACGCCGCGATAGAGATAGATGGCGGCGGTGACGTTGACGAAGGTGACGAGCGCCGCACCTGCCATGACGGCGCCGATGGTCACCGCCCGGTTCGGCCTGCCCGGGGCTTTCTCCCGTTCGCCGAGTTCGATAGCCGGAATCTCCGGTTCGCTGATCATCGTCATTCAACCACCACCTTTGCGCCCACAGCGACGCGTTTGAAGAGATCGATCACATCCGTGTTCGTCAGCCGGAAGCAACCGGAAGTGCCGTCGAAACCGACGCCCTTCGGATCGTTCGTGCCATGGATGCGATAGAGCGTGTCGCGGCCGTCCCGCGACAGATACAGCGCCCTGGCGCCGAGCGGATTGTAGGGGCCGGCAGGCACCATCGCCGGCAGTTCCGGCTGGCGCGCGCGCATCTCCTTGGGCGGGCGCCATTCAGGCCATTCGGTCTTCGCCGCTATCTTGACCGTGCCGGTCCAGCCGAAGCCGTCGCGGCCGACGCTGATCTGATAGCGCAGCGCCTGGCCTGGACCCGTCACCAGATAAAGAGCCTTCTCGCTTTTGCGGATGATGATCGTTCCGGGTTGTTCGCCGGTCTGGAAGGCGACCGTCTTGCGCAGGCTGGGGCCCATCGCAGGAAGCGGCGGCAGCCCCGATCCGGCTGCGGCGGGATCGCAGGCCGGTGCGAGCGCAATGCCGATCAGCCAGGCGCCCGCAAGGCGTGTCGCCATCCGCCGCGTGTGCTTTGCCGCGATTGCGGACGCAAAACCGCTGCGTATCTTTCCTGGAATTGCGCTAGCGCTGCTGGGCATTGTCCAGCCGCTCCTTGAACATGCGCTTCAGGTCCTTGTTGAAGCGGGCCCGCCCATCCACCTCGGAGGGCAGGATGGCGCGGTTCAGCGCATCGGCGAGCAGCGCATTGTCCAGCGCCAGCGACTTGATGTGCGGCGCCTTGAAGATCTTCTCCAGCTCGCTGCGCGAGAAGTGGTTGCCGAACCATTTGCGCTTGTGCTTGTTGGCGACCAGCGTGATCGAGACGCCATTGCCGCGCAATTCGCGGATCTTCTTGTAGAGTCGCTTGCCTTGCCGGAGCGAGGCGACATTGAGCTCGAAGACGATGAAGATTTCGTCGCTGGTCCTAAGCACCGACTCGTGCCACGGCGTCTCGATGTTGGGCAGGTCGATGACGATGTCGTCGAAGCGGTAGGCGACGAGGTCGAGCAGGCGGAAGACGAAATCGGCGCCGTGCGGCTCGAACGGCAGCTGCGGCCGCTCGAAGGAATAGAGCGTGAGGCCCGAGGGCCGCGACAGCTTGATGACGTCCATCAGCTCGACGTCGAGCCGGTCCGGCTGGCCGATGATGCCGGAAAGGTCGAACTGGTTGAACTGGTTGAGATAGGCGCCGCAATTGGCGCTCTGGAAGTCGAGGTCGACGAGGCAGGTCGAGGCCGCCCGCTCGGCCGACTTCGAGGCGAGATGCTCCGCCGCCGAGATCGCCAGCGTGGTCGCGCCGGCGCCGCCGCTGGCGGCGATGAAGGTGATGATGCGGCTCTTCGTGCCCTGGCTGCCGGTGTCGTGGAAGGTTACGGCGTTGAGCAGCTCCTTGGGATCGAGCGGCTTGTGCAGCCAGTCCGACGCATTCATGCGCACCAGCACCCGCGTCTGTTCGGACGAAAGCTCGCCCGAGACCGCGATCAGCGGCACCGAGGCCCATTTGGAGCGCGCCTCGACGATCGCGCCATCGCCGAGCAGCTCGCCGCTGCCGAGGTCGAGGATGATGATGCCCGGCCGCGCATCGACCGGCGGCCCCTTCAGGAACTCGACCGCTTCCGAAACCTTGACGTCATAGATCGCCAGCGCGTCGAGCCGCGTCGTCACGTCGCGCCTGAAGTTCGGATCGGACGAAAACAGGGCAACCTGCTTGCGCTTCGTCGGCAGCACTCTGGTGTCGATGGCGTTCATTCGGCTAGCCTCCGTCGCCAAGATCTTCACCGGTCACGGTGCTTCGCATTGGCGGAATGTCGATGTTGGCAAATCCTAAAAGCCCACCAAGAAAAAAGAACTGGAACGGGTGACCGGGGCGGATTTCAACGATGATCGTTGGCACGGCACCGCCTGGCCGGGTCTGATAGCCAAGCCCACTCGACACATAGGTGATCTGCACGTCCCGTCGTCGCAATCCTGCGAAGAAATGGCACATGCCTGGACGCTGGCCCGCTGTAACCGCAGGGCAAGCATCATCATTCGAATAAGCGGTATCGCCGCGGAAGATACGGCTGAAATTGGCGTCCGAATAGTTGCTGCATGATGACGCATCTCCACCTATACAGATGTAGCGATAGCTGTTGGCGGCCGGATAAACGGGGATTGGATCGCCGGGAACTGCCGTTGGGCCAGCTGTCTTGACTCCAGGCGCGACAGGCGGCGAAACGGATGCCATGCGCGCGCCAACTTGCACAGCCTTGGCCGCTGCGTTCCACTGGAAGAAGGCGTTGCCGAAATCAACGAATCCAAGCGTCAGAACGAGCAGCAGCGTTATGGAGATAGCCGCCTCGACCATCACGGCACCGCTTTCGTCTCCGCTAAATCGGACGCAAGTCACCATCCGATATACCTTTCCTCGTGGGCTCCGGTTAGTGTGATAGGCCCTATACCGAGGTAGGTTAGCAGTGAGACGCCAGTGTAGGTGAACGACGTGCTAACCCGGACTGTGTATACGTTGGCGTCAGAACTTCTGTAGTTCTGATTGCCACTGCCGTCAGTAGTAATCGGGATTGTTAGATAAGTTGGTTGCACGGTTACGTTGGCTGCGCTCCAGCCGGAAACGCGCGGGGCGCCAGTCCCATCGACAGTTGCGGTCGCTGCAATGTTCGCAGCTACCAACTGACAGTCGATCCCCGAGAAAGATTGCTTGCAGCGTGCAGTATACCTCGCAGCGTCCCTTAGTCCGGCTTCAATCAGCAGCTTCTTTTCGATGAGATTGCCAAATTCAAAAACTCCCGCCGATAGTGAAAGCATCAATGGAGTGATGAGTGTCATCTCGACGAGCATCGCCCCCCGCTCGTCGCGGCGGAACTTGTCGAACAGGCGGCCCAGCAAATTGGGCATCGCGTTATCTGTAAAGTTGGACATCGTCGCGCACGAAATTTTCCATCGTGCCTCTGCCTCGGGAACCCGCGATATCGACAATTTCGGCCATGACTTCGTCGCCGGTGACGGCTTCGGTCAAGAACAAGCTGGCGAAGCCGATTGCAGGGGGAGCACCGCTCTGGCCATTAAGTTGCGATTGGACATAGGAATCACTGCAATCGACTACAGCTGCATAGATCAGGCGCCGATCTTCGTCGCCAACCGTTGACGCGCAAGCTGGTACGCCGGTCTCTCCACCAACAGACTGTGTGTGCACGAGCGAATTTGGATCTCCGACAGGAACGACGTTGCCATTGCTGTCGTGAGTATTCTCCCAATGGTAGAGATCGTAACGTGAAGGGGGATTGGTTGTATTGTTGTACGACGAGCCAAAATGCGTCAGCGCCGAGGTCATCTGGTTAGCGGCAGCGTATCCGGTGTAGTCCCATCCGCCGTTTCCAATCTGGCCCGTGAATGAAGTGTCACGGGTCAGTTGGTGATATCGGGTCGCATCCGTTGCGAGTTCCATGTTGCATGGATTTTGGCTGCCGGATCCCTGTCCATTACCGTTAGAGGCATATTGGAAGCCCTTACGCACATTCGGCGCAGGTGGCCAGCGAGGATCGGATTTCGACGGAAATCCACCTCCATTCGCATAGATATCAAAGCGCGTATTAAAAGCCGCCTTTACCTTGGTAGTCAGGTTGCCCGTCTGAGTGTAAATTCGCCTGGCGCTTACGCATTCCGGAACGCGGCCAATGGCGATATCAGTCGCAAGGTCTGTTTCGCCATAGCCGTGGCCGTCACTCGGTCGCAAGAAACCGAAATTGCCAGGTCCCCAGCTCGTGCTGCCAACGACCAGTTTGAGGCTCTTCTTGTAAAACTGGCCTGAGTTTGCCACTTCGTACAGACTCTGCCCGGGGAACGGGTTGCAGATAAACACCGGCACCATATCGCAGACAACCGCACCTGGACTTCCGGCCACCGCGGTAGCGCCCACCGTCAAGCCGTTAGAGCCGCCTAGGAACGATGCAGGAAATATTGAGCTGAAGCTTTCCGGCGTAACTGTCACTTGCACGAACAACGTTTCCGCCTGCGTGGTCGCATAATTGCTCGATGTTATGGGAGAACTGTCGCTGGCGGGAAGAGACTTTAAAAAACACCACGAAATATTGCCACGCGAGCGGCAGGAACTTGCGCCCGGATTGACGGTCACGCTGCCGGCACTTGCCAATGTCACCAAGCCTGAATTTGAAAAGCGAGTCGTATTGTCGACCAGGTTTTCCATTGCGCGCTCAGCACGTGTCCAAGCGTCGGGCGCGCCATCGAGTTCTGCTGCGGCCGCTATTGCAAAAGCATCGGCTCCCTTCTGCACATCATTATGAAGGTTGTTTGCTCGACTCATGTCGATGGCCAGCAAGGCAAAACCGATGATTGCCGGCAGCATGATGGTGACGAGGATAAGCGCTATGCCTCGCTGATCGCGCCAGAATCTGCATATGGTCCCCAACATGACCTTACTCGCTGTCCTTCTGCGCCCGCCCTCGTCGCCCAGCGCGTTTGTCTCCGCATCCTCTGTTCAGTTCAGCGGCGTGCTTGCGCCAGCCGGGCCGACATTCACCGTCATGTTCGTCGCCGGCGCGGATGTTGTGGGCGGAAGCTTGTATTTCTGAACGACGGCGACCGACCGCGCGCCGTCGCCTTCGATCTTCGTATTGTTCGAAGCCGGATTGTATGGATCGACCGTCTGCAGCAGCTGGTTGGCTTTCTGCGAGTCGCCTGACGCCAGCGTCATCGTGTCGTAATTGTTCAAATAGTCCGCGGCGCAGCCCGCAAGCAGGCTGGAGCCGAGAAGGACGAGCAGGAGCTTATTTCTTGACATAGACCAGCTTGTCCTTCGATTTGACATCCAACATGTGGCCATAGGGGCCGGTGACGCCGTCGCCCAGCTCATATTTGCGGATCATATCCTTGCTGACTTCGAGCTGGCCGAGTAGGAAAAGCTCGGGGTCGTTGGCCGGCTTGGTCTTGTCGAAAGGCGTCGCCAACTGTTCGCCAGGCTTCACCGGCCGCACCAGATGCGGCGTGACGATGACGACGAGCTCGGTCTCTTCCTTCTGCGTGCTCGAATTGTGGAACAGCGCGCCGATGATCGGCACCTGGCCGAGCCACGGCACCTGCTCCTGCAGCCTGGTGTTCTTGCTGGAGAGCAGTCCGCCCACGGCAAAGCTCTGGCCGTCACGCAGGTCGACCACGGTCGCCAGCTTACGATTTGTGAAGATCGGGTCGCCGGCAGGCGTGAAGCCGGTCAGGTCGCTGACTTCCGGCGCCAGCTTCATGTGGATCTTGCCGTCGTCGAGCACGACAGGCGTGAAGTTCAGATTGACGCCGAACTGCTTGAAAACGATTTCGATCTCGCCTTGGCTGTTGACGCTGCGGATCGGCACCTCGCCGCCGGCGTTGAAGCTTGCAGTTTCGCCTGAAACCGTGGTGAGGTTCGGTTCGGCGAGCAGCCGCACCAGCCCTTTCGACTCGAGCGCCTCGATGTACAAGTCAACTTTGACGTTGCTGTCGATGACGCGCGTAAGCAGTGCTCCGAACGGACTGGCATTGGACAGGAGCCCGCTGAGCAAAGTACCCGACCCGAGCACTACATTGTCTTTATCCACTGCGGCAATGCCGGTTCCGACTTTTGTGGTGCCGCTTCTATTCGTGCTCTTGAAGGACACGCCGAGATCGCGGCCGGCGTTGCGCTTGGCCTCCAGGATGCGGACCGAGAGATTGACCTGCTCGCTGTCGTCGATCGTGACGGCGTTGATGATGGCGTCGGGGCCGTATTGCTGCGTCACCTCGACGATCTGCGTTAACGTGGCCGCATCCTTGACATGGCCGCTCAGCCGAACCTTGCCGTTGATCGAGCCGATCTCGATGCGCGCTTTCGGCGCCACCTGGCGAATGGCGGCCGCCATGTCGCTGACATCCTGGCCGACCTCGATCTGGATGGCGCCCAGCGAGCGCTTGTCTTCGGAAAACAGGTTGACCGTGGTGGTGCCGACACTCTTGCCGATGATGTAGAGCGTCTTGTCGGTCATCGGCTGGGCATCGGCGATCTTTTCGTCGCCGACGACGATATCGCCCAGCGTCGCGTTGACCGTGATCGTCGCGGATTGGGAAACGGGCACGAACACGCGGTGCAGCGACGGGCTCGACACGTCGATGAAGCGGTCGGCCGCCCAGGCCGAATGGTCCAATAGCGCCGATACGCCCACCAAGGATAGCGCGGCCGCCGCTATCCGAACCCAAAACGCCTGCATTCCCCGTCTCCCCATTTGCTGCCTTGGCAGCCCGCCGCGCCGTACCTCGTCAGTCCTGTCGCGGCACCTCATACGATTCGAGCTTGACGCCCCGGAACACACCCACGGTCACCCGCGTGGGTGGCTCGGGCTGCACGTATTTGACCACTTCCTTGACCTGCGGAGCGGAAGCGACGACCGGCGCAGGCTTTGCCTTGTTCAACTCGTCGATCTTGCTGCCGACACGATCCACCGCCTTGGCCAGGCCGTCGATCTTGTCGTCCGCACGCTTGCGCTCTTCGGCAGCCGCGGCGTCCGCTGCTTTCTGCCTGTCGAGCTCCGCTTGGCGTTTCGCGACATCGTCCGGCGTATCGCCGGTCAGATCGGCGAGCGTGACGCGCTCTGTCGTCTCACCCTTGTTGGCCGCGGTCTGGCGAAGCGCCAGCGACAGCTGCCCGGCGCCGGCGGCTAGAGTCAGCTTCTGCGCATCCTTGGTGCTGACCTCAACGGTGACCGCCTTAACGACTTGCGGATTTTCCTTGCTTTCGTCGGCGACCTGGTCGACGGCAAGCACCTTGACGCTTTGCAGCAGCACGTCGACAAAGCTCCTGTCGGCGCCTTGGTCACCGCGAACGGTGCGGGTCAGCAGTATGTCGACACGGTCGCCGGGGAAGACAAAGCCCGCGACGCCGAGGACGTCATTCACGCGAATGGAGACGGCCTTCATGCCTTCCGCTAGCACCGCCGAGAGCGTGGCACGCTGGCCTGGGCCGGTGATCTTGGTGGCGAGAACCGGTTCGTTAACGCCGATCGCTTGAAGCGCCTGCTTGGTGCCGTCGCCAGCCAGAAGCTCCTTGGTTGTCTTGAAAGCGCCAGATGGAACCGCGCCCGCAGGCCAAGCGATCTCGCGCAATTTGTCGGCGCTCAGTGAGTCGCCGAATTTGAGCGGCACTGCGGCTACCACAACGGTATCGCGCGCCACATCGCCGGGCTTAGCCATGGCGCTGCGCTGATTGGCAAGCCACATGTTGGCAAGCACTACCGCGAGCACGCCAAAGACTCCGGCAAGGATGATCATAATTATAGTGTTCGCGCGCATCCCCAGCCCCCGCTGAAACTATTCTAAGCGCCATCGGCGCCAGGCGTATCCCGGCGCCGATGATGTCTCAGTATTGCCGATTACGTACCCGAAATCGCTGAGTACAATGCGGTCCACTTACCGCTCACCCAGGTGCCGACCAGGATAATGGTCGCGATCACGGCAACGGTGATGATGCCGAGAAGAACCGTGTATTCGACCATAGCAGCACCGTTCTCTTCGTCGCGGAACTGCCGGGCCATCGTCATGAGCTTCTTCATGCCAATTTCTCCCTTTGGAGGTTTGAACCCGACGAGACGAGCCTAAGGATGAACCCCATACCCAAGCATCCCCCGTCACTTTCAATCCTTGTCCCGCAAAAAAGCCGAGTCAAACGGATTAACAGTCCCTTAACCTTTCAATACTCGATTTGAAGCTCTTTCATTTTTGACAACAGCTTGATTCGTTTCGGTTTTCAAGTGATCTTAACCATTCATTCACAATTCGGCCGCGCCCGTGCCCTAGTGGCTACAACATTAGAGGTATGACATATCCGTTTATATTAAATGGCTTACCGGGATAATCGGCCGGGTGGCGCCAAAGGTCCTAGGACTTTAGTCTGTGCTCGTGGCGCGCGGCAAAATAAAACGATTTCCCGGATCGCAACTTCTTAACTATGTCGCAAGTAATAAGTCCAGTGTGTCCTCCGCGCCGCTTGTGCCCCATGTGGTTAACGCTTAGTTTCGATGTCGGGGAAATCGCAAAGGGGCAGCGGCATGTTGGGTCGCTTCATCAAAGGGCAGGGTGAGCAGCGCGCGCCGCAACAGGCGCCCTTGATAGCCAATGGCGCGGCGGTCGTGCAGCCAGTCCAGGCCGAGCCGGTCTCGGACGATTTCCTGTCGCTCAAGGTCGACCTGCATCGTCATCTCATAGACAGGTTCAATCTGACCGCCCTTGAAAATGCTTCCAAGGACGAGATCCTGAACGAGATCCGGCCGATCGTGCGTGAATTCGTCCGTGGCCGAAACACTCCGCTCAACGCGCGAGAGCTCGACCAGCTGACCAGCGACACGGCGGACGAGATGCTGGGGCTCGGACCGATTGAGCCTCTACTCAAGGACGATTCGATCGCCGACATCCTGATTAATACGCACAAGCATGTGTTTATCGAGCGCCGCGGTGTATTGGAAGAAACGGCGATCCGTTTCCGCGATGAGGCGCATCTGCTTCGGATCGTCAACAAGATCGTCTCGAATATCGGCAGGCGTGTCGACGAATCGGCGCCGATGGTTGATGCGCGCCTCGACGACGGTTCTCGCGTCAACATCGCCGTGCGGCCGATCTCGGTCGATGGTCCGCTGGTCTCGATCCGCAAGTTCTCCAAGCATCCCTATTCGCTGGAACGGCTGATCGCGTTCAACTCGATCCGCCCGCCGATGGTCGAACTGCTGCGGATCGCGGTGCAGTCGCGCAAATCGATCCTGGTCTCGGGCGGTACCGGCAGCGGCAAAACCACGCTGCTGAATGCCTTGTCCAGCTACATTCCCAGCAGGGAGCGCCTGGTTACCATCGAGGACGCCGCGGAACTGCAATTGCAGCAGCCGCATGTTGGCCGATTGGAGACTCGCCCTCCTAATATCGAGGGCAAAGGTGAGGTCCGTCAGCGTGAGTTGTTGAAGAACGCGCTGCGCATGCGTCCGGACCGCATCATCGTCGGCGAGGTGCGCGGCGAGGAAGCGTTCGACATGCTGCAGGCCATGAACACCGGCCATGAAGGCTCGATGACGACCATTCACGCCAACACGCCGAGAGATGCGATCTCTCGCCTCGAGCAGATGGTCGGCATGGCTGGCATGCCGATGACCAACGACTCGATCCGGGCTCAGATCGCCTCGGCCATCGACATTATCGTGCAAACACAGCGCCTTTCCGATGGCGGACGACGAGTGGTTTCGATTTCCGAGATTACCGGCATGGAAGGCAACGTCGTCCAGTTGCAGGAAATCTATCATTTCGTTCGGCGCGATATTGCCTCAGACGGCACGATCATCGGCGAGTTTCGCGCCACCGGGGTTCGGCCGCGTTTTGCGACAGAAGTCGCGACCCTGGGGCATCATTTCGCCAAGGACGCCTTCAATCCGCAGGTGCCGCTCTGATGATTTCCGGCCAAACGCTGCTTTATCTGGTCTACGTGCTAGCCGCTGCCTCGGTCATTCTCGCCGTTGAGGTTATGTACGTCTCGGTTGCGGGGACGCGCGCAAGAGCAGGCATAATAAACCGCCGCCTTCAAGTTATGGGCGAGGATGCTCCGGCGGAACGGAGCCTGCAAGGGCTTCTCCAGGAGCGTGGTTTGACGTCATCGGGCGATTTTGCCTTTGGCGCCGTAGCCCTCAATCGCCTTTACACACAGTCCGGTATAACTGGCAATCCGATCAGTTTTGCGGCAGTCTTCTTGTTGGCGGGGCTCGTGCTAGCCTTGGTCGCCACACTTCTCCTGGATTTCTCGACTTCCTTCGCGGGTCTCGTCTTCCTGTTTGTTGCATTCGCTTTGCCTTTCCTCGTGCTGCGGCGAGCTAGAGACAAGCGGATTGCCAAATTCGCCAGCCAGCTTCCTGACGCGCTCGACATGATCGTGCGCTCCCTTCGCGCCGGTCATCCGACAACCGTGGCGATCGGGCTCGTGGCACGTGAAATGCCGGATCCGCTTGGAACCGAATTCGGCATTGTCTCGGATGAGATCTCGTTTGGCCTCAGCCTTGAGCAGGCCGTGCGAAAGTTATCAGAGCGTGTCGGCTTCGAGGGATTGCACCTTCTGTCCGTGTCACTTTCCATTCAGGCAAAGACCGGTGGCAATCTCACTGAAATCCTGTCCAACCTGGCGTCGGTCTTGCGCGAGCGGCGCAAGCTTCGACTGAAGATCAGGGCCTTGTCGGCCGAGGGTCGGATGTCGGCATGGATCATCTCACTCTTTCCGGTGCTGATGTTCCTCATCCTGTTGGGAATTGCCCCGAGCTATTATGGCGACGTTTGGAACAGTCCGCTCATTATGCCGGTGTTCCTGCTCTTCGGAGCCTGGGCGCTATTGGGTGACTACATCATGTACCGCATGGTCAATTTCGATTTCTAGGACTGGGTCATCGGCTTGCTGAACGATCTTGGAAATTCGCCGATGTTACTATCCCTCGCCATATTTTTGGCGGCGGGCACGCTTTTCCTCCTGATCGCCCTGGTACTGGCACCGGTTCTCCAGACGAGAAAGCGGATCGCTGAAAGCCTTTTGTCGGAGGGGATAACAAGTCGCCGCTCGCTGACGGCGCAACAGGAAATTAATAAGTTGTCGGCCCAGCGTCCTGTCGACGCTTACTTCCGTGCTATCGAGAAAGAGCGCGGTGAACCCAATGCTCTTGAGGCAAAACTCTTCCGCGCCGGCTTCCACCAGCCGAGTGCGCCAATCATCTATACGATCTCGCGTCTGGGCGCAGTATGCATTGGCTTTCTCGTCAGCTACGCTTTGTTTTCCCACTTGCTGCCACCTCGACTGCCGAGTGTATTCGCCTTTGCCGGGGCGGCTCTGATCGGTCTGGGCTGCATCGTCATCCCAAGTATCATGCTCGATCGCTTTGAGAATACTCAAAAGCAGATCTACCGGCGCGGCTTTCCTGACTTTATGGACATGATGATTACCTGCGCCGATGCAGGCATGAGCCTGGAGGCCGCGGTTGATCGAGTTGGCAACGAACTCGCCGGCACCCACAAATGGCTCGGCATTCAGCTTTCTATCATGAATCTACAGCTGCGCGCCGGCAAACCGTTGCGCGAGGCGCTGCGCGAATTGGCGGATCGCATCGGCCTTGATGAGGCGAAGGCCCTTGCGGTGCTGTTTCGTCAATCGGAGGAGCTCGGCACGAGCCTCACCGAGGCGTTGCGCGTCTATAGCGACGAAATGCGTAACCAGAGGATCATGCGCGCGGAAGAGCAGGCCAATGCGCTACCGGTCAAGATGATGATCCCACTGGGCCTGTGCATCTTCCCGGTTGTGCTGATGGTGGTCATGCTGCCGGTGATCATTCGCATGAAAGGCATTTTCTTCTAACTCGTCATATGATTAGTTTCTAAACAGAGTCGGGGACTCGTGGGACACACAATGACACGGCCAAAGCGCATCGCAGTCGCGGCCAGCCTGCTGCTTATCTTCCTTGCAGGTTGCCAGACGAATGACTCCACCGGCGGTGTCGTTCGCACCAACGAGCCCGCCAAAGGCGACTACACCGCCTTTGGCGACGCCTTCGACGGGCTGAAGACGATCAGCGACGTCGACTACTATGCATCGGACCAGGCGGTCACCGAGGCCAAGACCCAGTTCCGTTCCGAGAACTACGGCAACGCCGGCGCCCTGTTCTACAAGGCCACACGGCTGGCGCCCAATGACGGCGTCGCCTGGCTGGGTCTTGCCGCCTCGTGCGATCGCATCCGGCGCTTCGACCTTGCCGACCTCGCCTACGGCCGCGCCTATCGTTTGCTTGGCGCGACGCCGGAATATTACAACAATCTCGGCTACTCCTATCTGCTGCGCGGCAAGCTGCAGGAAGCGCGTGATAATTTCCTCAAGGCCTACGAGCTCGCGCCCAACGATCCGACCGTGGCCAACAATCTGAAGCTGCTATCGTCCAGCGTGCGGAACATCGAGCGGTCATGAGCCTTCTGCTCGCGGTATCGCTCTTCTTCAAGATGCTTTCCGTTCCCCTGCTCGGAAGGATTGCCTGGCTCGACTTCACGACCCAGAAAATATCGAACCGCGACGTCCTGATGCTGCTTTGCCTAGGCCTCGGTTCCTTACAACTGATGTCCGTTCAGGCGGGATCGTGGTGGGACATGGGATTAAGCGCTATCGCCGCATTGCTGCTGTTTGTCGTTCTCTTTCCGCTCTGGGCTCTGCGGAAGCTGGGCGCTGGCGACGTGAAACTGATGGCGATTATTCCATTCGTGATTGGAGGCCCTGGCCTTGCTTTCTTCTCGATTTTGCTCCTGCTGTTTGCGCTCGCCACTGCTGCGGTCATAAAATATCCTTTTATGCTGCCCGAGGGGGCTTTCCGCGTTTACGTTCAGCACCTGGACCGTAAGGGTGTCGTACCGTTCGGGGTGCCAATCTCGCTCGCTGCGATCTGCACGATAGTGCTGCTGCTCACGAATAGCGTATATGCTCATGTGTGACGGACCGCGACAGCGCGTCCTGCCAAGTTAAGCCGGACCTGATCAAAATGCCGACGACAGAGGCTATACTTCATGGCGGTAGCGTAGCCGCCTGGCGCGCGAACAACTCCTTCTACATCGCGATCGCGACTTACATACTCCTTGCGGTTATCGCAGCCGAACATTGGGGAATCCCCATAGACGTGAAGCTTTACAATCAGGGTTTCTGGGTTTTTGGATGCGCTGTAGCAGTCGTCTTGTTTTCGATTATTTCTATCCGCGTAATGCTGAGCAGGCCGGAACGGATATTTCCAGAAATTAAGGCGAAGCTTGCAAAATATCAACTTGGCGAACGAATAATAAGGGGTGTTCCGGTTTTAATTGTGTTCCCGATATTTTTCTCGATTTTTACAAGTATGAAGGAAGGAATAAACAGAATAGTCCCATTTTACTTCGATCAAAAGCTAGTTGAAATTGACAGGTTCATAAATTTCGGTACCGATGCTTGGAGGGTATTTCACCCGGTATTGGGAATAGGAGCCGCGACATTTACAATTAATTTCTTTTATAACCTTTGGTTTGTATTTATGTTTGTGGTTTTATTTTGTGTAATATTCTCCGTGGGCAATGATCGCCTCCGCTCTCGCTATCTGGTGGCTTTTGTTCTGACGTGGGCCATCCTCGGAAATGTCGCAGCGACAATATTTGCCTCGGTCGGCCCAGCCTTCGTCATGCCGTTCTTCGGTGACGGCACCTTTGCTCCGCTTATGGATTACCTCAAGGCTACGAATAACGTCTACCCTGTATGGGCTCTATACGCACAGAACATGCTTCTCACTAATGCAGCATCAGACGGTCCCCGTATGGGTAGCGGGATTTCGGCCTTCCCTTCAATGCATGTTGCCATAGCCATGTTGAACGCAGTCTTCCTCTGGCGTTTTGGCGGTATATTGCGATGGATTGGCGTTGCCTTCCTAATCATGACCCAACTGGGTGCTGTGCACCTAGCTTGGCACTACGCTATTGACGGCTACGCATCCATGCTAGCAACGCCCATCATTTGGATGCTCGCGGGATGGCTCTCAACAAGCACGAAACGTGGCTGAGGCCATTTGATTCTTGGCGACGTTTTCCTTCAAGGCACGACGTTCGCTCGTACCAAACATGGATGCCCACTGAGGTTGCGCGCAAAGGCACAAGTCCGAGCAAAATCGGCAACTATGTCAGGCGCCATTTCCATTGCCGCGCCGGCTTCTTCGGGATGATAGATGGCGGCTCGCCGGATACGGCAGGTGTTGGTGCCTCGAACATCAGCCGTTCCATGAGCGCGACGGCACCGGCTCCCACCGCCCCGACGACGGCCAGAATGAGAAGCTTCTTAAGAAAATCCACCGAACCCCGCCTCCAGTGAAATTCAAAACCCCGAGGTCTGCTTCTCCACCAGCTTCAGCTTGCCCTTTTCGATCCTGAAGAACGGCATCGATCTTTGGCTCGAGCCGTCGGCGCGGAAGCGGAACAGGCCGGTCGAGCCGCGGAAGCCGCTTGCGTTCTCCAACACCTGCTTGGAAAAACCGTTCGGGCCGACCGAGCTCGCAATGCCGGCCGACAGCGCCACCATGTCGTAGGCGTAGGCGACGTTGACGTCGGGCTGGTAATTGTAGGTCGCCTTGAAGCGGTCGGCGATCGGCCCGGTCTCGCCCTGGTCGAGCGTCGCGATATAGGCGCCCTCGTAGAGCGGATCGATCGGCCGCTCCAGCCAGCGGTCGGTGCCGATCAGCGTCACGGCCTTGCCGGGAATGCCTTTCGCCTTCAACGCCGCAAGCACGGGCATCGGGCTGCCGTCGCCGCCGGCCACGATCACGGCGTCGGGCGCCTCGACCAGCGAGCCCATGTCGGACACCACCTTGGCGCCGTCCGACGCCGAATAGGGCAGCGTGACGGCAAGCGCCGCGCCATAGATGCTGAGCGCGTTGCCGACACGGGCCTCGATCGCGCCGGCATTCGAACCCGCCGGCACCAGGAGCACGAATTTCCTGGCGCCTTTGCCGGCCACCGCTGCCGCGCCCGCGGCCGCGCTGTCGGCCTCGCTCAGCCGCACCGAATAGACGCCGGGGCCGCCGGCGAAATTGTCGGCCAGCGCCAGCACCGGCGGCCGCTGCGTGCCGGAGAGCTTGGCGAGGTGCTGCGCCGCCGCGAGCTCGTCCGGCCCGATGATCGCCTTCGCGCCACCCGAGGTGATCGCCTTCACCGCCAGATCCTTGGCATAACCGCTGTCGCCGCGCGTGTCCTCGATCGTCAGCGTCAACAGCTTGTCGCCGAGATCGGTCATCGCGAGCCTTGCGGCGTCATACATCTTCCGGCCGTCCTCGCCGGCGCTTCCCGGGGCCGACAGCGGCAAAAGCATGGTGATTTTGGTCGGGCCGCTGCCGAGCGTCAGATTGCCCTTCGGCGCGGCGGCGGAGGTGGCGGTCAGCTGCGCGGGCGCCGTGGTGGTGGTGCTGCCGGCCTGGCTTGCCGGCGCGGCGATCGCGGAAGGGTCGAGCACGTCCGACGCGCCGCTCTTCGACTGGCAGCCGGCCGCGGCAACGACAAAAGCGAGTGCCAAGGCCAACGGGCACCTGCGCCGGAAACCAGTTTGCGGCGCCGCGTCGGCATGCACGAAGCCGAACGCCGGGCGCGCGAAAACACTCGCCCCCGCCCAGGCTCCCATGTCCATCATCGCAGCCGGTCGGCGCGCCCGTCAGCTCAGTGCATGTACTCGACCATGCGGTCGTGGAAGCACTCGCATTTGTTGAGGTAGTCCTCGTCCTTGTAGTTCGTCTTGAGGTAGCCATAGGCCTTGCCGCAGGCGACCTTGGCTTCCGACGCCCAGACGAAGGCCGGACGCGACGAGTTGATCCATTCCGGACTGTTGGCGACGGCTATCGAGTCGTCCATCAGCTTCACCACCCTGTCCTTGAGCTCGACCATGTTGTCGGTCAGCACCAGGTCGGAGGTGCCGACGGTGCGGCAATAGTTCACCGCCGGCTCGCCGATGATGTCGGCGGCAAAGCCGGTCGATCCAGCCAAGAGCAGCGCCGTGACTGATGCCAAAAGTCTTGCGGAATGTCTCATGTAAGCCCCTCTTCGAATTGCGAATTCATGCGTTGCTTATGCATAGCATGGGAGTGTGGCTGCGTATAAGCATTAAATCGTGGTTGTGTGCTGTGTATGCGTGCTGTCATCGTAAAGTATCGTGATGGTGGCAGGCGGGTTCGTGAGTTGCGCCACGTCCACGAAATTGGCACCGCCGGTCGTGCCGTTGGCGTCGACGCTCACAGTGCCGTTGGTATAGTGCACGTAGTCGCTGATGTTGCCGGCAGGCGCCGTCTCGAACAGCGCGGTCAGGTCGATCTTGTCTCCTTCGCCACTATGGTAGTCGGTGATGAGATCCTTGATGTTCAGTTCGAGGTGGTCGAGCTTGAACGTGTCGGCGCCGGTGCCGCCGGTGAGCGTGTCCGCCCCTGCGCCGCCGATGAGAAGGTCGTTGCCGGCTCCGCCGTCGATGATGTCGTTGCCGCCTCGGCCGATGATGACGTCGTTGCCGCCATTGCCATAGAGGTGATCCACGCCGGATGTGCCGTAGATCTGGTCGGCCGTAGCGCCGCCATTCACCGTGATTCCGGGATCGCCCGGATCATGCGAGAAGAACGAGAAGTTGACGGTACGCGCCTGGTAGTTGCCGCCATTGTTGTCGAAATAGGACAGCGTCCAGGTATCGTTGACCGACGGCGGATGCGTGATCAGGTAGGCAGCAAGCGTCGTGCTCGTCGCATTGCCGCTGGCGTCGAGCAAGTAGATGTGGTCGTAGTCGACGGTGGCCTTCATCAAACCGGTCGTCGGATCGTAGAACCAGCTCTGCTCGAACGTGCCTGGACTTGTGTCGTCCTCGACGATCGCAAAACGGTCCGTGCCGATTCTCACCTCTACCTGCACTTCCTGTTCGCGGTGCGAGCCTGCGCTGCTATCGCCATAAACGCCCGGATTCCGCTCGCTCACTGGAATTGGCGTATTGAACGGCGATTCCTGGAAATCAGTATAGACAACAATGGTCGAGCCGTGCGGATCGGCCGTGATCGCATTTACAGTCGCCTGCGACAGGTGGAGCGTTGCAACCTGATCGTTGCCCGAGGTCAGCGGGCTATTGCCATTGCCGATCTGCGAGGTGTCGCTGGGCAGGCTGGTCGGCGGTACTTCATGGATACCGACCGTCTGATTGACATGGACCGTGCCGTCATAGACGTCGAGCGAAAGATTGGTATTGACCGTGTCGTTCTGCGTCGCCGTGGGCCGGTAGACTAGGTCGTCCAGCAGGTTGATGCCACTCGACGGATCGTAGAGCACCGTGCCGGTGGTCAGCGCGACATAGCTCGTGCCGTTGAAGTAGAACACGCCGGCAGGGATCGCGCCGGTCGCGGTGACGACGAGGTTGTCGCCGTCGGCGTCGGTCGGGACATTGACCAGCAGCGGGTAGCCGTCAGGATAACTGGGCGTGCCCGTCTGCTGTGACGGGTCACTCGACATCCAGTTCTCGGTGTTCGCGACGACCGGCGGATCGTTGACGTCCGTCAGGTTGATGGTCAGGGTCGTCGTCGACAGGTCGCCGTCACCGTCCTTGATCGTGTAGACGAAGACGTCGGTCGTGTTTGCGTTGATGCTGTGCGCCGTCGATTGATAGGTATACGAGCCGTCGGCGTTGAGGTGCAGCGTGCCGTGCAGACCGATAATATCGGTGTTGACGCCGCCGCTTACCGCTGTCGTTGTGTCGCCTCCTGCGGCCCGCACGCCGTCGATGGTGGCACCGTCCGCGCCGCGGACATCATTGACCAGAACGCCGGCCGCCGCGAGCACGGTGAGTAGCGCACCTTCGTTGACGTTGCCGGTATCGGCATACGCCGTCGGCACGTCGTCGACGATGTTGACGGTGATGGTGCCGGTGGTTGTGTTGCCGACGCTGTCGGTGACCGTATAGGTGAAGTTCTCCAGGCCCGAGATGGTCTGGGCGCCGTCATTGGCCTGCGCGTTGAGGTGATTGCTGGTCAGCGTGTAGACGTAGCTGCCGTCGGCGTTGATCTGGATGGTGCCGTAGGTGCCGACGATGGTCTGCGCCGTGTAGGTGAGCGCGCCGACGCCGCCCGAGGCGTTGAGCTGGTTTGAGGCATCGGTCTCGGTCGCCAGGTTCGGCAGCGAGCCGGTCACGGTTCCGTGCGTCAGGTCGGCGCCGGTGGTTGTGGTGTCGAGCGCGGCCTCGTTGACGGTGGCGTCGTTGTCGGCCGGCGCGACCAGCCCGGCATCCGCCAGGTTGATGGTCAGCGTGGTGGTCGACAGGTCGCCGTCGCCGTCCTTGATGGTGTAGACGAACACGTCGGTGGTCGCCGAGGAGATGGCGTTGGCTGTCGACTGGTAGGTGTAGGAGCCGTCGGCGTTGAGGTGCAGCGTGCCGTGCAGACCGATAATATCGGTGTTGACGCCGCCGCTTACCGCTGTCGTTGTGTCGCCTCCTGCGGCCCGCACGCCGTCGATGGTGGCGCCGTCCGCGCCGCGGACATCATTGACCAGAACGCCGGCCGCCGCGAGCACGGTGAGTAGCGCACCTTCGTTGACGTTGCCGGTATCGGCATACGCCGTCGGCACGTCGTCGACGATGTTGACGGTGATGGTGCCGGTGGTTGTGTTGCCGACGCTGTCGGTGACCGTATAGGTGAAGTTCTCCAGGCCCGAGATGGTCTGGGCGCCGTCATTGGCCTGCGCGTTGAGGTGATTGCTGGTCAGCGTGTAGACGTAGCTGCCGTCGGCGTTGATCTGGATGGTGCCGTAGGTGCCGACGATGGTCTGCGCCGTGTAGGTGAGCGCGCCGACGCCGCCCGAGGCGTTGAGCTGGTTGCTCGCGTCGGTCTCGGTCGCCAGGTTCGGCAGCGAGCCGGTCACGGTTCCGTGCGTCAGGTCGGCGCCGGTGGTTGTGGTGTCGAGCGCGGCCTCGTTGACGGTGGCGTCGTTGTCGGCCGGCGCGACCAGCCCGGCATCCGCCAGGTTGATGGTCAGCGTGGTGGTCGACAGGTCGCCGTCGCCGTCCTTGATGGTGTAGACGAACGTGTCGGTGGTCGCCGAGGAGATGGCGTTGGCCGTCGACTGGTAGGTGTAGGAGCCGTCGGCGTTGAGATGCAGCGTGCCGTGCAGGCCGGCGATGTCGGTGCCGGCGCCGGTGGTCACCGCGGTCGTGGTGTCGCCGTTCGCCGCGCGCACGCCGACCACGCCGCCGCCGATGGCAAAGCCGTCGGCGCCGGCCACGTCGTTCGACAGCACGCCGGCCGCCGCCGTCACCGTGAGCAAAGCACCTTCCGTGACGGCGTTGATGTCGGCATACGCCGTCGGCACGTCGTCGACGATGTTGACGGTGATGGTGCCGGTGGTTGTGTTGCCGACGCTGTCGGTGACCGTGTAGGTGAAGTTCTCCAGGCCCGAGATGGTCTGGACGCCGTCATTGGCCTGCGCGTTGAGGTGATTGCTGGTCAGCGTGTAGACGTAGCTGCCGTCGGCGTTGATCTGGATGGTGCCGTAGGTGCCGACGATGGTCTGCGCCGTGTAGGTGAGCGCGCCGACGCCGCCCGATGCGTTGAGCTGGTTTGAGGCATCGGTCTCGGTCGCCAGGTTCGGCAGCGAGCCGGTCACGGTTCCGTGCGTCAGGTCGGCGCCGGTGGTTGTGGTGTCGAGCGCGGCCTCGTTGACGGTGGCGTCGTTGTCGGCCGGCGCGACCAGCCCGGCATCCGCCAGGTTGATGGTCAGCGTGGTGGTCGACAGGTCGCCGTCGCCGTCCTTGATGGTGTAGACGAACACGTCGGTGGTCGCCGAGGAGATGGCGTTGGCCGTCGACTGGTAGGTGTAGGAGCCGTCGGCGTTGAGATGCAGCGTGCCGTGCAGGCCGGCGATGTCGGTGCCGGCGCCGGTGGTGACCGCGGTCGTGGTGTCGCCGTTCGCCAGGCGCACGCCGACCACGCCGCCGCCGATGGCAAAGCCGTCGGCGCCGGCCACGTCGTTCGACAGCACGCCGGCCGCCGCCGTCACTGTGAGCAAAGCACCTTCGTTGACGTTGCCGTTATCGGCATACGCCGTCGGCACGTCGTTGACGATGTCGATGGTGAGCGTGGCGGAGGCGGGATCGCCGTCGGAGTCCACGACCTGGACGGCGAAGTCGTCATGGGTGCCGTTACCAGAGGTGCTGTCGAGCAGCGTGTAGGAATAGGTGTAGCCGGTCGCCGGCGTGCCGGTGATGGTCAGGTCGCCGTACTGGCCATGCACCAGGCCGCCATTGGTCACATCGACCTGGTTGTTGTCCTTGTCGGTCAGATAGAGGTGGCTGATCGTGTCGCTGCCAGTGGTGATCGTCAGCGCGCCCGTCGTCGTCTCGCTGGTGTCGCTGTTGTTGGCGCCGTCGCCGTCGGCGGTCTCGCCCGAGCCCGCCGGCAGGCCGTCATGCGGCGGAAGGCCGGCTTCGTTCGCCGCGCTGTGGCCGGACACGTCGGGATTGTCGGGCGTCACATCGATGGTGGGCGTCGAATCTTTCAGCAGGTTGATCGTCACCGTCGCCACCGACGGGTCGCCGTCGCCGTCGACGATCTGGTACTGGAACGTCACCGTGCCCTGTTCGCCGGCGGCCGGCGTGTAGGTGAAGGTGCCGTCATTGTTGTAGGTCACCGCTCCGGAGCCGGTCAGCGAGTTCGCCACCAGGCTGACCTTGGTCGCATCGGCGACGTTGACGCCGTCCGCGCCGGGCACGTCGTTGGCGGACACGTTCACCGTCACGGCTGCGTTCTCGCTCGCCTGCGTGGCGCTGTCGTTCGCTGCATGCGGCACGTCGTTGACGATGTCGATGGTGAGCGTGGTGGAGGCGGGATCGCCGTCGGAGTCCACGACCTGCACCGCGAAGTCGTCATGGGTGCCGTTGCCCGAGGTGTTGTCGAGCAGCGTGTAGGAATAGGTGTAGCCGGT
The DNA here is from genome assembly GCF_029674545.1 of Mesorhizobium sp. WSM4904. NCBI lineage: Bacteria > Pseudomonadati > Pseudomonadota > Alphaproteobacteria > Hyphomicrobiales > Phyllobacteriaceae > Mesorhizobium > Mesorhizobium sp. WSM4904. The sequence goes on along the minus strand of NZ_CP121354.1, from coordinate 6,373,305 downwards.
CGCCGGCGTGCCGGTGATGGTCAGGTCGCCGTACTGGCCGTGCACCAGGATGCCGCCGGCCGCATTGGTCACCTCGATCTGGACGTTGTTCTTGTCGGTCACATAGAGGTGGCCGATCGTGTCGCCGCCCGTGGTGATGTTGAGCGAACCTGTCGCGGTCTCGCTCGGGTCGCTGTTGTTGGTGCCGTTGTTGTCGGCGATTTCGTCCGAGCCCGCAGGCTCGATGCCGCGCGCCGGAAGGCCCGCTTCGTTGACGCTGGTGTCGGAGCCCGCGCCGATCTCGATCGTCGGCGTCGAGTCGTTCAGCAGGTTGATCGTCACCGTCGCCACCGACGGGTCGCCGTCGCCGTCGACGATCTGGTACTGGAACGTCACCGTGCCCTGTTCGCCGGCGGCCGGCGTGTAGGTGAAGGTGCCGTCATTGTTGTAGGTGACCGCTCCGGAGCCGGTCAGCGAGTTCGCCACCAGGCTCACCTTGGTCGGATCGGCGATGTTGACGCCGTCCGCGCCGGGCACGTCGTTGGCGAACACGTCCACCGTCACGGCTGCGTTCTCGCTCGCCTGCGTGGCGCTGTCGTTATGCGCCGTCGGAACATCATCGACGATCCGCACCGACAGCGTGCCGGGAGCGGAGACGTCGCCATCGGTGTCGGTGACCGTCACCGTCATGTTGTCGAAAATGGAATCGGTGCCTGCGCCGGGGTGGGTCTTGCCATGCTCCAGCGTGTAGCTGTAGCTCACCTGGCCGGTCGCGGCGTCGTAGCCGTTGATGGTCAGCGTGTTGCCGAGCGGCGTGGTGATTTCGATCGGCGTCGACGCGCTGTTGGCAAGGGCGGCGCCCGAAATCACCTGGCCGGCGATGGTCAGCGAGCCGACCCCGTCGGGGGAGGAGATAGTGAAGGTGCCCGTGTTGTGTTCGGAGGGGTCGCCGTCGACGCCCGGCGCCGCCACCTCGCCGGAACCTTCCGGCAGGCCTTTTTCATTGACGATGGTGTCGCCGCCGCCGGCCTCTGGCGTCAGGTCGATGATCGACGGCGTCGAGTCGGGCAGAAGGCCCGGGAACAGCTCGCGATGGTCCGGCTGGCCGAACGCCAGGTCCGTCGGCGGCAGCAGCGAGGTCAGGCCGAAGCCGTCGCCGATCCCGCCTGCGGGATGCTCGAAATTGCCGCCGGCGCTGCTCGGCGAGCCGTTTCCGCCGGCCGAGATCGAGCCGTCGGCGCCAAAGGCGACATCGACATGGCTCGCTTCAAGAGCGGCGATTAGGGCGACGCGCGGCACCTCGACATCGCCGATGATGAAGGTCGGCACGTTCAGCGCGCCGTCCTTGATGACGATCTCGGATCCGTCGGGCTGCTGCAGCACGAGGTTGTGCCCTTCGACCTTGATGTTGTCGATCGACACATTGGCCGGAAGCTTCACGACATTGCCGGCGTCGGCGTGATATTCATGCGGAACGTTCGAGGCCGCGGCATTCGCCGCCGGCGCGTTTGCGGCAGGAGCATTGGCGTCCGCCGCCGGCTTGTTCGCACCCTGTGCATTGTCGGCGCCCTGTGCCGGCGCGCCTTTGCCGACATCGACCGGCACCGGCTCGCCCGCGGGCTGGCCGCTGGCGGCCTGGGCGACTTGCACGCCCGCCGGGATCGGATGTTCGCCAACGGTCGAGTGGTCGTCCCAGGAATTGGAAACGGCGTCGAATTCGATACTGGTCGTCATAGCTCAAGCCCCCTTCGGCATTTCCCGGAAAGAGACATGCGAGGCCCGAACTTTGCAACAGAGCTTCAACTTATTTCATATACTCGAATATGTAGAGATTTGCATTTTTTACACTTGGTAAATCCGCATGATATATGCAGTTATGTATTCTCCGAAACCGCGCCGGATCAATTTCGGAGCGCGAATCAGGTTTGGTAAATAGAAGTATAAATTTGAATAAAATTTGATAGAAAACAGAATAGATTGATTCGCGGAAATTTTCCCACCTTCCTTTCCGATAATTTGAGACAAGATTGGTAGCGTCCACAGTCAAAGGTGGGCGTTATGAAAATACAAAAGACTGCCCCGGGGGTGTCGGGGATCAAGGTTCTGCTGCTGGCCATTGGCTTCGCGGGGGTGGCGAATCAGTCATCCGCCAGCACGATCTCCCTGGCAAATCCGACCCCTCAGACGGTGTTTGCGCCAGCCATTCTCGGCGGCGTTTCGCTGAGCAGGCCGCAGCCCTGGCAGCCGGCCGCCGCCTACCGGATAACCGGCGTCGTCGGCGCTTACGGACCCCTCGACGCTTACCCGGCGGCGGGTTCTTCGGGCGGTGGCATCGACCCGAGCCAGGTTGACCCGATCCAGACTGGGGCGATCATCCCCGGCGTGTTCGGCTCGGTGGCCTTGTCCATGCACAACTTCCCGGTCGCCGCGCGTTGGGCTCCTGTCTACAAGGCCATCGTCGACTGCACGGCCGGAAGTCTCTGCGATCGTGAGAACGCTGCGTTTGGCGAGATCATCGACATTGCCGGCAGCAAGGGCTTCCGCGACAAGCTGGCCTTCGTCAACAGCAGCATCAACCGGCTGATCGCCTATCGCAGGGACAGCGTCGTCTACGGCAAGCTCGACTACTGGGCGAAGCCGTCGGAAATCCTCGAACATCGTGCCGGCGATTGCGAGGATTTCGCCATATTGAAGATGGCGGCGCTGCTCCGCGCCGGCATCCCGGCGCGGAGCATGTCGCTCGTCGTGCTGCAGGACCGCCGCCGGAAATTCTTTCATGCCGTGCTGTCGGTGAGCACGGGAAGCGGCACCTTCATCCTGGACAGCCTCAGCAACAACGTGGCGATGGATAGCGACCTGCCCGACTACGTTCCGCTCTACTCCTTCAGCACCGATCGCGCCTGGATCCACGGATCGAAGTCGGGCGCGCAGATCGCCGATATCGCCGGCGGCTTCGACACGGTCGCGCCGGGCGAGGGCGCTTCGCCTGAGGTGGCGGTGATGCCAGCGAGTTCCAGTCCTGGTGCGAATTAGGTCGCTTGTCGGTTAAACTATTCAAGGATAATACCCTGGAACCTTCGCGATTGGCCGAAGCCCTTCCAACGTCGTCATCGTCGGGCGTAGCGATGCGAAGCGGAGCGAAGACCCAAGGATCCATGCCGTGACATTCGCCGAAGTGTGCAACGGAGCAGAATTCTGCACCGTTGGCAGAGCGTTAATGTAACGGCATGGGCCTCGGGTCTGCGTCGCGTCGCTTCGCTCCTCGCTCCGCCCGAGGATGACGAAGTGACAGGCGTCCCGGCTAATCTCCGGCGCATACGATCTGCCAACGCAACACCGTCCGCGTCGTCAAATGCTGCGCTTGCGACCTACCCGTTGAAGACGAACGCCATCAAAAGCTCCGGCTCGGCAACCGGCGCGCGCACGGCGCTGAGCTGGCCGCGGTAGCGGCGCTCGCCGGCGCCGATGACGAAGCCCGTGGTGACGGGCGTCTCGCTGTTGGCATCGAGGCGGGCGAAGATGTCGGTGACGTTGAGGTCAAGTGCCAGCTTGAGGTCCTGCCTGCCGTCGTCGCCCGGTGCGTTCGGCAATTGCCGCCTGACCAATTGCTGGAACGGCGCGTTGAACGTCAGGATCTTCTTCGACGACGACAGCGCGAAGGCGGGCGAGGGGCAGGCGACCAGGATCGCGTTGATCGTCCGGATCGAGGCGAGCTTGCGCAATTCCATGCTTTCCTCGGCGAGGCCCCGCATGCACGCGACCCGGATCGCCGAGGTGAGGTTGCCCTGGTCGGGATGATTTTCGGCAATCTCTTCGACCAGCATGCCGATCGTGCATTTGCGGCTTTCGGCCATCTGCTTCAGCGACACCCAGAAGGCGCGCTCCAGCCGGATGCCGCGGCGCACGCCGCCACGCGCCACGACCCGGAACTCAGGGCCGAAATCCTCGGCCGCGAGCGACGGCAGCAGCCGTTCGCGCGGAGCGTCGGGGCGGGCGGCGCTATCGCTCACTCATCGCCTCCTGACGCGCCTTGTTGATAGGCTTCAAAAGATAGTTGAGGATCGTCTTGCGTCCGGTCTTGATGTCGACCGAGCAGATCATGCCGGGGATGATCGAGTAGGTCTTGCCGTTCCTTTGCAGCGTGGATTTCTCGGTCGCGACGCGCACCTGGTAATAGGGCTCGCCCGTCTTCTGGTCGACAAGGCTGTCGGCGGTGATGTTGGAGACCTTGCCTTCGATACCGCCGAAGATCGAAAAATCATACGCCGTGACCTTGATCAGCGCGTCCTGGTCCGGCTGGATGAAGGCGACGTCGCGCGGCGAGACCCGCGCCTCGACAAGCAAGGTCTCCGATGTCGGCACGATGCCGGCCACCACCGCGCCGGGCTGCACGAAGGAGCCGAGCGTGTTGACATCGAGCGTGTTGACGATGCCGTCGACAGGCGAGCGTATGTCGGTCCTCGCCACTTTGTCGGTGGCGCCGCGGATGGTTTCGTCCACCACCGACAGGTCGGCCAGCGCCTGCGTCAGGTCGCTCAACGCCTCCTGCTGCAGCTGCAGGCCGAGTTCGTTGACCTGGAGCTGCGCCTCGGTGATCGCCGCCTGCGTCTTCTTGATCGTCTCGCCCGCGAGGTTGAGCTGTCCGTGCAGGTCGGCCTGCTCGCGCTCGACGCGGATCTGCTCGGTCTTGGCCATCAGCCCCTTCTTGACCATCGATTCGACCAGCGCCGTTTCCTGATCGCTGACGGCGAGGCTCTTGGACAGGCGATCGGAATTGGCGGTTGCTTCGTCCAGCTCCTTCTCGCGCTGATCGAGACGCGACTTGAGCACCGACAGCTTCACCTCGAAATTCTCGCGGCGGGCGACCAGCAGCTTCTGCTCGTTGTCGCAGATTTCCGGCGCGACCTTCTGGATCTCCGCCGGACAGGGAAACGACCCCTCGACATTGCCGCTCTGCTCATACTTCAGCCGCGCGATGCGCGCCTGCAGCGCCCGCGCCTTGGCCTGCTCCTCGCCAAGGCTCGATGTATTCCCGGAGTTGTCGAGCCGGATGATCAGGTCGTTCTTCTTGACGGTCTGGCCGATCTTGACGGCGATCTCCTGGACCACGCCGGCCTCGGTCGCCTGGATGATCTGCGTCTTGGAGGCGGGAATGACCTTGCCGTCGCCGCGCGCGATCTCGTCGACCTCGGCAAAGGATGCCCAGGCGGTGAAGGCCACGAACAGTGCCCCTATGATGTAGACGGACGCCGATGCGAAAAGCGGCGGCCGATCTTCCCTTGCAAACATTCCCCAACGCGCCCCAGTCAGGCATTCGCCTTTTGCAATGCCTGGATGACTTGTTCCTTCGCTCCGTCCGCGACCACGCGGCCCTGCTCGATGACGATGAGGCGGTCGACCAGCTCCAGCATGCTGTAGCGATGGGTCGACACGATCAGCGTCGTGTTGCGGTCGAACGCGACCTTGAGCTGTTTGATCAATTGCCGTTCCGAGGCGAGGTCCATCGAACCCGACGGCTCGTCCAGGAAGACGATTTTCGGCTTGGTCAGAAGCAGTCGCGCGATCGCCACCGCTTGCCTCTGGCCGCCCGACAGATTGGTGCCCCGCTCGCCGACATTCATGTCGTAGCCGCGCGGATGCCGCGAGACGAAGTCGTCGACGCCCGCGGCTTTCGCGGCATCGATGATCTCCTCGTCGGTCGCCTCCGGAGCGGCCATCAGAAGGTTTTCCTTGATGGTGCCGGAAAACAGGTCGCCGGCCTGCGCCACGATGCCGACCGCGGCGCGGACTTCCGACGGGTGGTATTGGCGGATGTCGATGCCATCGAGCAGCAGCTCTCCGGAAGTCGGCAGGAAGAGCCGGCCGACCAGTCGCCCCATCGTGGTCTTGCCGGAGCCGATGCGGCCGATGATGCCGATCCGCTCGCCCGGCCTGACGGCAATGTTGAGCCCGCTCAGCACCTCGTTTTCGGTGCCCGGATAGGCGAAGCCGACATTCTTGAACAGCATCGCGCCGCTGCGGATCGGCCGGTTGACGAAGCCGACCGTGTCGGGCCGGTCCTCCGGCTGCGACATGATCGTGTTGACGATCCTCAGCGACAGCATGGCCTGCCGGAAGCGGGAGAGCGTGATGGCGATCTGGCCGAGCGGCGCGACCGCCCGGCCCGCCAGCATGACGGTGCCGATGATCGCGCCCGTCGAGACTTGGCCTTCCGAGAAGGCGTAGGCGCCGGCAACCACCAGAGCGACGGTCACGAGTTGCTGGATGGCGCCCGTGATGTTGCCGGCGGCGGCCGAAAGCTCCTTGATCTTTTCCGACGTATTGGCCGCGTTCTTCGAATGCTCGCCCCATTTGCGCAGCAGATAGGCCTCGGCGCGCAAAGACTTGATCGTCTCCAGCGTGGAGATCGATTCGACCAGAAGCGCCTGGCGCTGCGACGCTTCGTTCATGGAAGCGGCGACCCGCTTGCCGATGCGCCGCTGCGTCACAAGTCCGACGATGACGGCGACAACGAAGGCCACGGCCGGGATGATCACCAGCCAGCCGCCAATGGCGTAGATGACCGCCAGGAAGACGAAGACGAAAGCCGTGTCGATGAACACGCTGATGGTGTTCGAGGTGAAGAACTCGCGCACGAATTCATATTGCGTCACCCGGTTCGCGTATTCGCCGGTCGATCCAGGCCGCGCCGCCAAGGACGAGTTGAGCACCTTCTCGAACAGCAGATAGGAAATCCTGAGATCCGCCTTGCGTCCGGCATAGTCGATCAGCGAGGCGCGGGCCGTCTTCAGCAGGAGATCGAACAGGATGGCCGCGCCTATCCCGAGCGCCAGCACCCAGAGCGTCGAGATCGCCTTGTTCGGCAGGATGCGGTCGTAGACGTTCATGGTGAAGATCGGCGAGGCGATCGCCAACAGGTTGATGAAGATCGCCGACAGCGCGACCTTCGAATAGGTGCGCCAGAAGGCGCCCATCGTTCCGGTCAGCCAATGGCGCCTTTCGATCCTCGGCGCCGTGCCGACCGTCATCTCTTCGGCGGTGTTGGCATAGGTGATCGAGAAGGAGGCGCCGCCGCTGATATAGCTCTCGGCGAGTTCCGATTTGCTGATCGTGGTGCGGCCGTTTTCCTGCGGCGCCGTCAGATATTGCCCGGTCTCGGTCTCGGCGAGCAGCGCAACCGGCGACTGGTTGGCACGGAAGACGATGGCCGGAAGATCGACGCGGCCACGCACGAAATCGCGATGGCCGAACGCCTGCGTCTCGAGGCCGATGCGTTCGGCGAGGTGCCTGATGTCGTCCGGCTCGATGCGCGTCTCCGAGATCGGCACCCCGGCAAACAGCACGGTCTCCGCGCTCGGCCGGCCGAGATAGGCTGCAATCGCCGAGAAGCAGGCTTTGAAAGCCTCCTTGGGCGAGACGATGTTAGGTTGCTGGTTCACGATCCGCCCCGAAGGACCAGAGATCGATGGTTACATCGGCTGCTTCTTCCTGACCGGTGCGAGGATGTCGAACGGCAGGTCGTTCTTCTGCTCCGACGGCGTCCGCGCATAGGTTTCGGTATCGGCCGTTTCCGGCACGCCGAATTCCGTCCGCGCGTAGGCCGCGGCCTGCTTGGCCGGCTGGATGTTCATCGTCTTGAGCAACTGCCCGGTCGCGGCCAGCAGCCGGTATTCTGCAAACAGCGACGCATAGGACGAGGTGTCGGCCAGCGTTGCGGTGTTGAAACGGGTGTTCTGCGCGTCGAGCACGTCGAGCAGCGAGCGCTGTCCGACCTTGAACTGCTCGCGGTAGGAAGCAACCAGCTTCTCGTTGGTGGCTGCCTGCAGCCGCAGCGTCTGCGCCAGCTCCGCCTGGCGGAAGCGGCGGTCCCACGAAGTGCGGACGGCTTCCTCGATCTCGCGCAGCACCTGATGCAGCGCTAGACGCTGCTCGCTGGTGCGGCGGATCTGCTCCTGCTCGTTGGCTTTGTCGATGCCGCCGCGATAGAGGTTCCAGCGCAGCACGACCCGGGCCTGCAGGTCGCTGGTGTCGCCATCGTCGCCGTCGATGTCATATCCGCCCCTGGCGACACCCTCGGCGGTGATCGTGGGGCCGTATTTGGCCCGCGCGGCGTCGACCAGCGATGCGGCGGCGTCGATGTCGCTGTTGGCCATATGCACGCGTGGATTGTTCTGCCGGGCGAGCCCGATCGCGTCGTCGAGCGAGCGCGGCAGCGCGCCGGCCACATCGGCGGGCCGCGACGGATTGGTCAGCGGCTTGCCGACATTCTTGAAGAAGCGGATCTTGGCCGCCTCCAGTTCTTCCGTTGCCTCCTGCATCCGCGCCTTGGCGGCATAAAGGCGCTCCTCGGCCTGCTGCCGGTCTGCATCGTTGAGCGCGCCGCCCGCGATGCCCTGCTTGATGTCGCCGAGTATGGACTGATGGAAGGCGAGGTTCTTCTTCGCTTCGGCGACGATCGACGCCTGCAGCATGTATTCGAGATAGTCCTGGACGACGGCAAGCCCGATGAATTCGGACCGCTCCAGCACCCTGAAGGAAGCCCCGTCCACGCGCGAGGCCTGCCGGTTCAATTCGGCCCGCCTTGCCCCGCTGTCATAAAGCGTCTGCGAAACAGTGAGGTCCGCCTCGTTCGGGTAGAGAGCGTCGTGCTGTTCGTCGAGCGCGCGCCGGGAAGAATTGTCCAGGCGGCGAACGCCGGTCGACGCTTCCAGATCGACGCTGGGAAGGTAGAGGCCTTTTGCCTGGCGCAGCTCGAATTCGATGGCTTCGCGGTTTTCGATCGCCTGCCCAATCTCAGGATTGGACTCGACGGCGACTCCTACAGCTTCCTTGAGTGTGAGTGCGCTGGCGCTTCCGCAAGCCAGCATAGACGCCGTCATGGCGAGCGCAAAGCGCCAGCCGACGGTAACTTTACCCGTCCTGGTCATTTCTACCCCGTGACTATCCCCGCGCCTTATTGTTTTTTCTAGGCGCTTATTTGCCCAAGCCTGCCACCGGAGCTTTCGGCCAGTATCTAACAGATTTTTCGGGGATGTGAGCGCTTATTGATTTTGGCGCCTCTAAAAGCGGGGATTCCGGCCATTAGTCCGATCGGTTGTAGCAAAAATAGCACAGAAACGGTGCCCGCCTGGATTCCGATTCGGCCGAAAACGACTGCAATCATAAGTTTTGTTAACCATTTGCGGGTCTGTAAAGGGATTCGCGGGAAAGCCGCCCGGCAGCCGGCGCCCCTTGCCGGCAAAATTGGATCTTGGCGTCGACTTCGCCATTTTTTTCCTCGGAAAGTCGGCTTTGCGAGGCCCGAGTCCGTAACGCCGCGAAGGCTGCGGATCGCTGCCAAAAATCTGCCCCGATTCTGCAGGGCGTGCACCGGAAATTGCCATGACCGGCTGGTTTTGTTGGCAAACGGGGATCGTTCCCTGTATTGCGGGCTGAAAGCAAAGCATGGACGTTCTTGTATGACAAATGTCGCCCTGACCGGGCTTGCCCGCGATCTCGCCCGGCGCGCCGCCGAGGGCCGTCCCGTGCGCATCGGCGTCATCGGTTCCGGAGAGATGGGTACCGACCTGGTGACGCAGGGCATGCTGATGCCGGGCATTTCGGTCGCGGCCATCTCCACGCGCCGCCCGCACACGGCTCGCGACGCGATTCGCATCGCCTATGGCGACGATGCGATGGCCGCCGAAGCCGATACCGCCTCCAAGGTCAGCCGGGCGATCGAGAGCGGCAGGATCGCCATCACCTCGAACGAGATGCTGGTCACCAATCCGCTGATCGACGTCGTCATCGATGCCACGGGAAAACCCGGCGTCGCAGCCGATTTCGACCTGATGGCCATGGAGCATGGCAAGCATCTGGTGATGATGAATGTCGAGGCCGACGTCACCATCGGCTGTTACCTCAAGCAGCAGGCCGACCGGCTGGGCGTCGTCTATTCGGTCGGCGCCGGCGACGAGCCGTCGAGCTGCATGGAGCTGATCGAGTTCGCCTCGGCGCTCGGCTACACCATCGTCTCGGCCGGCAAGGGCAAGAACAACCCGCTCGACCACGACGCCGTCCCCGACGACTACCGGGAAGAGGCGCTGCGCCGGAACATGAACCCGCGCATGCTGGTCGAGTTCGTCGATGGCTCGAAGACCATGGTCGAGATGTGCGCCATCGCCAACGCCACCGGCCTGGTGCCCGATGTTCCGGGCATGCATGGCCCCAAGGCCGACCGCGACCAGTTGGCCAAGGTGCTCATCCCGCGCGAGGACGGCGGCATCCTGTCGAAGAAGGGCGTCGTCGACTACACGATCGGCAAAGGCGTGGCGCCAGGCGTCTTCGTCATCGTCGAGGCCACACATCCGCGCGTCGTCGAGCGCATGGACGATCTCCATGTCGGCCACGGCCCCTACTACAGCTTCTTCAGGCCCTACCACCTGACCTCGCTGGAAGTGCCGCTGACCGCGGCCCGCATCATGCTCCACGGCAAGCCCGACATGGTGCCGCTGCCGAGGCCGGTGGCCGAGGTCTGCGCGGTCGCCAAGCGCGATCTCGCCGCAGGCGAGACCTTCGATGCCATCGGCGAGACCTGCTATCGCTCCTGGACCATGACCACCGCCGAGGCGCGCGCCAGCCGCGCCATGCCCGTCGGGCTGCTCGAAGGCGGCAAGGTGCTGAAGCCTGTCAGGAAGGGCGAGCTGCTGACCAGCGACAACGCTGTGCCCGACAAGACGACCAGGCTTTACGCCTTGCGCAAGCTGCAGGACGAGATGCTGTATGGCGTGAGCGCTATTTCCCCAGCTCTATCGACCTGAGCCGCGCCGCTTCCACCGCGTCGGTCAAAAGCCTCGTCAGCCGGTCTTCGCCCATCAGCACGGCAAGTGCTGCGGCGGTCGTGCCGTTGGGGCTGGTGACCTGCTGGCGCAGGACGCCCGGCTCTTCGTCGCTTTCGGCGGCGAGCGAGGCGGCGCCATAGACGGTCTGCATGGCGAGCAGCTTGGCTGTGTCGGCCGGCAGGCCGGCCTTCTCGGCGGCAACCGTCAGCGCCTCGATGAAATGGAAGATATAGGCCGGGCCGGAACCGGAGACCGCGGTCACCGCGTCCATGAGGCCCTCGTCGTCGATCGTCGTCACGACACCGCTCGCCGAGAGCAGCTCGGCGACGAAGCGCCGGACGTCGTCCAAAACCAGCGGGTTGGAAAACACCACCATCATACCCTTGCCGATCGCCGCCGGGGTATTGGGCATGCAGCGGACGATCGGCGCGAGGTCGCCGAGGATATCCTCGAAGGTGGCGACGGGCGTGCCGGCGGCGATGCTGACGAACGTGGTCCTGCCGTCGCCGAAGCGCTTGTAGCTCGCCGTCACGTCGCGGATCACCTGCGGCTTCACGGCGATGACGACGAGGTCGGGCACGGCATCGGCCGGAATGGCTGAGGCGTCGGCGGCGGCACCGCAGCCCAGTGCCTCGGCGCGCTTGCGCAATTCTGCATTGGGCTCGACCACGAACACCGTCGACGGCTCGAGTTTGCCGGACTTCAGCCAGCCCGAGAGCATGGCGTAACCCATATTGCCGCAACCGGCGAGAACGAGCCTGATCGTCATCAGAACCTCCGCAAGACGGCTCTCCTTAAACGCTTGCGCGGTTAGGGAAAAGTCCAGTCTCAACGAGATCGATCGGCCAGATCAGTTGGGACTGCGAGTCGGAAGAGGCCGCAGCGACATTTGTCTCAGGCCAAGCACGCTGAACACGAAGAACAGCCAGACGGGGTCGGCGCGGCGGAAGAAGAAGCTTTCGAGGAAACCGTTCAGCGCCGCGAACAGCACCACCATCATGAAGAAGTCGCCGAGGAGGATGTTCTCCTTGCGCGGCGGGATGCGCATGTAGTCGCGCAGGGGCGCGATAAGGAACGTATAGACCGCGACGCAGAGCGCGGGGATGCCCATAAGCACGGCGATGTCGAGATAGCCGTCATGGCCGTGCACGATGGTGCGGATGTCCCAGGGGCGGTCGAACGGTTGGTCCTGGTTGAGCAGCAGCGGCGTTCCCCAGAAGCTTTCGTAGCCGTAGCCGGTCCAGGGCTTCTTCGCCAGCATCTCGCCGGCGAACTCCCACAGCGTGGTGCGGCCGGTATAGGTGAGGTTCGGGAAATAGGCCGCGGCCAGATGCTTCACAGGCGGGATGAAGACGATGCCCAGCGTGCCGACCGCCGTCGCGATGATCGCGGCCAGAAACAGAATCGGCGTGCCGAGCCGCATGCCGATGAGGCTGGGCAGCACCACGATCAGGATCGAGAACGGCACCAGTCCGACGGTCGTCTTCGAGCCGGTGTGCAGCATGAAGATCATGGCCGCTGAGAAGATGCCGACGCCCCACCAGCGCTGCCCGCGACGCCAGAGATAGAGCCCGGCGAAGCTGAAGCAGGCCATCACCGGTCCCGCGATGTTCTTGTGGGTGAAGACGCCGCGCCACAGGCCCGCATGCTCGGGCTCCTGCGAGTGGGTGGTATGCAGCGCCTCGTGCGGAAAGGCGAAGAGGCCGACATAAGAGAGCCCCATCACCACGACGGCGGTGAAGATGATGACCCTGGCGAAGGAATCGGCATCGCGCGGCAGCACCAGGATCGTCGCCATGGTGATGATGCCGATCATGGTGAAGGAGGCGGCGCGCGTCGCCGACGGCGGGTCGGTCGCCAATATCACCGACAGGAAGAAGAAGCCCAGCATCAGTGCCCAGGACGGGCTGATGAGCGAGCGCACGACGCGCGGATCCGCGAAGGCGAGCAGCGAGAAGATCGAGATGGCGCCGAGCGAGCCGAAGCCGAGCTGGTTGACGATATCGCCGCCATCGCCGGTGAGTTCGGCGCCGGCAGGCTGGAAGGGCCGGAACGACACGATGATGGTGGCAAAAAGCAGCGCCGCGATTGCCGTCGCAAGGCCCTCGCGCGTGAAGGCGGCGCTGAGCGGCGCGCGCTCAGTTCTTCTCAGGCTGCCGGTACTGCTCATTGGCATATCCGAATTCGGCAAGCACGCGACCGAGCGCGACATAGATGGGGTAGAGGCCTGTCGCCAGCGAACCCGTGCACGCCAGCCTTACGGCGCCGCGCAGCGGCGAGGCGGCAAGCAGAGCCAGGCTCTTCAGCAGAACCTTGGTCCCGGCGAACGGCGTGCCCGCTCGCTTCTTCTTTTCCACCAGGGTAGAGATCACGCCGTTGCGCAGGCTTCGGGCGCGGATCCAGTCGGCCTCCACGCGACGCGCTGGAACCCCTTCCCTGACCCTTGCCTCGGCGCACCAGCCGAGCGCGAAACCCTGCTGCGACGCGCGGCTGAGGAAATCGGAATCGCCGCCGCCCATGAAGTTGAACCTGAGATCGAGGAAGGGCGGTCCCATGGCCATCAGCACGTTGCGCCCGACCAGCAGATTGCCCGACGAATAGAGTGCCGGCACACGGCCCGTTTCGCGGTATGGCGGCGCAAAGACCGGGTGGTCGGCCCATCCCGCATGTGAGGGATCGGCGAAGACCGGCACTTGCGGCCCGCCGACGATGTCGGCTCGAAGCGTCTCGGCGGCTCTGCACATGCGCTCCAGCCAGTCGGGCTCGGCGACCTCGTCGTCGTCGATGACGAGAAGGTGCCGGAAGTTGGAGAACTGCATCATCGCCGTCTGCCAGCCGGCATTGTAAGCGCTGCAATTGCCGCGCTCATGCGCGATGATCACCAAGCCCGGCATCTCGCCGCTCTCGAACAGCGGCAGTGCCGCCTTGGCGCCCTCACGCGCGTCGGCCTCGTTTTCCATGACGATGACGGCGAAGCGGCGCGAGGTTTTCTGGGCTTTGAGCGATGCCAGCGTTTCCAGGAGCAGCTGAGGCCGCTTGAAGGTCGGCAGCGTGACGACCGCCTCGACGGTCTCGGCGGCGAGGCCCGGAGACCGCCCCGCGATCGATACCCCCGCGATCGATACCCCCACAATCGATACCAAAGCGTCCGATGGCAAAGGGAGCATCCGTTTCCAGCCGTGTGGGTTCGGCTCTCGATAGCAGCCCGATGATAACGTTTCGTTAATCACCTTTCGCGGCGGGTCCCACGAAACCGGGGCGTTCGGCCTTTGGGGGTGCCATTTAATCAAGGCTTCACCGCGTTCTGCTACCGGCTACACCAATGGATAGGTGAGATGCATCTGCTGTTCGCCACATCGATCGTGCCCGACGGCGTTCTCGCCTCGGGTTACGAGATCGCCAACGCCGCGATCATCGACGCGCTGCGGCGTGCCGGCGTGCGCGTGACGGTGATCGGCTTCAGCTGGCCGGGAAAGCCTGCCGCCGATCCCGAAAACACAATTGTCCTCGGCGCGATCGATGTGCGCACCGAAAGCGCTTCGCCGCGGCAGAAGCTGGCCTGGGCGAGCAAGGCGATGCTCACCGGTCTCACCTTCGCTTCGGTCAAGCTGCGCGTCGTTTCCGATGCGGATGTGCTCGCGGCAATCGAGCGCGCCGGCCCGTTCGACGGTTACGTGCTCAACTCCGTGCAATTTGCCGGCGCCTTCGGAGGGCTCTTCAGTGATCGGCCGTCGATCTTCGTCGCGCATAATGTCGAGCATCGCTCGGCCGAGGAGAACGCCGCCGCGGCCGGCAGTGCGCTTCAACGCTGGCTGTTCCGCCGCGAGGCCAGACTGCTCGCAGTCATGGAAGAGCGTCTCTGCCGCGCCGCACGCTTCGTCTTCACGCTGGCCGAAGAGGATCGCGCGGCACTCGGCGTCGCCTCCGACGACCGCTCGGCGGTGCTGCCGCTGGTGACGCGCGCCGAGGCGCCGGCGAAGAACGGTCCGCGCCGCATCGATTGCGACGCCGCGCTCATTGGCACCTGGACCTGGCAGCCCAACCGCATCGGCCTCGACTGGTTCCTGACCAAGGTCGTTCCGCATCTTAAGGCGGATTTCCGCATCAGGATCGCCGGCAACATGCCGTCGGGCGTGACGTCGACCCATCCCGGCGTCCAATTCGTCGGCAGGGTCCCTGACGCCCAGGCCTTCGTTCGCGGTGGCGCCGTCATTCCGCTGATCAGTACCGCCGGCAGCGGCGTGCAGCTGAAAACCATCGAGACCTTCGAGCTTGGCCTGCCTTCCGTTGCCACCAGCCGCTCGTTGCGCGGCATCGGCTATCGGCCGCAAAACTGTGTCGTGACCGACGATCCGATTGCCTTCGCCTCGGCGCTCGAAGCGGCGGCGGCCGATGTTCGCGACATAGACGGCAGCGCCTTCCGTCGCCAGCAGGTGAAGGCGCTCGATGCCGCGATCCGGCTTGGGCTGGAGAGGCTCGGCGCCGTCAGGCACGAGGTCGCGGCATGAATATGCATGCCGCGCGCGCCGCCTTCGGCTTCGACACGCTGAGGAGGATCCTCGGTATCTCCGTGCTTGCCGTCCGTTGGGACGATGCCGTCGCACTGCTTTCGCGGTTGATCGCCGAGCGGCGCTTCACCAAGGTGAGCTTCCTCAACGCCCACAACGCCAATCTCGCCTACAGCGATCCGGTATTTGCCGAAGCGCTCGACGATTTCCTCGTGCTGCCGGACGGCGTCGGCGTCGACATTGCCGCGAAGCTGCTCTACGGCTCGCCTTTCCCGGACAATCTCAACGGCACCGATTTCATCCCGGCCTTCCTGCAGGCATCGACGCGGCGGCTGACCGTGGCGTTGCTTGGCGCGACGCGGGTCAATGCCGAGGCGGCGTCCCTCAAGCTTTCGGCGCTCGCCGTGCAGCACAAATTCGTCGTCATCCATGACGGCTACTTCTCCCCCGCGGAGGAGCCCGTAATTATCGAGCGTATTGCCAGGCTGAAGCCGGATGTGCTGCTGGTCGCCATGGGCGTGCCGCGCCAGGAACTGTGGATCGCGCGCCATATCGATGCTCGTCACTGCACACTGCCGATCGCGGTCGGCGCGCTGCTCGATTTCCTCAGCGGCACCGTGCCGCGCGCCCCGCTGTGGATGCGCCGTCTCAGGCTCGAATGGCTGTTTCGCTTGTGGATCGAACCCGCCCGCTTGTGGCGCCGCTACGTGGTCGGCAACCCGCTCTTCCTGTGGCGCGTCCTCAAGCAGAAATTGTCGCACGGGTCGCGGCCAGCGGAGGCGCGCCGTTGAACAGCCGTTTCGTGCCGGACGTCGCCACCAGGATCGAGCCGCTGCCGCGCGCGCCGTCGGCCGCGGTCGTGACGGCGAGCTACGCGCCGGATTTCGAGCGCTGCCGGCTGCTGTGCGAGACCATGGACCGCCATGTCACCGGTATCGCGCGGCACTACATCCTCGTCGAGCACCGTGACGTGGCACTGTTTCGTCGGCTCGAGGGCAGCAGCCGCACGATCGTCGACGAGCGGGATCTTCTGCCGCGCTGGCTGCGCGCTTTCGACGACCCGCTCAGCCTGTTCCACCGCCGCGTCTGGGTCAGTCTTAGGACCCAGCCGCTGCGCGGCTGGCACGTGCAGCAGCTGCGCCGCATCGCCATTGCCGCCCATGCCAGGGAGGACGTGCTCGTCTTTTGCGATTCCGACGTCGCCTTCCTCAAGCCGTTCGACGCGAGCGTCTTCTGGCGCGACGGCAAGACGCGGCTGTTCCGGCGCGATGGCGCGCTGGCCAAGGACGGCCATGACGAGCATCGCATCTGGTCGCGCAATGCCGGCTCGGCGCTCGGTATCGACCCGATTAAGGCTTCGACGCATGATTACATCTCGACGCTGATCGCCTGGCGCCGCGAGACCGTCAAAGCGATGTGCGAGCGGATCGAAAAGACGCACGGGCGCGACTGGGTCAGCGTCGTCGGATCGGCGCGCAAATTCTCCGAATGCATGATCTACGGCCGCTATGTCGACGACGTGCTCGACGGCGCCGGCCACTTCCATGATCCGGTGGAATTCTGCCGCGTCCACTGGAACGGCGAGGCGCTGTCGGACGAGGAGTTCCGCCGTTTCGTCGACGCCATGGCGCCCGAGCAGGTGGCGATCGGCATGCAGTCCTTCATAGGCACCGATGTCGGCCGCATCCGCCGTTTGATGGGGCTCGATCGCTGGAGCAATTCCAGGAAAAGTGTGTAGCGGTTTTCCGTCCGGAATTGCGTAAAAACAAATAGTCAGAGCAGTTCAGCGTTTCCGTGAAACGATGAACTGCTCGAGTTCAGATCGCTTTGGCCGGCCTGCGCATCGCCGAATAGGTCAAAAGCATCGAGGCGAGATAGAGCAGCAGGAAGACAATGTTGAGCGACAGCACCAGATCGGGCGTGTCGGCAATCGTCGTCAGCACATAGGTCAGCAGCATCGCCTTCAAACCCGCGAGCAGCCCGAGATTGATCGCCCGCACCGCGGTCTGGCCGCGCGCGAAGAGAAGCTCGGCCTGGTATTCGACGAGATTGCGCAGGCCCGGCACGCAGACCGCGAGCGCCACCAGCGGCGCCGCCTCGGCGACGTTCCTGCCGAGCGCATTCGGGAAGAAATGCAGCACGATGCCGAGCGACAGGAGCGCCAGCGTCGAGACCAGGAACACGCCGCCTTCGATGCCGCTCTTGACCGCCAGCCGAGAAAGCAGTTCGGGCGCGCGCATCATGCGCTGCACCAGCATCATCGAGAAGGTGCGGATCGGGATCGCGGTGAGGTCGACCAGCCGCATGATGATGGCGTAGAGGCCGGCAAGATGCGGTCCGCCGATCGAAAGCACCAGGAGCTTGTCGAACTCCATCTGCAGATAGAACAGCACCTCCGACCCCGCCACATAGATGGAATCGGCGAGCCGCCGGACATAGAGCTCGGTGCGCAGCCGCAGTCGCTGGCGGGGGTAGAAGAAGGCGAAGGCGACGAAAAGCGAAACGGCGTTGGCGCCGATATAGAACCACGACCAGACGCCGATGGTGCGCTGCGCGGCGAGCATGAACAGAACCGCGCCGGCTGACCGGAGCGCCGTCGCCAGGATCGCCAGCACCGCGGCGCGGCCGAACTTGCCGAGGCCGTTGTTGACGATCAGCACCACCTCGACCGGCCGCCACAAGAGCGCTTCGGCGAAGACGACCGCGGCAAACACCGGCAGCTGCACCGTGCCGGCGAAGAAGATCAGGTAGACGCCGTAGGAAGCGGCGGCAAGCACCGGCAGCGAAATCGCGCCGAGGAACAGGAAGCCGGCGGTAAAGGTGCCGATCAGGTTCGGGCGGATCGTGGCGGTGCGGTAGAGCGCCGAGATGAAGCCGAAGGCAAGCAGGCGCGACAGCATCACGCCCGCCGCCGAGGCCGTGGCGAACATGCCGAATTCGGCGATCGACAGCGTATTGGCGAGAGCCACGAAATAGGCGAGCGAGAACACCAACCGCCCGCCGGCGCCGCTGATCGCCGAAAGATAGTCGAAGACCAGCTTCCGGCGCGCGGCCACGAAGTGGCCGATCCGCGCGAGCGTCCGCGTTTGCGGTATGTCGCTGGTCTGGGTCATGTCTCTGTCGAAAGCCTAGGATGGAAAGCTTAACGTGCCGTTCTGGCGGCGGCCCGGCGGCTTGAGCGGGGCTGCAACCGAGGCGAGAAACTGTATTTTCCCGGGTTCAAAATTAACCTTTTATTTCCCATGCCTGTTTAGCGTGACTTAACGATTGGCCGACCGCCTCTCCAAGCCGCCAGAGAGTAAGTTCCAGACATGGTCGACAGGGAAAACCGTGACGATTGGAGGCGCGAGCGCTCTTTGCTCGCGCTCGGCCGGGCCGTGCGTGGCGAGGACAGCCCGGACGCTTCGCTGGTTTCCATCGGCGACAGAGCCAACCCGTCTTGGCGCGAGGATGCCGCCGCGCGCCACCGCGCCGCGCGCTTCGAGCGCGAAGGGCGATCGAACCCATGGTCCGCGAAAACGGACGAACCCGGTCAATCTCAGGTCGACCCGCTTCCCGAATCGTCCCGGAACGAGGACGTTTCGGCCACGCGGGGCTTGCAAGCCGGACCGCGTGAAGGGAACCTTCCCCCGGACCATTCTCCGCAGCCCGGTTTCGAAACGCGCTATGTCGAACCTCGCCGCGCAAGCCGGCCGCCGGCCGGCGGCGATCAGGAATGGAAACCGCTGATCGACCCGATGCAGGTCGTTCGCGGCATCACCCGATCCAAGGCGCTGATTCTTTCGACGACGATCCTGGGCGCTGCGCTCGGCATCGCCATCGCACTGTCGACGCCGAAGAAATATGAGGCCACCACCGAGGTCATCGTCGACCCGCGCGACCTCAAGCTCACCGACCGTGATCTGACGCAGAATGTGATCGCCTCGGATGCTACACTCGCCATCGTCGAGAACCAGGCTCGCATCCTCACCTCGGGCGCGGTCCTCAACAAGGTCGTCACGGATCTCAACCTCGCAAACGACCCCGAGTTCAACGGCCAGGGCAAGGGCGGCATCGGCCTGATGTCGATGCTCCGCTCGGTCTTGTCACGGCAGGATGCACGGGGCCCTGCCGACGAAGCGCGCCGGCGTGCGCTGGCCGTCGGCAATCTGGCGGAGAGCCTGGACGTCGAGCGCGGCGGCAAGACCTTCGTCGTCTCGATCACCGCCACGACAGAGAGCCCCGACAAGTCGGCCCTGATCGCCAATACGATGAGGACTGCTTTCCAGCAGATCTCCAGCGAACTCCAGTCCAACACGGCGGGCCGCGCCAATGACGAACTGACGGCCAGGCTCGACGAGTTGCGCAAGGGCGTCGAGACGGCCGAGCGCAAGGTCGAGGACTTCAGGGCCACGCATGATCTTGTCGACGCCCAGGGTCACCTGATCAGCGACGATCAGATGCTGAAGCTCAACGAGCAGCTCTCGGTCGCCCGCGCCCGCACGCTCGAGCTCAACGCCCGCGCCGCCTCGGCCCGCGCCTTGAACGTCAACGCGGTTCTCAACGGCACCTTGCCTGAAGAGATCAACTCCAACACGATGGGCGAGCTGCGCTCGCAATATGCGGCGCTGAAACAGGAAGCCGACCGCGCCGCGATCAAGTTCGGGCCGCGGCATCCGGAGCTTCAGGCGCTCAACGCCCAGCTTGCCGGCGCGCGCGAACGTATCGCTGCGGAATTGCAGCGCATAGCGTCCTCGCTGCAGGTCGATCTGAAGCGTTCCGTGCAGCTCGAGCAGGACTTGTCGTCTCGTCTGGCACAGGCCAAGGTGCAGAGCGGCGACGTCAACAACAACCTGGTTTCGCTGCGCGAGCTCGAGCGCGAGGCGGCCGCCAAGCGCTCGGTCTACGAGCAGTTCCTGCTGCGCGCCAAGGAGACCGGCGAGCAGAAGGACATCAACACCGCCAACATCAGCTTGATTTCGGAGGCCTATCCGCCGCTCGAAGCCAAGGGGCCGTCGCGCGCCGTCAAGGCGCTGGCCGGCCTGCTTGCCGGTTTCTTCGCCGGCATCGGCCTCGGCGCACTGCGCGGTGCCTATGCCAGCCTGCGCGAGACGGCGGACATCCGCTCGCGCCGCAGGCCCGAGGAGCGTGCGCCGGCCTACGAGGACAGGGTGTATCGCGCCGCACCGCCGAGCCCTCCGCCGACGTCCCCGCCGGTTGCGCCGTTCACGCCATCGCCTGTCCCCGCCAACGATGCCGGCCGGCCGGGGTTCTTGGGATCCTTGGCCTCGTCGCTGCGCGACTTCATGCTGCGTCGGTCGGAAGAGCCCGTCGAAGCGGCTTTGGACCAATCCGCGCGAGCCCGGAGCGCGCCGCTATCGGAGCGCGGCTTCGAGGCGCCGCCTGCGCAAAGCCGTGCCTATTCCCATCAGCCGGACTATCCGCAGCCTGCGGGACCATTCGAGGATGCGTACACATCGTCGGCGGCGTCTTCCCGTTCGCAACCGCCGGTCGCCGAGGCGCACCAGTCGCCGGCCGATCAGCAGGGCCAGATCGACGAGATCCGCGCTAGCCTGCGCGAGTTCCGCGAGGCGGTGCGCGACCTGACCGAAAGCCGCTCCCGCCGCCGCTATTTCTAAAACGCCCGGTCTCCGATAGAAGCTGGCTTCGATAAAAGCAGCCGGTTTCGGGTTTACGGCATACGACGACGTTTTGACGGGATTGCGCTGTCGAATTTTCGTGAAAATGCCGCGCTGCATTCGACCGTTCGCGCCTGGCGCCTGGCGGGTCACGATGCTGGATTGAGGATCAGGGCTGCGCGTGAGCGCGTCCGTGGAACAGTGTTGAGGGTAGCGATGGCCGAAGTGATCGACGGAAAGAGTGTCGCCGAAGACGTGGTTCAGAAGGTCAAGGCACTGACCGTCGAGCTGTCGGCCAAGGGCGCGACCAGGCCCGGCCTGGCGGTGGTGATCGTCGGCGAGGATCCGGCGAGCCAGGTCTATGTCGCCTCGAAATCGCGCACGGCCAAGGAATGCGGTTTCCATTCGCTGCAGCACACGCTGCCGGCCGAGACCACCGAGGCCCAGCTGCTCAAGATCATCGGCGACCTCAACGCCGATCCGGCGATCCACGGCATCCTCGTGCAGTTGCCGCTGCCTGGCCACATCGACGCCGGCAAGGTCATCCAGACGATCGCGCCGGAAAAGGATGTCGACGGCTTCCATTTCATCAATGTCGGCAAGCTCGGCACCGGCGAGCTGGAGACCGCTTTCGTGCCTTGCACGCCGGCCGGCTCGATGCTGCTGATTGAGCGCGTGCGCGGCAAGGACCTTTCCGGCCTCAACGCCGTCGTCGTCGGCCGATCCAACATCGTCGGCAAGCCGATGGCCAATCTGCTGCTCGCCGCCAACTGCACCGTCACCATTGCCCATAGCCGCACCAGGGACCTGCCGGCACTCGCCCGCAACGCCGACATCCTGGTCGCCGCCGTCGGCCGCCCGGAAATGGTCAAGGGCGATTGGGTGAAGCCCGGCGCCACGGTCATCGATGTCGGCATCAACCGCGTCCCCGCCCCGGAAAAGGGTGAGGGCAAGTCGCGGCTGGTCGGCGATGTCGCCTATGCCGATGCGGCCAAGGTCGCCGGCGCCATCACGCCCGTCCCAGGCGGCGTCGGACCGATGACCATTGCCATGCTGATGGCCAACACTGTAGCTTCCGCCTACCTCGCGGCTGGGTTGAAGCGGCCGTCCTTCTGATCGGAAAGCTTGATCCTTGCCGAACTTAATCGCCCCTGTGGAACGGCCGGTCACGAACGATCCCGTTCAGGGGGGGCGGCAGTTCGGCTTCCTGCTGGTCGACAAGTTCTCGATGTTCTCGCTGGCCGCGGCGATCGACTGTTTCCGCTCGGCTAACCGCCTGCTCGGCCGCGATTTTTACGGTTGGACGACGATATCGGCGGATGGCGACGCGGTCATGGCCTCCAACGGCCTGCCGCTGAAGATCGACTATTCCGTCGCCGACATGCCGCCGGTCGACATCCTGTTCGTGTCGGTCGGGCTGACCACCGAATTTCCCGGCAAGAGCAAGGTGCTGGCGGCGCTGCGCAGCTGGGGCCGGCGCGGCAACGCGCTCGGCGCGCTGTCGGTCGGCTCCTACCTGCTCGCCGAGGCCGGGCAGCTCGACGGCTATCGCTGCACCATCCACTGGGAGAACCGCGCCGGCTTCATGGAGCGCTTCCCGGACATCAACTGCACCGGCAACGTCTTCGAGATCGACCGCAAGCGCTACACTTGCGCCGGCGGCACCACCTCGATCGACCTGATGCTGGAGATCGTGCGCGGCGATTTCGGCTCCAATCTTGCCAATGGCGTCGCCAACCAGTTCCAGCACGAGCGCATCCGCTCGGCGGGCGATCGCCAGCGTGTCGGCCCCGAGCGCGACCTCACCGGCAAGTCGGAAAAGCTGAGACGCATCGTCGAATTGATGGCCGACCATCTCGACGAGCCGCTGTCGGCGGTGCAACTCGCCAAGTCGGCCGGGCTTTCGGTGCGCCAGGTCGAGCGCCTGTTCTTGCGCCATCTCAACGTGACGCCGGGCCGCTATTACATGCGGCTCAGGCTCGAGCGGGCGCGCGAATTGCTGCGCCAGACCAACATGCCGATCCTCGACGTCGCGATCGCCACCGGTTTTACCTCGCATTCCTATTTCGCGCAGAGCTACCGGCTGCAATTCGGCCGTCCGCCCTCGGAAGAGCGCCGCACCACCTACTGAGCGACTTCGCCGGCTGTTGGACTTGTCTCCAACGCCCGCCTCAAATAGCTTTCCCGGCGCGGACAGGGGGCTCACTCAGGAGATTTTCATGGCGGGACTGGCACGGAGCGTCGCTGCGGCGATCCTCCTTTTGTCGACGACCACGTTTGGCTTTGCCGCCAACAAGGTCATCATCATTCTCGACGCATCCGGCTCCATGTGGGCCCAGATCGACGGCAAGCCGAAGCTCGAGATCGCGCGCGAATCGCTGCGGACGGTGCTGCAGTCGGTACCGGCCGATGACGAGATCGGCTTCATGGCCTATGGCCATCGCACCAAGGGCAGCTGCGAGGATATCGAGCTGATCGTGCCGCCGCAGGCTGGTTCGGCGAGCGCGATTTCGGCTGCCGCCGACAGCATGAAATTCCTCGGCAAGACGCCGCTGACGGCGGCCGTCAAGCAGGCGGCCGAAGCGCTGAAATACACCGAGGACAAGGCCACCGTCGTCCTCATCACCGATGGGCTGGAGACCTGCGGCGGCGATCCTTGCGCGCTCGGCAAGGAGCTGAAGGAAACCGGCGTCGACTTCACCGCCGACGTGGTCGGCTTCGGCCTGACCGCCGACGAGGGCAAGCAGATCGCCTGCCTCGCCGAAAATACCGGCGGCAAATACATCCAGGCCTCCGACGAGAAGGCGCTGCAGCAGGCGCTCGTCGAAACCGTCGCGACGCCGGCTCCCGCGCCAGAGCCCACCCCGGCTCCCGCACCGGCGCCAGCGCCCGAACCCGCCAAGCCTGAGTTCAATTTCATGCCGAGCGTGGTCATGGCCGAGGGCGGCGATCCGATCACCGATGGCAATGCCTGGGAGATTTACAAAGCCGCGGCCGATGGCTCGCGCGGCGATCAGGTCATGACCGAGTATGGTGAGCTCAAGACCAACCTCGAGCCGGGCGACTACATCGTCGTCGGCCGCGACGACGAGGCAAGGAGCGAGCAGAAGATCAAAATAGAGGCCGGTCAGGTCTATAAGCCGCTGTTCACGCTGAACGGCGGCACCTTGGTCATCCATCCGCATGCGAGCCAGGGCTCGGAGATCAGCGGCGAGGCGCGTGTCGACTTCAACTATCCGGGCGGCAGCACCACACACTATGGCGACGCCAAGGCGACCGTCCCCGCCGGCGAGCAGAAGGTGACGGTGCAGATCGGCGCCGGCACCGCGACCGAGACCGTCCAGCTTGCCGCCGGGCAGACCGTCGAGAAGGACGTCGTCGTCGGCGTCGGCCACGCCGTGCTCAACGCCTACTACACCGCCGGCGGCGACAAGGCCGACAATTCCGGTATAGGCTTCGAGGTCATCAAGGCGAAGAAGAAGATCGACGGCAGTCGCGAGAGCGTCGAGCACTCTTATGGCGCCGACAGCAAGTTCTGGTTGCCGCCGGACGATTATGTCGTCATCACCACGCTCGATCTTGCCGTCTCGGAACAACCCTTCAGCATCAAGGCCGGCGACAACCAGGACATCAAGGTTACGCTGGACGCCGGCGTGCTGGCGATGTCGGCGCCCGGCGCCTACTCGATCGAGGTGTTCTCGTCGAAGAAGGACATCGAGGGCAAGCGCAAGTCGCTGGGCTTGAGCTATGGCGACAGCTGGCAGCAGACAGTTCCTGCCGGCGACTACGTCGTCGTGCGGCACATGTCGGCCGAAGGCCAGGACAAGGAAATGTCGGTGACGATCAAGGCCGGCGAGCGGTCCGAGGTCACGGTGCAGTAGGCATCGCTGTCCGCGAACAACGAAAGGGCGGCTCCGAGCCGCCCTTTTTTGTGTCGCCGGACGCGGATGGGCCGTTCGCAACTCTGTCGATTGCAGCGTCACTAAAACAAACTAATCTCTGCCCTTGAGGGGCGATCGCTATGAAAAGGCTGACGGCAGTTCCGGTCTACACGGCTAAAGACTATCCTCATATCCGCATGCTCTCCGACGCTGACGATCTGCCGGCCACGTGGGAAGAATGGCGCGTGTTGTTCGAAGCATCGCAGGCGCAGTGGTCAAGAGCGCGCCGGTCCGACTACCAGAAAGTCCGAATCAGACCTGATCGGTTCAAAGCGTGGCTGGGCTCCAAATCGCTCTCAGCGTCAGAGCATTCGAGAAAACTCTATGCCCAGGAACTGCTCGATCTGCGCGCTGAACGATGGCTGACGGCCCGCGCGGCCGAAGAAACAGCGCGGGCGGCCGAAGAAGCGGCATATGCGGCCGAGCAGGAGGCAATGGCGAAGCTGATTGCGCAACACGCGCACAAGTTTCGCCTGGCTACGCTAGGCCCTGCGCAGCGTCGCTATCTGGAGAAAGCCCAGAGAGAGGCACGGATAGCCGAAAAACGCCAGATGGTCGTTATTGTGCTCGTCGCTATCTCCGTCGCTCTGCTCGCACAAGCCCTCTCCATGGCGGCACGTTGGCTTGGCTGGTAGCCCGAAATCAATGCTTAGCGTCAGGCGTTTGCGAAGGCGGCGGCGCCGTGGTCGGCACGGCCGACCAGCTGCCGGAAGCCGGCGAACAGCTCGCGGCCGAAGCCGAATTCGTTGCCGATGAGGTCGGCATCGGCCGTGCGGCGCAGCGCGAATTCCGTTCCCGGCACCAGCACTTCCAGCGTGCCGGCATCGGCGTCGAGCCGTATGATGTCGCCGTCATGGATCCTGGCGATCGGTCCGTCCTCGACCGCTTCCGGCGTCACATGGATCGCCGCCGGCACCTTGCCGGAGGCGCCCGACATGCGCCCGTCCGTCACCAGTGCGACGTGCTGGCCGCGGTCCTGCAGGACGCCGAGCACGGTGGTCAGCTTGTGCAGCTCCGGCATGCCGTTGGCCTTCGGCCCCTGGAAGCGGATGACGGCGATGAAATCGCCTGTAAGCGTGCCGGCCTTGAAGGCGTCGTTCAGCCCCTGCTGACTGTCGAACACCTTGGCCGGCGCCTCGATGACGCGGCGCTCGGGCTTGACGGCCGAGGTCTTGATGACGGCATGACCGAGATTGCCGGCAAGCACCTTCAGTCCGCCGGTCGGCTGGAATGCCTTCTTGAACGGCGCCAGCACCTTCTCGTCGCCGCTCTTGAGCGGCGCCGCCTCGCGCAGCACGCTGCCGTCGGCGCCGAGCTTCGCCTCGACCGCATAGGGCCGCAAGCCTTCGCCCCAGACCGTCTGAACGTCCTCGTGCAGGATGCCTTCATCGAGCAGCTCGCGGATCAGGAAGCCGAGCCCGCCCGCGGCGTGGAAATGGTTCACGTCGGCAAGTCCATTGGGATAGACGCGTGCGAGCAGCGGCACGGCCTCTGACAGGTCGGAAATGTCCTGCCAGGTCAGCGCGATGCCGGCAGCGGCGGCCATGGCGATGAGGTGGATGGTGTGGTTGGTCGAGCCGCCGGTCGCGTGCAGGCCGACCACGCCGTTGACGATCGAGCGCTCGTCGATCATGCGACCGACCGGCGTGTAGGCATTGCCGAGCGCGGTGATCGCCAGTGCGCGCTTCGCCGCCTCCTTGGTCAGCGCGTCCCGCAGCGGCGTGCCCGGATTGACGAAGGAGGCGCCGGGCATGTGCAGGCCCATGATCTCCATCAGCATCTGGTTGGAATTGGCGGTGCCGTAGAAGGTGCAGGTGCCCGGCCCGTGATAGGATTTGGACTCCGCCTCGAGCAGTTCGGCGCGGCCTGCCTTGCCCTCTGCATAGAGCTGGCGGACCTTGGCCTTCTCGTCGTTCGGCAGGCCCGACGTCATCGGTCCGGCCGGGATGAAGACGGCCGGCAGATGGCCGAAGGTGAGCGCCGCGATCACCAGCCCCGGCACGATCTTGTCGCAGACGCCGAGGAAGACGGCGGCATCGAACATGTTGTGCGAGAGGCCGATCGCCGCCGCCATGGCGATCACGTCGCGCGAGAACAGCGACAGTTCCATGCCCGGCTGGCCTTGCGTGACGCCGTCGCACATCGCCGGCACGCCGCCCGCCACCTGGGCGATGCCGCCGGCCTCGCGCGCCGCTTCCTTGATCAGCGCCGGAAAGGTCTCGAAGGGCTGATGCGCCGACAGCATGTCGTTGTAGGAGGTGATGATGCCGAGGTTGG
Organism: Mesorhizobium sp. WSM4904; assembly: GCF_029674545.1. Taxonomy (NCBI): domain Bacteria; kingdom Pseudomonadati; phylum Pseudomonadota; class Alphaproteobacteria; order Hyphomicrobiales; family Phyllobacteriaceae; genus Mesorhizobium; species Mesorhizobium sp. WSM4904. Next base: position 6,346,162 of record NZ_CP121354.1, on the reverse strand, counting down.
GCACGCGGTCGCCGCCGAGCGCGACTTTCTCCGACGGGCTGCAGACGGCAAAACCGTGGGCGAGGTTGCCGCAGGACAGCACCGCCCGGTTGGCGGCGCGGCCGGATGCCTCCGCGATCCGGCCGAGATAGGCCTCGCGGCCGGCTTTCGAGCGTTGGCGGATGCGTTCCGTGATGGCTTCGATATCGCGTCTGGCTGTCATGGCTGGTCCTTTCGAGCCCCGGAAAACGTCCTCCCACAGCCTCCGGGGCTGCTTCTTCGTGAAATCAGGGTGCCCAGAACACCTCTACCGGTATTGGCGCCGCCTCGATCACTTTGCGGATAGGCTTTTTCACGCCTACTCCCATCGCGCCATCGAAGGCGGTTCGCTTGTCCACTCCCTCGATGTGGAGCGCGATGAAGCCGGCGGCAACGATCCGCGCCATCGAAAGCGTCAGCCGCGGCTCGCCTGCGCTCGGTGCGTTCACCGGCAGCACGATCCGCTGCGACGACGGGTCGAGCAATTCAGCGAGATTGCCAGCATCGGGAAAGAAGGAGGCCGTGTGGCCGTCGCCGCCCATGCCGAGCACCACGACGTCGAGCGGCCATGCCAATGATTGCAGGGCCTCGCTGTCCGAGGCGGCTGCGTCCTCAATGCTCGCCGCTTCATGGTAGAGCGGCACGAAATGCGCGGCCGCGGCGTTGTTCTGGAGCAGGTTGGCAGCCACCAGCCCGGCATTCGAGCGCGGCGAGGAGGGCGGCACGAAACGCTCGTCGACCAGCGTCACCGTGACCTTGTCCCAGGCGATCGGGATCGAGGAGAGGGCGGCGAGGAACCTTGCCGGCGTCGTGCCGCCGGACACGGCGAGCAGCGCCGTGCCGCGCTCGGCAATCGCTTTGGTCAACCGGGCGGCGACGTTGCCGGCGAGGGCGGCCGCCAGCTGCTGCCGGTCGGCGAAGCCGTCCCAGTTATAGGCAGGCTGGCTCAGTTGCTCTCGTGCCATGTCCGTCCGTCACGTTCGATCAGCGCGATGGAGGCCGATGGCCCCCAGGTGCCGGCCGTATAGCCCTGCGCTTCCTGCCGGGCGCTTTCCCAGGCGTTCTGGATCGGGTCGATCCACTTCCAGGCCGCCTCGACCTCGTCGCGGCGCATGAACAACGTCTGGTTGCCGCGCACCACATCCATGATCAGCCGCTCATAGGCGTCCGGCGCCCGGCCCTGGAACGACTGTGCGAAACTCATGTCGAGCGATATCTGGCGCAGCCGCATGCCGCCAGGCCCCGGATCCTTGATCATGATATACTGCTTGACGCCTTCGTCCGGCTGCAGGCGGATGACCAACTGGTTGGGGAAGATCGGCCCGGCGCTGTCGCCGAAGATGGAATAAGGGATCGGCTTGAACTCGATGACGATTTCCGAAACGCGGGTCGCCAGACGCTTGCCGGTCCTGAGATAGAAGGGAACGCCGGCCCAGCGCCAGTTGCCGATTTCGGCCTTCACGGCAACGAAGGTCTCGGTGTTGCTGTCCTTGCCGAGCTCCTCGACATAGCCTTTGACAGGCCCGCCGGCGGAGGCGCCGGCGCGATACTGGCCGCGCACGGTTTGCTTCGGCGCCTCGTTGCCGTTGATGCGCTTCAATGCCCTCAGCACCTTCAGCTTCTCGTCGCGCACGGCGTCCGCGTCCATCGACGACGGCGTTTCCATGGCGACCAGGCAAAGCAGCTGCAGGATGTGGTTCTGCACCATGTCGCGCAGCGCGCCTGCCTTGTCGTAGTAGGTGACGCGGTCCTCCAGCCCGACCGTCTCGGCCACGGTGATCTGCACGTGATCGATATGGGCGGAGTTCCACAACGGCTCGTAGAGCGCATTGGCAAAGCGCAGCGCCATCAGGTTCTGCACCGTTTCCTTGCCGAGATAGTGATCAATGCGGAAGATCTGGCTTTCGTGGAAATCGTCGCCCACCGCGTCGTTGAGCGCCCGCGCCGAGATGAGGTCCCGCCCGATCGGCTTCTCCAGCACGATGCGCGAGTTCGGCGTGATCAGCTTATGCTCTTGGAGCTGGTGCGAGATGTCGCCGAACAGCGCCGGCGCCACCGCGAGGTAAAAGGCGCGGATGCGGTCGCTGTCGCCGACGGCCTTCTTGAGCTTGTCGAAACCGACGCCGCTGGTCGCATCGGCCGAAACGTAGGAAAGGCGAGCAAGAAACCGATCCAGCTCCTTGGCGTCGATATCGGCCGGCTTCACATGCCGCGATATCGCCTGCTTGGCGAAGGTCTGGAATTCGGCATCGGTCATCTTCGCGCGTGACGTGCCGATGATGCGCGTCGGCTCGGAGAACTGATGGTCGCACTGGCGATAGTAGAGCGAAGGCAGAAGCTTGCGTTCCGACAGGTCGCCGGTGCCGCCGAAAATGATGAAGTCGAAAGGGTCGACGGGGATGATCTGGCTGGTCATGGTCAGTCCGATTTGATGCCGGTCGCCGGTAGCGGGGCTGATATATTCTAATCGATTTAAATCGTCCAGTGCCATGGTGTCACATCTAGGACCAATCGCTTGCCATTGATTGGGCCCACATGTTGCCTTGACACTGGCGCTACCGGCAGGCTTGTCGGCACAATGGCTTTCCGGAAGCGTTCGCGCCTGCAACATAGAACGTGAATGTGACGAAAGCTAAGGGAGAATGGCGGCGGACACCCTCAAGACGGGATGACTGCAATGATGGGGAAAACCATGCGTCTGGAAAACAAGGTTGCCATCATCACCGGCGCGGCGTCGGGCTTCGGCAAGGGCATGGCGAAGCGCTTCGCCGAGGAGGGCGCGCGCGTCGTCGTCGCCGATCTCAACGCCAAGGGCGCCGAGCGCGTCGCGGAAGAAATCGGCGACAGTGCGATCTGGACCCAGACCGACGTCTCGCTGCGCTCCGAATTCGACGAGATGGTCTATGCCGCCAAGAGCGCTTTCGGCCGCGTCGACATCATGGTCAACAACGCCGGCTACACCCATCGCAACGGCGACATGCTCGGCGTCGACGAGGAAACCTTCGACCTGATCACCGCCGTCAACATGAAGGCGATCTACCATGCCGCCCTTGCCGTCGTGCCGATCATGGATCGGCAGGGCGGCGGCGTCATTCTGACCACGGCCTCGACAGCCGGCATCAGGCCGCGGCCGGGCCTCACCTGGTACAATGCCTCCAAGGGCTGGGCGATCACCGCCACCAAGTCGATGGCGGTCGAGCTCGCCCCGAAGAACATCCGCGTCAATTGCCTCTGCCCGGTCGCCGGCGAGACCGGCATGCTGGAGAAGTTCATGGGCGCCGATACGCCGGAGATCCGCGAAAAATTCCGCGCCTCGATCCCGCTCGGCCGGCTCTCGACGCCGCTCGACATCGCCAACGCGGCACTCTGGCTTGCTTCGGACGAAGCCGCCTTCATCACCGGCGTGGCGCTGGAAGTCGATGGTGGGCGCTGCATCTGAGCCGCCCCGGCGCGACAGGACTTTGGCGTTCCGGCCGGCTTCAGCCGGAGCAATTCCAGGAAAAGCCCGCAACGGCCCTCGTCCGGGATCGCCAAAAACAGACGCTTTGAAGGCGGATCACGCGCCGGTCTTGACGTAGGTCTTGTAGATCCAGCCGCGCTTGCCGTTATAGACGATCTCGCACCATTTCTTGCAACTCACCACCTGCACCGATGTCTTTGCTGGCACCGTGACGATTGCGGCGGCGCCTTTCTTCGGGCCGGTGCGCATGGTGACTGCCTTGAGGATGCGTCCATTGGCTGCAGCGCTGACATTCTGCTCGTTTGGCTTTGCCGCGGCGTCATTTTCGTCGCCGGCCGGCTGAGCCTCGGGAACCTGTGGCTTTGCGTCGGGGATCGCCGCGGTCTGGGCGCCATCCATCTTGTCGTCCGGCTTCTTTTCATCCACCGATTGCTCAGCCGCCGCAACTTTGGACAGGGCCGTTGAGGCATCGGTCTCGGCAACGGAATCGGCGAAGGCGGCAACGGTCGGCTTCTGCTCGGCCGGCGGCTTGGCAGCCGGAGTGGGTGAAGCAGGCGCGGCCCCGGCCGATGCTGGCTCGGCTCCCGCGCCGGTCCAGCGCGGGCTGTTGGCTGCCAGCGCCGGGATGGCCGCTTCGCGAGCGGCGGTGACCGGCGAAACCGCGTCCGCCTTGCGCGCGGCTTGCGGCGCGGCGGCGACGCTGACTGCGCTTGCGGCGGCTGGCGCGATTTTCGTCGTCTTGACCGGGATTGCAGGCACGCTTTGCTCCGCGCTCGCCTGCCGCTCGTTGGCCGGCAGGGCCAGCCAAAGCGCTATCGCCGCCACACCGAGCAGCGCTGCGGTACCGACAGCCGCTATCACAAGATGCGCGTTCGACCGCAGACCCTGCCAGAACGAGGGCTGCATGTCGTAACCGAACTGCACTGCAAAGCGCCGTCGTTCCGGTGCACCGAAACTGAAGGGCACGTTCACTTAGACCACCTCCAACAACCGGGCCGACGTTCTTTCGGTCTTGCCGCAAGAAGTTCGCGGCTGAACGGCATCGGTCCCGAAATTTCAGCGGGCAGGCCCGCGCAAATCCCCGTTTTATCGCCCAGAACCGGCATCCTTTACCGCCGATTATGGCATCACTGCGCCTTTTTGCGAAATTCTGCGCGTTCGTTAAGGATTCTGCAACGTGCCGCAAGGGAAGCGGACTTGTCGAATCAACAGCTTCTGCGGGGGTCCCGCTTCAGATCCTGTCGCGCAGCGCGAACCAGTTGAGCGCCAGAAACAGAAGCGGCGCGCGGAAACGACGACCGCCCGGGAAGGCGGGAATCTTCAGATCCTCGATAAGCTTCAGCCGATCGCGATTGCCGGCGATCGTCTCGGCATAGAGCTTGCCGAAGAAGTTGGCCAGCATGACGCCATGGCCGGAATAACCGCCCATCGAGATCACGTTCGGCATCACCTCGCGCACGAAGGGTTTCCTCGGCATGGTGATGCCGACATAGCCGCCCCAGCCATGCGTGATCTCGACGTCCTTCAGCGCTGGGTAGAGCTCGGCGATCTGCCGGCGGATGTGGATATGGATGTCCTTTGGATCGTTGACGGCATAGACTTCGCGGCCGCCGAACAAAAGCCGCCCGTCCCTCGACTTGCGGAAGTAGCGCACGACGAAGCGGGAGTCGTCCACCGACTCGCCGCCCGGCAGCACCTTGGATTGTGTTCCGAGCGGTACGGTCGCGCCGATGAAGGAGCCGATCGGCATGATGTGCGACGCGCTCACAGGCTCCAGATTGCCGCCATAGGCATTGACCGCGATCAGGCATTTCTCGGCCGATATCGTGCCCTTCGGCGTCGTCACCTTCACCTTGCCGCCGCTGCAGGCGATGCCGGTCGAGGGCGTCCGCTCGAACAGGTGCGCGCCGGCCGCGGCGGCCACCCTTGCCGTGCCGATCACCAGCTTCAGCGGGTGGATATGCCCGGTGCCGGTGTCGCGGGTGCCGCCGAAATAGCGCGTCGAGCCCAGCCGTTCCGCCGTCTCGCCGGCGTCCATGAAGGCGATGTGCGGATAGCCGAAGCGGCTCGCCATGATCTCGGCATGGCGCTTGTAGTCGTCGACATAGCGTCGCTTGTGCGCAACCGACAATTGGCCCGGCATGTAGTCGATCTCGATTTCGTTGGCGGCGGCGAAATCCAGCAGATGCGCCTTGGCTTCTTCCGCGAGATCGAACAGCGCCTTGGCGCGCGAGAGGCCGTATTCGGCTTCAAGTTCTTCTGCCCAGGCGCGCTGGCCGGTGCCGAGCTGACCGCCATTGCGTCCCGACGCGCCGTCGCCGAAACGGTACGCATCGATCAGCGCAACATTCGTGCCGGCCTTGGCCAGATGTGCCGCCGCCGAAAGACCGGTGAAGCCGCCGCCGATGATGACGACGTCGCAGGTCCGGTCGCCGTCCAGAGCCGGATATTCGGGGCGCGGTCCCGCTGTGTCTTCGTACCAGGAACGGCCGGGGGAAATGGGAGATTGGTACGGCATGGGGAGTAGGGGAGTAGGGGAGTAGGGGAGTAGGGCTAGTCGGTCGAGAGCTTGCGGATCAGGAGCCGAAGAAGCTTTCCCACACTTTCGGTGCCCTCCAGCAATGAAACCGCCGCCGCTTTCGTCGCGATGCCGGTACGCTCGGCAATCAGAATTTGAGTTTCCAGCTCCTTCAATGAGCCTTGAGCGATACGGAGAAATTGCTGATAGGAGCCTCGAATCTCTCTGCCATAACCCTCAGCTGTGTTCGCCGGTATGGAACTGGCAGAGCGCCGTACCTGGCTGGTCAAACCATAGAGTTCCTCCTTGGGCCAGGACTTCGTGGCGCCATAGACTGCCACGGCAAGATCCATGGCCTGCTGCCAGACTACCAGGTCCTGGTAGGAGCCTGTTCTCTCAACCATTCGTTCCCCTACTCCCCTACTCCCCTATTCCCCCTAAACATTCAGCAGCAGATACTCCCGCTCCCACGGGCTGATCACTTCCATGAAGGTCTCGAATTCCGCTCGTTTGATCGCCGCGTAAGTTGCGGCGAAGGATTTTCCGAGGATGGCGCCGAGTTCCTTGTCGCTTTCGAACAGGTCGACGGCCTCGAGAAGGTTGCGCGGCAGGTCGATCTCGTCCTCGTTGGCGGTGGTGAGCACTGGCGCCGAAGCCTTTTCCTTGTGCGTCATGCCGATCAGCCCGCAGGCGAGTGAGGCGGCGAGCGCCAGATAGGGGTTGGCGTCGGACGACGGGATGCGGTTTTCGACGCGCCGCGCCGCGGGGTCGGATCGCGGCACGCGGAAGGCCGTCGTGCGGTTGTCGTAGCCCCACTTGGTGTTGACCGGCGCGGAGGCCGCCTGCGTCAGCCGGCGGTAGGAATTGACGTAAGGCGCGAACATCACCAGCGCGTTCGGCACATGCTTCTGCATGCCGCCGATGAAATGGAAGAATGCGTCTGTCTCGGAACCGTCCTCGGCCGAGAAGATGTTCCTGCCGGTCTTCTTGTCGACCACCGACTGGTGAATGTGCATGGCCGAGCCCGGCTGCCCCTGGATCGGTTTGGCCATGAAGGTGGCGTAGATCTCATGCTTCAGCGCCGCCTCGCGGATCGTGCGCTTGAACATGAACACCTGGTCGGCGAGCTCGATCGGGTTGCCGTGGCGCAGGTTGATCTCGAGCTGGCCGGCGCCTTCCTCGTGGATCAGCGTGTCGATCTCCAGGCCCTGGCGCTCGGAGAAATGATAGATGTCGTCGATCAGCTCGTCGAACTCGTTGACGCCGGCGATCGAGTAGCCGGCGCCGCCGCCGATCGGCCGCCCCGAGCGCCCGACGGGCGGCGTCAGCGGATAGTCCGGGTCGGGGTTCTTGCGCACCAGGTAGAACTCGATCTCGGGCGCCACCACCGGCCTCAGGCCACGGTCGTCATAGGCGGCCAGCACGCGCTTCAGCACGTTGCGCGGCGTGAACTCGACGGACCGGCCATCCTGGTGGACGAGGTCGCAGATCACGGCCGCGGTCGGATCCTCTTCCCAAGGCACCACGGTCAGCGTCGACAGATCGGGAAGCAGCTTCAGGTCGCCGTCATCCTCCGGATAGTGGAAGCCGTTGCCGTCTTCCGGGTAGCCGCCGGAAATCGTCGTCATGAACACCGCCGAAGGCAGCGCCAGCGAAGTGTTGGAGGTGAATTTCTTCGACGGCATCATCTTGCCGCGGGCGACGCCGGCCTGGTCCGGCGTGATGCATTCGATGTCCTCGATGCCGCGCCATTCCAGCCAGGCGCTGGCTTCCTTCCAATTCTTCACACCGCGTTCGTTTTTCAGGAAGGCAGGCGTGCGGGCGCGTCCCCCCCGGCTCGACGGACGGACTTCCTTTTTTTCAGGCGGCATCATTCACCAGATTGTGTTGCGGATTTCGAAGTATAGCCGGGCGTCACGGGGGAAGGGAAGGGGAGGCCGCCAAGGCGCGTCGCGTCGAAACGGATTCGAGCGACGCGCGTTAAGCTCTCCCAAAACCGCTGCGCACCTTTGGGCGACGTGCACTAAGTGGCCTCGGGCGGGTAACCATCTTCAGACTGGCGGCGCGGTGCAACAACGTCTACACCACCCGCTTGCAAGGAACGGTGTCCACTTATGTCCGTCCCCCATTTGACGACGATCGGCTTCGATGCCGACGACACGCTGTGGCAGAACGAGCAGTTCTTCCGCATGACCGAGCAGCGCTTTGTCGCCATGCTTGCCGAACACGGCGAGGCAGGCCAAGTCTCGGCAAGCTTGCTTGAAGCCGCAAGGCGCAATCTCGGCCTCTATGGCTTCGGCATAAAGAGTTTCACGCTGTCGATGATAGAAACGGCGATCGAGGTTACCGAAGGTCGAGTTCCAGCCTCGACAATTGCGGAAATACTGGCCGCGGGCCGGGACATGCTCAGTCACCCGATCGAGCCGCTGCCGCATGCCCGTGAGACGGTCGAAAGGCTCGCCGGTGCCTATCGCCTGGTGCTGATCACCAAGGGTGATCTTCTCGACCAGGAGCGTAAGCTTGCGCAGTCGGGAATGGGCGATCTCTTCGATGCCGTCGAGATCGTCAGCGACAAGAGCGCCGACACCTATGCCCGCATCTTCAACCGCCATGGCGACGGTCCGCAGAACAGCATGATGGTTGGCAATTCTCTCAGGTCCGATGTGGTTCCCGCCATCGAGGCCGGCGGCTGGGGCATCCATGTGCCGCACGAATTGACCTGGGCGGTCGAACATGCCGAGGCGCCCGTTGCGGCGCCGCGTTTTCGCGAGATCGCAAATCTCGGCGAGTTGCCGGGGCTGGTCGAGGCGATCGCAAAAGCTGGCTGAACGCTACTCCAGCCTAAAACAATTCCAGGAGAAGTGTGAAACGGTCGGGCTCGGCGACTTCGCCGTAGCCTTCCGTCCGGAATCGCGTGCAAACAAAAAGATAGAGCGGTTCGGCGTTTCCGTGAAACGGTGAACCGCTCTAGCCGCGGCCGACCAGGCGATCGATCACTGGTTGCAGCCTTTCAGGCGTGATCGGCTTGGCAACCACGGCGTCGACCACGCTCGACAGGCCTAGGCTGTCCGGAGTGCCATTCCTGGTTGAAAGCAGGATCACGGAGGGCAGCGCCTTGCCGGAAGCGCGCCGCAGCGCGTCGATGCCGGACAGCAGCCTGTCGCAATCCTTGTCGTCGGGGCCGCCATCGAGAATGACCGCGCCAGGAATCTGGCTGGCCAGCGCCTTCTCGGCCGTCTCGGGCGGCTCCGAAATCGGCTTCAGACCGGATCTTTCCACGATCTTCGACACGACAACCCGGTTGATCGATGATTTGCCGACCACAAGCACCTTGGAGAAATCCGCCGGCATCCGAGCTGCCGCGCCGCGGTCCGTCGGTTTCACTGGTTTTTGAGGGTCGTCACGGTTGGTGGGACACATGTCTGGCGGGCGCTCTGGTTCAATGCAGGGTTGAAACCTGAGCGCAATTGGCGCGAGATCGCCGGCGGTGTCAAGGAGAAATAGTGGAAAATGAGAATATAGAAAGAATTGCTAAAATTGGGCGCAAGTTCTCCCTGCTATCGCAAGCGGAATTCGAAAAAACCGAAAGTCTCCCGAACGTATAGCGCGCGGGAGACACTCGCAAGTGACTGTTGACGTAACGTCAACTGTGGTTTTGCTGCGTGACGATCACCGGGATCAAAAGATCACCCCAGTTGCCGTCCCCGCCATGGTGCCTGGCCGAACGCACCAGCTCCACGGACACACCCGCCTCGACTGCCTTCATCACCGACTGGTTCAGCCTGTGCAGGTCGTTGGCAAGCATGCGGATCGTCGCCTGTTGATCGACGCTCATCGCGCTCGATTGCTCCTCGGCCCGTTCCTTGACGCGGCTTATCGATGCCATTGCTCTTCTCCTCGACGTAAAGTGCCCCTCTGGGCGTTTCCTCTTAAGTTGTCGTCACTCGGCGGCCGGCCTGAACTGGGCGTGCTCGGTCGATTCATGCATGGCGGTGGTCGAAGACTGGCCGCCGGTGATCGCCATCGACACGGCATCGAAATAGCCGGTACCGACCTCCCGCTGGTGCTTGGTCGCGGTGTAGCCGTGGGCCTCCGCCGCGAATTCGGCTTCCTGCAGTTCCGAATAGGCCGCCATCTGCCGGTCCTTGTAACCGCGGGCCAACTCGAACATGCCGAAGTTCAACTGGTGGAACCCCGCCAGCGTGATGAACTGGAACTTGTAGCCCATGGCGCCGAGCTCCTTCTGGAACTTCGCGATCGTCGCGTCGTCCAGGTTCTTCTTCCAGTTGAACGACGGCGAGCAGTTGTAGGCCAGCAGCTTGCCCGGATGATGCTTGCGCACGCCCTCGGCGAACTTCTTCGCCTGCTCGAGATCTGGCTTGGAGGTTTCGCACCAGATCAGGTCCGCATGCGGCGCGTAAGCGACGGCGCGCGCGATGCAGGGCTCGATGCCGTTCCTCACATGGTAGAAGCCCTCGACCGTGCGGCCCGCATCGTAGTCGACGAAGGGCCGGTCGCGCTCGTCGATATCGGAGGTGAGCAGCTTGGCCGCCTCCGCGTCGGTCCGCGCCACCACCAGCGTCGGCGTGCCCATCACGTCGGCAGCAAGCCGCGCCGCGTTGAGGTTGCGGATATGCGCCGCAGTCGGGATCAGAACCTTGCCGCCGAGATGGCCGCACTTCTTCTCCGACGCCAGCTGGTCCTCGTAATGGACGCCCGCGGCGCCGGCTTCGATGAAAGCCTTCATGATCTCGAACGCATTGAGCGGTCCGCCGAAGCCGGCCTCGGCATCGGCGACGATCGGCGCGAACCAGGTGTCGACCGACAGCCCCTTGCCCTCGGACGTTTCGATCTGGTCGGCGCGCTGAAGCGTGCGGTTGATGCGCTTGACCAGCTCCGGCGCTGCATTGGCCGGATAGAGCGACTGGTCCGGATACATGGCGGACGCTGTGTTGACGTCGGCCGCGACCTGCCAGCCCGACAGATAGATCGCCTTCAAGCCCGCCCTGACCTGCTGCATGGCCTGGTTGCCCGACATGGCGCCGAGCGCGTTGACGAAGTCTTCCTCGTGGATGAGCTTCCACAGCCGGTTCGCACCCATTTCGGCAAGCGTTTGGCGAATCTGGACCGAACCGCGCAGCCGCTTCACGTCCTCGGGTGAATAGGGCCGTTCGATGCCGTCGAAACGGCCTTCCGGCGCGGACGGGACGAGGTTGTAAAAATCAGTCATCGGTTGCTCCAGATCGGTTCTGCTTCTTCGGATGGCGCTTTCGCGGAAGTCATTTCGGCGCCGCTGGTGTGTGACAGCATTTACACTGCGACGCAAAAAGAGCCAGAAAAACCAAGGGTTCTTGCCAAAAATAAGAGAAAAACTGTGTTGTGTTTGACAGGCTGGTGCTGTAAATTTGTCATGATTGTAAAAGGCGGATGGGCGGCGACCACGCGCTTCCGTGTAAATTCTTGTCAAGGATAGATGATTGGCCGACCAGAAGATCTTTGCCGGGCCGCGCATCCGGCGGCTTCGCAATGCCAAGGGGCTGACCCAGACGGCGATGGCCGAAGGGCTGGCCATCTCGCCGTCCTATCTCAACCTCATCGAGCGCAACCAGCGGCCGCTGACGGTTCAGTTGATCCTCAAGCTGGCGTCCGTCTACAAGATCGACCCGCACGAGCTGCAGGGCGAGACCAAAGGGTCGATCGCGGCGCTGAAGGAAGTGTTCGGCGATCCGCTGCTGGCCGGCGAATTGCCGGGGGACCAGGAACTGATCGATCTCGCCGAAATCGCGCCGAACGCCTCCACGGCCATGGTTAAGCTGTTTCGCGCCTATCGCGAGCAGGCCGAGCGGCTATCGGATCTCAATGAGCTTCTGGCGCGCGAAGGCAGGGCGACCGCATTGTCCGGCACGCGGCTGCCTGTCGATGAAGTGCACGAGACCTTCGAGCGTCGGCCGAACCATTTCGCCGCGCTGGAGGAGGAAGCGGAAGCCTTCATTTCGCTGCTCGATCCTGGAGACGACCTGTTCGGGGTGCTGAAAGCTTGGCTGAGGCGCGAGCACGGCATCGTGGTCAAGGTGCTGCCGGTCGCCACCATGCCGAACTGGCGCAGGCGCTATGACCGCCATTCGCAACGCCTGTTCCTGTCCGAGCGGCTCTCTCCCTTCGACCAGTTGCGCGAGGTCGCCATGGAGGCGAGCCTGATGCGCATGACCGTCGCCGTGGCCGCTGAGATCCAGGCGTTGAAGCTGGCGACCGACGAGGCGCGCCGGCTCGCCCGCTTCGAGCTCGGCCGCTATGCCGCGCACGCCCTGATGATGCCCTATCAGGCCTTTCACGCGGCGGCCGTCCGTGCCCGCTACGATATCGACGTTCTGCGCTCGCGTTTCGGCGTGTCCTTCGAACAGGCGGCAAACCGCCTGACCATGCTGCAGCGGCCGGGCGCGGCGGGCGTGCCGTTCTTCATGCTGGAGGTCGACAATGCCGGCAACCGCTTCCGCAAGGCGGGCAGCCACGGCTATCCGCAGAGCCGTTTCGGCGGCGCTTGTCCGAAGCTTCCTGTACATGCGGCCTTTTCGCAGCCCGGCCGGATCCTGGTCGAGGCGGTGGAAATGCCCGACGGCGCCGAGTTCCTCTGCATCGCCCGCACGCTCGAAGGGCCGCAAGGCGCCTTCTCCGAGCGGCCGCGGCGCACGGCGCTTCTGCTCGGCTGCGACATCGGCTTTCGCGACGAGATCGTCTACAGCGCGGCGCTGCCTGGGCCGGCCGCCGGCAAGACCGCGCACGGCACGGCCTTCGCCACGCCGGTCGGTCCGGCCTGCAGGCTCTGCGAGCGCGTCGGCTGCCTGGCGCGCGCCGAGCCGCCGGTGACGCGGCCGCTCGGCCTCGATGAGATGGTGACGGGCCTCAGCGCTTTCGATTTCCAGGGATGATGCTTGCCGCCGAGCCTCAGCGGTCCTGCGAGGCACAGACGACTTTGTCCCATATTTCAGTGGATGCTGGATCACGCGTGGCTTTCGCCTTTGCGCTACGCGATTGGGACATGGAGTTGTCGTCCGTGGTGGATCGTACCGCCTGCAACTCGCTGACAGTCGTGCCCATGTCCGATACCGCTTCGCCCCGCATTGCCTTGCCTGCCGTCTCGCCGCGCGAGGAGCGGATCGGCATGCTGCTGGTCTTCCTGTCGGCGCTGATGTGGAGTTTTGGCGGCACCATCGCCCGCTTCATCCATGTCGGCGACAGCTGGACAGTGGTGTTCTGGCGCTCGCTCTGGGCGGTGGCCTTCCTCGTCGCCTTCATGGTCTGGCGCGACGGCTGGCGCGGCACCTCGAAACTGTTCCGCGACATGGGGCTGCCCGGGCTTGGCGTCGCCTTCTGCTTCGCTACCGCTTCGACGAGCTTCATCGTCGCGCTCGCCTACACGACGGTCGCGAACATCTTGTTGATGCAGGCAGGCGTGCCGCTTCTGGCGGCCTTGCTCGCCTGGGTGCTGTTTCGCGAACGTGTGAGCCCGGGGACCTGGGCGGCAATTGCCGCCGTCATCACCGGCGTCGCCATCATGGTCTCGGAATCTTTGGGCGGCGCCGTCTCGCCGATCGGCGACGGGCTGGCGCTGCTGATCGCGGTGATGTTTTCGTTCGCGACCGTGATCACCCGGCGCTTCGCCCATGTGCGCATGGTTCCGGCCACGTGCCTCGGCGCGCTGCTGGCCGGTGCCTTTGCCGCCTCGCAGGCCACGGAATTCGTCGTCTCCGCGCGCGATATGAGCTTTCTCTTCGCCCTCGGCGTGATCAATCTCGGCGTTGGCCTTGCCTTTTTCGCCATGGGCGCGCGGCTGGTGCCGGCGGCCATCGCGGCACTGCTCGGCACCTTCGAGCCGATCCTCGGCCCGATCTGGGTCTGGCTCGTCCATTCCGAGGTGCCGTCGGTGCGCACCATCATCGGTGGCGCGGTCGTGGTCACGGCGCTGCTCGTCCATATCGCATTCGAGTTCAAGCGGCAGACCCGGCCCGAGCGGCCGGGCATTACAGGCCTGCCATCCCCTAATTGATGCTACATAAGCGTTTGCCATTGACAACCGTGTCGCCGGGCGGGCAGGCTGCGATTACGGCAACAACAAGACAGGCGTATCTTGCCAAGTGTCTCTGCCGGCCTCACCGGGGCCGGACCGCAACGTCATATTTCTGACTACGCCGCGGCGAACGCCGCTGACGCCGCCCTGATACCCTTCCGGAGGGGGTGCAAGGGCCGGAACCGCTACTCAACGATCCAGCGCGGTTCCAGCGGGTCGCGCTCATTGCCCTCCGGAAAGCTCAACAATCCGAACCAAACGCCGTCCCGCGCCCATATCGCGCCGAGCCGGCAGGGGAACATTCACCAAAGGAGAACATCATGATCCGCAAAGCGCTTTTGCTTTCGGCGACCTCGGCATTCCTGACGCTCTTTAGCGTAGGCGGCCATGCCGACGATCGCGTCGTCAATGTCTATAACTGGTCGGACTACATCGACAGCTCGATCATCGACGACTTCACCAAGAAAACCGGCATCAAGGTCGTCTACGACACCTTCGATTCCAACGAGATCCTGGAGACGAAACTGCTCGCCGGCGGCAGCGGCTACGACGTCGTCGTGCCCAGCGCCAACTTCCTGGCGCGTCAGATCCAGGCCGGCGTCTTCCAGAAGCTCGACAAGTCGAAGCTGCCGAACATCTCCAACATGTGGGACGTCATCACCGAGCGCACCGGCAAGTACGATCCGGGCAATGAGTATTCGGTCAACTACATGTGGGGCACGGTCGGCCTCGGCTACAACGTCAAGAAGGTGCAGGCCGCGCTCGGCACCGACAAGGTCGACAGTTGGGACGTGTTCTTCAATCCGGAGAGCCTGGCCAAACTGAAGGACTGCGGCGTCTATGTGCTGGATTCGCCTGCCGACATCATTCCGGCGGCGCTGAAATATCTCGGCCTCGACCCGAACAGCACTTCGCCTGACGACATCGCCAAGGCCGAGGAAGCGCTGCTGAAGGTTCGACCCTATATCCGCAAGTTCCATTCGTCCGAATACATCAACGCTTTGGCCAATGGCGACATCTGCCTGGCGGTCGGCTGGTCGGGCGACGTGTTCCAGGCGCGCAACCGCGCCGAGGAAGCCAAGCAGGGCGTCGAGATCGGCTATTCGGTGCCGAAGGAAGGCGCCCAGATGTGGTTCGATCAGATGGCGATTCCGGCCGATGCGCCGCATGTCGCCGAGGCGCTCGAGTTCATCAACTACATGATGACGCCGGAAGTCATCGCCAAGTCGTCGAACTACGTGCTCTACGCCAACGGCAACAAGGCCTCGCAGCAGTTCGTCGACAAGGCCCTGCTTGAAGACACCTCGGTCTACCCGGACGAGGAGACGACCAAGAAGCTTTATACCGTGCAGCCATACGATCCCAAGACACAGCGCGTCATCACGCGCACCTGGACCAAGATCGTCACCGGCCAATAGGCACTGAGAAGCGACCCCGGCAGCCAATTACCGGGGTCGCTTTCTTAGAGCAATTCCAGGAAAAGTGCGTAGCGGTTTTCCGTCCGGAATTGCGTCAAAACAAAGAGACAGAGCAATTCCAGGAAAAGTGCGTAGCGGTTTTCCGTCCGGGATTGCGTCAAAGCAAAGAGACAGAGCAATTCCGGGAAAAGTGCTTGGCGGTTTTCCGTCCGGGAATTGCGTCAAAACAAAAAGCTAAAGCGGTTCTGCGTTTCCTTGAAACGATGAGCGGTTCTAGCTGAAAGAAACAGAACCGGAGTGGGGATATGAAATCGCTTGGCAGCATCCGCAGGGATTTCGCGCCATGGAATGATCCGAACGCCAAGCCGTATATCCAATTCGACAAGGTGACCAAGAAGTTCGGCGACTTCACCGCCGTCAACAATCTGTCGCTGACCATCTTCGAGCGTGAGTTCTTTGCGCTGCTTGGCGCCTCGGGCTGCGGCAAGTCGACCTTGCTGAGGATGCTCGCCGGCTTCGAGGAGCCGACCGCGGGGCGCATCCTGCTCGACGGCCAGGACCTGCGCGGTATCCCGCCCTACAAGCGGCCGGTGAACATGATGTTCCAGTCCTATGCGCTGTTTCCGCATATGACGGTGGAGAAGAACATCGCCTTCGGCCTCAAGCAGGAAGGCATGCCGGCCGCCGACATCGAAAAGCGTGTTGCCGAGATGCTGAGGCTGGTCAAGCTCGAGCAGTTCGCCAAGCGCAAGCCGCATCAGCTTTCCGGCGGCCAGCGCCAGCGTGTGGCGCTTGCCCGCTCGGTCGCCAAGCGGCCGAAGGTCCTTCTCCTGGACGAGCCGCTCGGCGCGCTCGACAAGAAGCTGCGCGAGGAGACGCAGTTCGAATTGATGGATCTGCAGCAGGAACTCGGCCTCACCTTCGTCGTCGTCACCCACGACCAGGAGGAAGCCATGACCATGGCCGACCGCATCGCCATCATGGACAAGGGCGAGGTGATGCAGGTCGCCACACCGGCGGAAATCTATGAGGCGCCGACCTCGCGCTTCGTGGCGCATTTCGTCGGCAACGTGAACATGTTCGAGGGCAAGGTCGCCGAGCGGGCGGCCAATACGACGCGCATCACCGGCACGACCGGCGCGCAGATAGTCGTCGAGAATGCCGCCGATACCGCCAAGGGCGCCGACATCGTCTTCGCGATCCGGCCGGAGAAGATCAAAGTCTCGTCGAAGAAGCCGGCGGATGCCGTCAACGCCCTCGAGGGCGAGGTTTATGACGTCGCGTATCTCGGCGACATGACCGTCTACCATATCAAGCTCGATGACGGTCAGATCGTGCGGGCGAGCGCGTTGAATGCCTCCCGCGTCACCGAGGACCCGCTGACCTGGAACGACCGCGCCTGGGTTTCCTTCCGGCCTGATGCCGGCGTCGTGCTGACCAGGTAGGAGCGGGCCATGACCCAAATCGCCGCCACCGCCTCCTCATCGGCCGAGACCGCCGCTCAGTTGCCGACCAGGCTGGCGAAGGGATTCGTCAGCCGCCTCGTCATCATCGTCCCCTATCTCTGGCTGCTGTTCTTCTTCCTCGTTCCGTTCGTCATCGTCTTCAAGATCTCGCTGTCGCAGACGGCGATCTCCATGCCGCCCTACACGCCCGTGCTCGATTTCAGCGATGGCGTGTCCGGATTCTTCGCCGGATTCCGCGAGCTCAACTTCGACAACTACACCTGGCTCACCCAGGATGCGCTCTACTTCAATGCTTATGTGACCAGCCTGATCATCGCGGCCATCTCGACGGTGCTGACGCTGATCGTCGGCTATCCGATCGCCTATGGCATGGCGCGCGCGCCGGCGACGGTCAGGCCGACACTTCTGATGCTGGTGATCCTGCCGTTCTGGACCTCGTTCCTGATCCGCGTCTATGCCTGGATCGGCATCCTCAAGCCCGAGGGGCTGCTCAACCAGGTGCTTTTGTCGCTGCATCTCATCAGCCAGCCGCTGGTCATTCTCAACACCTACGCCGCGATCTTCATCGGCATCGTCTATTCCTACCTGCCCTTCATGGTGCTGCCGCTTTATTCGTCGCTGGAGAAGATGGACTATTCGCTGATCGAGGCGGCGCAGGATCTCGGCTGCCCGCCGACCGGCGCCTTCTGGAAGATCACCTTTCCTCTGTCGCTGCCGGGTGTGATCGCCGGCTGCCTGCTGGTGTTCATCCCGGCCGTCGGCGAGTTCGTCATCCCGGATCTTCTCGGCGGTTCGCAGACGCTGATGATCGGCAAGACGCTGTGGAACGAGTTCTTCGCCAACCGCGACTGGCCGGTCTCGTCGGCGGTGGCGGTCATCCTGCTGTTGGTGCTGACCGTCCCGATCATGTTCTTCCAGCAGGCTCAGGCTCGTGCACAGGAGCAAGGCAAATGAACGCCACCTGGAGCCGCTTCAACATCACCTCGATCGTGCTCGGCTTTGCCTTTCTCTATCTGCCGATCGTGCTGCTCATCGTCTTCTCCTTCAACGAATCGAAGCTCGTTACCGTCTGGGGCGGCTTCTCGACCAAATGGTATGTGTCGCTGTTCCACAACCAGGGCCTGATGGACGCCACCTGGGTGACGGCGCGCGTCGGCGTCATCTCGGCCACCGTGGCGACTGTGCTCGGCACGCTGGCCGCGATCACCTTGACGCGCTACACGCGCTTCAAGGGGCGGGTGCTATTTTCCGGCATGGTCTTTGCGCCGCTGGTCATGCCGGAAGTCATCACCGGCCTGTCGCTGCTGCTGTTGTTCGTAGCCGTTGGGCTCGATCGCGGCTTCTTCACGGTCACGCTCGCCCACATCACCTTCACCATGTGCTTCGTGGCCGTCGTCGTGCAGTCGCGCCTGGTCTCCTTCGACCGCTCGCTCGAGGAAGCGGCCATGGACCTCGGCGCGCCGCCGGTGAAGACCTTCTTCCAGATCACCTTGCCCGTGATCCTGCCGGCGATCATCTCGGGCTGGATGCTGGCCTTCACGCTTTCGCTCGACGACCTGGTCATCGCCAGCTTCACCTCTGGCCCGGGGGCCACGACGCTGCCGATGAAGATCTACAGCCAGGTGCGTCTCGGCGTGACGCCGGAGATCAACGCCGCCTGCACCATCCTGATCGCCGTGGTCGCGGTCGGCGTCATCATCGCCTCGATCGCCAACAAGCGCCGCGAGGTCCAGCGCCAGCGCGACGAGCAGGCGGCGCAGCGTGGGTGAGGAAAAGGACGGGCGCGACCTGCGACTTGCCTTCCTGTCGGTTGCGCGCTGTTCGGAAATTACTGGCCTGAAACGCCCCGGCTGATTGGCGAGATGAACGGCGTGCTCCAGTTGCCGCCGACGAAGAACAGCGACTGCTTTGGTGGCGGCGGCGCCTGCACGGCCGCCTGACCGCCGGCGGCCGGTTGCTGCGCCGGCTGTTGCTGTGCGGGCTGTTGCTGCGCAGGCTGCCCGTTCGGGATGACGCCGCCGGAGAGCGCCAGCCCGCGTCCGCTATAGGAGGCGATGCCCGAAAGCCAGATCTTGTACTTCTGTGAATTGACCTCCGCCTTGTCCAGCCGCGCCACGCCTTTCGAGATGCTCGCCTTGATCTCGGCGCCCTCTATCGGCAGCGAGCCGTCGGCGACGTCGTCGAGCGCGAAGAATCCGCCCTGTTCGTTGCGCTTGAGGAAGGCGGGCAGGTTGAGCCCGTTGAGCGAGCCTGGTCCGAACGTTGCCGAAAAGGATCCGTCGGCATTCTCGAAGATGGAATCCCAGGCCTTGCCCGGCCCCTTGAGGATGACCGAGACGGTGCCGGTGCCGGCCGGCACCAGTCGCGTCATCCCCGCCGCGGTGGCGAAGGCCCCGGTATCGACATCCGACGCCAGGAGTCGCATTTCGACCTGAGTGCCGTCCGGCTTGCGGTCGAAACGCAGGCTGCTCTGGATGTTGCCGTTGAAGGCAGATGCGTCGGAAATGTCGAAGACGGCAAGTCCGTTCTTGACCTGCGCGGTTGCGGCGACGTCGGCCAGCTGGACCGGGCCGGCGGTGGCGTGCGCCGCCGACAGCCTGAGATCGAGGTTGATCTTGTCGGCGAAGCTGGTGTCGATCTCGCCGGGACCCGCTTGGCCGGCCGGAGCGATCGGCGTGAAAGCTGAAAGGAACGACCGAAGATCGAGCGTGTCGAAGGCGAGCGTTCCGGAAATGACGGGCAGCGCCTCGCTGAACGAAAAGTCCAGCGCTCCCATGCCGGGATTGTTGTCCAGCGCTACCGTCGTGTTCTCGAATTTCGCCCGTCCGGCCGACGCCGTCACCTTGCTCGTGACCGAGACGGAACCGATCGCAGCGCCGGGCGCGATGCCGGCCTGCGACCATTCGAGCAGGCGTCTCAGCGAAGGGGCGGCGAATTTCGCCTGGCCGTCCAGATAGGCGTTCTCCGACATCGAGGCGACGCCGTCGAAGGAGAGCGTGGCGGGCGCCGCCTTGAAGGCGAACGTGACGGGCGCGACGCCGCCGGCAAACAGCACCAGCGGCTTGGCCGAGGAAAAATCGACCTGGACGCTCTCGCCGCGCCATATACCGGTCGCGGTGAGCGCGGCTTCGCTGTTCATCGCCGCCCAGTTCACCTGGCCGCTGAGGCTGCTCAGGATCTCGGTGTCCTTGCCGCCGGCCGAGGTCACGATGCGGCCGTCACGGAACTCGACGGTGCCGAACGGATCGGAAGGCAGTCTGCCGAGATCTGGCTTTTGCGGGTTCGCGGTGACAACGCCGCGCGCGGTGTCGATCGAGCGCGTGATGCGGCCGCCGGTCGGCAACGGCGGCAGATAGAAGCCGCTCGCCGTACGCTCGACCCTGATGGTCGGTCGCACCAGCCTTGCCGTCGAGAATTGGACGTCGCCCTGCAAGGCGGCCATGGCAGAGAGGTCGACCTCGACGCGCTCGGCTTCGACCACCGGCGGCGCGTCGGTCTCGGTCCATTGCGACAGCGTCACGTCGCTGAGGATTGCCCGGAATTTCGGCCATACCTCGATGCGCGGCGAGCCGTCTATGGTGACGCGAAAACCGCTCCAGGCGCTCAATTCCCAGGCGATGCGGTCGCGCACGATGCGCGTCGAGGCAATCAGCGGCAAGGCGGCAAGGGCGAGCGCGATGACCAGCACGGCAACGCCGATCATCCACACTCCGCGCCGGATCAAAGATGATGGCATCGCGCCCCGTTATGCTTCCATTGCCGACAAATCGCCCGACGGGTGTAACCGAGAGCTGACGCTTTTCAAGTCTTTATGGCCCTGCGATGGCATTTGCGCCCTATCCTTTGTCGGCGATTCCAACAAAATCTTGCTCTGCTGCGCTGCGGTATGCATAAGCGATAAACCCGTCCGGCCCGCAAACGCCACGCCGGTTTTGGGACAACGACGCAGGCGACATCAGGCTTAACTGCCGCAATCGCGACGCGCTTTGGGAGGAACGATGATGGCCGCCGACACCCCTTTGTGGACGCCGACGCAGGACCGGATCGCCTCCGCGCCCATGACCGCCTTCATGAAGGCGGCCGCAGCGAAGTCGGGAGAGGCTTTCTCCAGCTATGCGGAGCTGCATCGCTGGTCGATCGAAGATCGCGAGGCGTTCTGGAGCCTGGTCTGGGATTTCTGCGGGCTTGTCGGCGACAAGGGCGAGCGCGGCCTCGTCGATGGCGAGAAGATGCCGGGTGCGGCCTTCTTTCCCGATGCGAAGCTCAATTTCGCCGAGAACCTCCTGAAGAAGACCGGCGGCGGTCTGGCCATCGTCTTCCGCGGCGAGGACAAGGTCGAGCGCCGGCTGTCCTGGAACGAGCTTCACGCGCTCACCTCGCGCCTGCAGCAGCTCTTTGTGTCGCTCGGGGTCAGAGAGGGCGATCGCATCGCCGCGATGATGCCCAATATGCCCGAGACCGTCGCCGCCATGCTGGCGGCAAGCTCGATCGGCGCGGTCTGGTCTTCCTGCTCGCCCGATTTCGGCGAACAGGGCGTGCTCGACCGTTTCGGCCAGATCGAGCCGGTCGTCTTCATCGCCCCCGACGGCTATTGGTACAACGGCAAGGCGATCGAGGTCGCCGACAAGGTCCGGGCGGTGGCAGCGAAGCTGACAACCCTGCGCAAGGTGCTGATCGTCGACTATCTCGGCACCTCCTCCGATGTCGCCGCCACCATCGATGAGGCAGCGGCGCTTGAAGAAGCGCTCTTGCCCTACACAGTCAAGCCGCTCGCCTTCGAGCGGCTGCCGTTTTCGCACCCGCTCTACATCCTGTTCTCCTCCGGCACGACCGGCATTCCGAAATGCATCGTGCATTCGGCCGGCGGCACGCTGATCCAGCACGTCAAGGAACAGCGCCTGCATGCCGGGCTGCTCGACGGCGACCTTTTCTTCTATTTCACCACCTGCGGCTGGATGATGTGGAACTGGCTGGTCTCGGGCCTCGCCTCGGGCGCGACCTTGCTGCTCTATGACGGCTCGCCCTTCTATCCCGACGGCAATGCGCTGTTCGATTTCGCCGACGCGGAGAAGATGACCTATTTCGGCACCTCGGCGAAGTTCATCGATTCCGTGCGCAAGGCCGGTCTGAAGCCGATTGCAAGCCACGACCTTTCCAGCGTGCGCACCATCTCCTCCACCGGCTCGCCACTGTCGCCGGAGGATTTCCGCTTCGTCTATGATGGTATCAAGAAGGACGTGCACCTGGCCTCGATTTCCGGCGGCACCGACATCGTCTCCTGCTTCGTGCTCGGCGTGCCGA
The DNA here is from genome assembly GCF_029674545.1 of Mesorhizobium sp. WSM4904. Taxonomy (NCBI): domain Bacteria; kingdom Pseudomonadati; phylum Pseudomonadota; class Alphaproteobacteria; order Hyphomicrobiales; family Phyllobacteriaceae; genus Mesorhizobium; species Mesorhizobium sp. WSM4904. Next base: position 6,323,916 of record NZ_CP121354.1, on the reverse strand, counting down.
CCGAGCCGGTCTGGACCGGCGAGATCCAGGGACCGGGCCTTGGCCTTGCGGTCGACGTCTGGGACGACGACGGCAAGCCGGTCAGGCAGGAGAAGGGCGAGCTCGTCTGCACCAAGGCGTTCCCGTCGATGCCGATCGGCTTCTGGAACGACCCGGAAGGCAAGAAATATGGCGCCGCCTATTTCGAGCGTTTCGACAATGTCTGGTGCCATGGCGACTTCGCCGAGTGGACGGCGCATGGCGGCATGATCATCCATGGTCGCTCCGACGCCACGCTCAATCCGGGCGGAGTGAGGATAGGCACCGCCGAAATCTACAACCAGGTCGAGCAGATGCCGGAGATCCTGGAGGCGCTCTGCATCGGCCAGGATTTCGACAATGACGTGCGCGTCGTGCTGTTCGTGCGGCTGGCCGCCGGCGTCGCCCTCGACGAGGATCTGGAAAAGCGCATCCGCGCCAGGATCCGCACAGGCGCCAGCCCGCGCCACGTGCCGGCCAAGATCGTTGCCGTCACCGATATCCCGCGCACCAAATCGGGCAAGATCACCGAGCTCGCCGTGCGCGACGTGGTCCATGGCCGCGCCGTCAAGAACAAGGAAGCGCTCGCCAACCCCGAGGCGCTGGAGCTGTTCAGGAACCTGCCGCAGCTCGAGAGCTAGAGCCAGGCGGCTTGTTGCCGGCAGAGATTTCCTGCTTTGTTGGAGTGACCCGTCCCAACGTTCAAGATTAGCGAAACGCCTTCGCGGTCGTCATCCTAGGGCGGAGCAAGGAGCGAAGCGACGCGCGCAGACCCTAGGATCCATTCCGTGTGCTAAGGCGTTGCAACGTTTACAGAATTCTGCTCCCGCTGCACTCTTCGGCTGAGGTAACGGCATGGATCCTTGGGTCTCCGCGACGGAGCTTCGCTCCTGCTTCGCCCAAGGATGACGACGTCACGAGGGCTTCGGCCAATCGCCAAGGTCCGCGATACGCCAGGTCGTAGAACGGCATCCGCATAGTTAACAAAAGGTGGCGGTCGAATTTACCTAGATTTCACGAGTGGTACACATTCGTAAATTTTTTCGACCCCCGGTAAGGACTTGTTAAGGGACGGCGCCGATAGTCGCACGTAACTTGAGGGAGAAATCCCGTTCCTCGTCCCCTGAGGATCAGATTCGCTCAAGTCCCCGTTGTGACAGCAATCCCATTTCAAGGCGTCCATTGGACGCCTTTTTTCTTTCCCGGATCGCGAGCCGAAAACGCGATTATTCGGCCAGCACGCGCGTCGAAGGGAAGGCGATCTCGACCAGCGTGCCTTCGCCGGGCGTCGAGGTGATGGTGAAGCGCGCGCGGTTCGCCTCCACCATCGCCTTGGTCAGCGGCAGTCCAAGGCCGGTGCCGTCGCCGCGGCCGCGTTTCAGCGCGTTGATCTGCTTGAATGGCTTCAGCGCCTGCTCGATTTCGGCCTGCGTCATGCCGATGCCGGTGTCGCGCACCCGCATGACGACGTCGCCGGAGGCCTCGTAGGCGGTGGAGACGATCACTTGTCCGCCGGCCTGGGTGTAGCGGATGGCGTTGGACAGGATGTTGAGGGCGATCTGGCGCACGCTTCTCAGGTCCGCCACCACTTCCGGCAGCCGCGAGGCCAAGCTGGAGCGGATGATGACGCGCTCGCGGTTGGCCTGCGGCTGCATCATCGCCACCGTTTCGGCCAGCGTGTCGTTGAGCGACACCGCTTCGTACGCCATCTCCTGCTGGCCGGCCTCGATCTTGGAGATATCCAAAAGATCGTTGACGAGGTCGAGCACGTGATTGCCCGAACGGTTGATGTCGCGCAGATAGTCGCGGTAGCGGTCGTTGGCGACCGGACCGAACTTCTCGTCCACCATCAGTTCCGAAAAGCCGATGATGGCGTTGAGCGGTGTGCGGATCTCGTGGCTGATGCGGGCGAGGAAATCCGTCTTCTGCGAGGAAGCGCGCTCTGCCACGGCGCGCGCCTGGGTGAGGTCCTCCTCGGCACGCTTCCACTGGGTGATGTCGCGCACGACGGCACAGAAGCCGCTGTCGTTGGGCAGCCTGCCGATGGTCATGAACAGCGGGATGAAGCGCCCCTGCGCCTCGCGGCCGATGACCTCGCGCCCGTCGTTGAGCAGACTGGCCACACCCGGCTCGGAGAGGCCGGCGAGATAGTCGCGCGCCGCGCGCTGGCTCTCGATGGCGAACAGCGAAGCGAAGGGCTTGCCGGCGATCTCGTCGCTGTCGAAGCCGAACAGGGCTTCGGCCGGACGGCTGATCGAGCGGATATTGCCGTCGCGGCCGATCAGCACCACGCCGTCGGTGGCGGTGTCGATGATGGTGCGCATTTCGGCGATGCGCGACTTGAGCTCGGAAACGTCCGGCTGTTGGCTCGGCTCGTCGTTTGCCGCGCCGAAGTGCGCCGCCGGCGCTTCGTCCTCGCCGGAGCGGCGCACCACCAGCATCAGCGCCTTGCCGTCGCGCCACGGCACGGAGCGCAGCAGCGCATCGATCGGGAATTCCTGGCCCTGGCGGGTCGTGAGCTTCAGCGAACGGTCGCTTTCGGCGGCCTCGCCGTCGTCGGCGTAGTGGTCGGAGAACAGCGCGCCAAGCCCGCCGGCATCGGTAAGGTCCTCAAGCGCGTCATAGCCGGTGAGCTCGAGGAAGGCGTCATTGGCGTAGTGCAGCACATCGCCGGAATGGATGAGTAGCGGCACCGGCAGCCTGGCGACGATGGACGTGTCCGGCGCCCTCGCTTCCTCTCCGGTGGAGAAGGCCGACGGCACGAAGCCTTCGAGCTTGAGCGGCGGCACCGTAAGGCGCGGCCGTTCCGGAGGCGTCGCTTTCGCTTCGCCGGGCTGTTCAGCTGCGGGCAGGGCGCCGTCGGGTCCGGCCCAGTCCTCGCTGTCTTCCGCATCGCGAAAATCGTCGGCCGTCATGCTGTCGTCGTCAGCGCCGGCGTTAGAGGCCTCGGCCGGCCGTTCAGTCCTTGGCTCAGCCGCCTTTTCCGTCGCGGCGGTCTGGCGGGTTTCGGAACCCGGCGCTTCATCGGCGGCTTTCTCGCGTCCGGCATAGTCGAGCAGCGAACCGGACGCGGTTGAGGCTTCCTCGCCGGTTGCCTCGGAAGCATCGTCGGTGCCGTCGAGCCGAGCCAGATCCTTTTGATCTTCCGCTTCGGTCTGTGCCTCGGCCGTCTCATCGGCATCGGCGTCTGGCTGGTTATCTTCCTGCGCGGCGGGCTCATGGCCGGTCGCGACAGGCGCTGCCAGATCGGATTCGCCGGTCTTCCTCTCACCGGTCGTCGGTTGTTCGGCCGCTGGGCCGGCGGTGGTTGCATCGGGCCGCTTTTCAACTTCAGCCGTCAGCGGCTCGGCCGGGCCGGCACTGTCCTTCCGCAGCCGCTCGCCGATCTCGCGAAAGGCGCTGCGCTCCAGGATCGACAGGCCCCTCTCATGTCCCGGCTTGTCGCTTCCTGGCTTGTCAGCTCCCGGCTGCTTGTCGTTGGCCGGCTGCCTGTGCTCGGCCAGCCGGATCACCTTGTCGGCATGGCGCCGCTCTGGCTTCGGCACGATGGCCAGCGCGGGCACCTCGCCCCGGAACGGGTCGGCAGACTTCGGCGGCTCCGCCGCCGGCTGCTCTGCGGCAGGTTCGGCTTCGGCTGGCGCGGTGCCATTGGGTACAAGCGCCATGCCCAGCGCTTCCGGATCGACGACGGCGTCGGCGCTGCGCGCGACGCCGAAGCCGCGGAAGCCCTCGAAGGCGCGGCTGCGGCCATAGACGGGCAGCGCCGCAAGATCGACGGGGATCTTCAGGTCCGTGCCCGCCACCGGCCAAAGCACCGAGCGTCCCGACCAGGTATCGCGCCGCTCGAGCAGGGTGGCGATCTCGCCCGATGCGTCGAGCCCGAAAGTCGTGGCGACATCCTTGAAGCGGCGGCCGATCACATCCGCGGCCGGCTTGCCGACGATGTCGGCGAATTCCGGCGACAGCGCGCTGAATTTGCCCTCGGCGTCGGTGCGCCAGACGAAACGCAGCGGCGACGCCGAACGGTCGATGTTGCGAGCCGCGGCCGGCCCTGCCTGAGCGGCGGTTTCGGCGACATCCCGGCGGCTTTCGGCGACGGTATCCGTCGGTTCGACCCGCGCCGGTGCTTCCTGCTCAGGCACATCGTCGCCGCCGGCGTTGAAATACCAGTGGTCGTGCTGCGTGGGGCCGGCATCGACAGTCCGTTTGCCTGCCTTCGTGGCATCCGGCGCGCCGGCCGTGGTCTCTTGCGTTGGCTGGGCGCGATCAGCGGGGCTCGCCAGGGTTGCAACCGCCTCTCCACCCGCGGTCGCAGCCGGGGGCGAGATATCGTGCTCTCGGACCGACTGGGCTTCGGTGGCGATGCTCTTGTCTTCGGGGGCGGCGGACGCGCTTTCCGGCGCCGCCGCCTGATCGCCGCCAGGCCGGTCGTCCCGCTGGCCGTCGAGCTGGTCCTCGTCGATCACCACCAGGAGATGGCGCTGGTCGGTCAGTCGCGCGAAGCCGGCCGGGTAGGAGGTACTTGCGCCGGGAACAAGGCGCTTGACGACGCGGTCTCCGGCGCATGCCACGTCCGCGACAAGGGCAGCCAGGGTTTCCGGCTTGATGCCAAGCGCCGCGAAGCCTTCCGAAGCCGCCTCGACATGACCGCGGGCGTCGACGAAGGCGATGAAATGTCCGGCCTCGGTGAAGCCGCCGATGGCGCGGCTGGCGATTTCAGCGGTACTGCGCGAACCGGTCTGTGCCGCTGGTATCGCCAGCAGGATCGCCTTTTCGCCGTCCGGCATCGTCACCGTGCTGGCGAGCAAGCCGATGGCGCGGCTCACCATGCCGGTCGCCAGCCTGACGGTGATGGTGCGGTCGCTGCCGATGTCCGGAAAGCCGCTGGTCGCCATGATCTGCCGCCTGGTGATCAGCGGCAGCCGTGCCGAGGCGCCGATGATGGCTTCGATATCAGGATAGCCGAACACCGCGGCGCCGGGACCATTGGCCCAGATCACCTGCTCGAGGTCGGCCGACAATATGGCAAGCGCGTCTCCGGCGGCGAAGCGCTGGCGCACCGTATCGAGCACGGCGACATCGAGGAAGGAGTAGTTTTCAGGCGGCATGTGCTGGCGAACCCCGGAGCGGGCATTTTCGGTTAACGCTTTGTTAATAAAAGCGTACGGGGCGAAGGTCCACAAGCCATGCCGTGTATCGGCCGAAATCTCTGGGTGCGTGGTTAATGGTATGGCGATTTTTATGGTGCGCTGCAACAAAGATATTGCAATGCACAAAAGTTGCCTTTATATTGCCATCATACATGAACGAGACGGCTTTCTGTCAAAGCCGCTACCCCTGAAAGGTTGGAAAATGTCCAAGACTGGCAAGACCGCTGAGACCATCGAAAACGTCGAATTCCCGAGCTTCGACGCTTCCAAGGCCACCGACCAGATCCGCGCTTTCGCCGAGAAGGGCGTCGAGCAGTCGAAAGAGGCCTATGCCAAGTTGAAGAACGGCGCCGAGGAGACCCAGAAGGTTCTGGAGTCGACCTACGAGACCGCCAAGACCGTTTCCAGCGACCTGTCGCTCAAGTCCATCGCCATCCTGCGCGCCAACGCCGAGGCCAGCTTCTCGCATCTCGAAGCCCTGGTCGGCGCCAAGACGCTTTCCGAGGTCGTCGAGCTGCAGACCTCCTTCCTGCGCAAGCGCGTCGAGATGGCCATCGAGCAGGCCAAGGACTTCCAGACCGTTGCCTCCAAGGCCGTCGAGGATGTCTCCAAGCCGGTCAAGACCGCTTTCGAGAAGGCGATCAAGGACGTCAAGGCGGCCTGATTCGCGCTGCGAACTGCATCAAAACGTCGCATTTTGTCAGACAAATAGATGTGCGATAGATTGAGCAGATGAATACCCGGGGAGTGAAACCTCCTCCCTTCGCTCTCCGGGGTGACCAGCCAGCTCCTCCTCCCGCTGGCTCGTAACAGGAAAAGGCCGGCACCTCCTCCCGCCGGCCTTTTCTTTTGCCCGGCTAAAACGGGTGCCGGTTCGCCGAACCGATCTTTGCCTTATCAAAGGCCTTGAATTAGACTCTGTTAGCCCGTAAGGGACGCATCGCCGACGACAGAGCGGACGCGGAGAATGATTTCTTCTCGATTGCGCTCAAGCGGACGTGCCGTTGTAGCTCAGTTGGTTAGAGCACCAGATTGTGGATCTGGGGGTCGCTGGTTCGAGCCCAGCCAACGGTACCACCGCCTTCTTGCGCTGATTTTCCTGGATCGTGCTATCCGCCGCGAGGTGATCCATGCGCTATCTTGGCTTCTCCTAGCGCCTTGTCTTGCGCCACGCCTCGTACTCCCCGCGGGCATCGTCATGCAGCGGATAATAGCGTTGCAACGGCGCGCCCTGCATCAGCTTCTCCCGCGAGAACTCTTCCCAATCGTGATGCTTCTTCGCGTCCTCGATCACTTGCGGGGCCATTGAGACTGGAACCACCACCACCCCGTCGTCGTCGGCGACGATGATGTCGCCGGGGATCACCGTGACGCCGCCGCAGGCAATCGGAACGTTGACGGCGTTGGGATAGATGCTGGTTTGCACATGGTAGTTGGGCGTCCAGCCGCGCAACCAGAGGGGCAGATCGAGCTTTTCGACATTGGGCCGGTCGCGCATGCATCCGTCGATGACGATGCCCGCGCCGCCTCTGCCCTTGAAATAGGTCGACATCATATCGCCGAAGACGCCGGAGCTCATGTCGCCGCGCGCGTCGACCACGACCACGTCGCCCTCCTGCGCGTGATAGAGCACGTGCCGGTGCAGCTGCGTCTCCGGATCCGCATATTCTCCCTCGTTGAACAGATCCGGCCGCTGCGGCAGGAACTGCAGCGTCAGCGCCGGGCCGACGATCGACTTGCCGTGATTCTGCGCTACCGGACCGACCATATGCGGATTGCGAAAGCCCATATGGCCAAGCGTGCCGGCAACCGTCGCGGCGCCGATCTCCCTTAGCGCGTCGATCAGGTCTCTGGGCGGCCGGGTGATGTCGGGAGTATGCGTCATGGTGGACTCCGGTTGAAATTGAGCTACCAGTTCGTGACGGAACCGTCGCGGCGCTTGAGGTGAGGCGCTTCCCAGAAGCGGAAACTCTGCGCCTGGATCGCTGCTTCGTTGATCTCGACGCCCAGCCCCGGCAGATCGCCGACCGGATAGTCTGTGCCGTCGAGCCGGGGCTGCACGGGGAAAAACTCTGAATTGTCGAAGCCCAGCTTTCTTTCCGGCGCCCTTGTCTCCAGCCACGCGAAATTCGGCACGGCGGCGGCGAGATGCATGGTCGCGGCCGTGCACACTGGGCCAAGGGGATTGTGCGGCATCAGGTCCACGTAGTGCGCCTCGCTCCAGCCCGCGACCTTCATCGCCTCGGTAAGTCCGCCGACATTGCAGACATCGAGCCGGTTGAACTGATGGATGCCGCGCTCGATGTAAGGCATGAACTGCCACTTGCTGGCGAATTCCTCGCCGATGGCAAAGGGGATGTCGGTCATCGTACGAAGAGACTCGTAGGCCTCCGGCGTCTCGTCGCGTATCGGCTCCTCGAGGAAATCGAGCACGCCGCGGCCGAGTTTGTTGCAGAAGCTCGCCGCCTCGGCCACCGACAGCCGATGATGATAGTCGATGCCGAGGACGACGTCGTCGCCAAGCGCTTCGCGCGCCTTGTTCAGCATGGTCGCCGTGGCGCCGATCGACTCGCGCGGCTCGAAGATGTCCCTGCTGCTTTGCCCGACCGGGAAGAAGCGGATCGCCTGCCACCCCTGTTCGCGCAGTTCGCGGGCCCGTTCGAGGGCTGCGTCGCCCTCGGCCTCGTCTCCGGTCGAGGCGAAGGTCGGGATGCGGTCGCGCTGCTTGCCGCCGAGCAGCTCGTAGACCGGCACCCCGAGCGCCTTGCCCTTGATGTCGTGCAGGGCGATGTCGATGGCCGAAATCGCCGCCTGCAGGACCCGCCCGCCTTCGAAATACTGGCTGCGATAGACCTCCTGCCAGATCCGGCCGATCGGCATCGGGTCGCGGCCGACGAGAAACTCGCGATAGTGCTCGATCGCGCCGGCCACGGCCTTCTCGCGGCCGCTCAAGCCGCTCTCGCCCCAGCCGAAGATGCCTTGGTCAGTCTCGACCTTGACGAGCATCTGGTTGCGAGTTCCCACCCACACGGGATAAGGCTTGATGGCGGTGATCTTAAGCTTTGTCGTCATACACGCACACGCATCCGCCCCATCTCAGTGGGCACCGAGAGCCATTTCAGTTTCGCCGTCGAAAAGGTGCATGCGCTCCTGATCGAACTCGAGCCAGATCTGCTCGTCAGGTGTGACGGTGATGTTGGGTGACACACTGATATTGACGATGGCGCCGGAGAGGAACGCTTGCACGAAGGTTAGGTCTCCAGTTGGTTCCACCGTATAGGCCTTGGCCGGAATGGCGCCGGGGACCGCGCTCTTGTGCAGCTTGATCGTCGAATGGCGCGCACCCAGCACGACCTTCCTGGTGGTCGCCGCCTGGACCTTGCGCGCGTTGGGTTGCGACAGCGCGAGGCTCCAGCCCTCGGCGCTCGTCAGAGCGGTATCGCCGTTTGCCGTGGATGCCTCCAGCGGAATAAGGCTCATTGCCGGGCTGCCCACGAAGCTTGCGACGAACATGTTGACGGGATGGGCGAAAACCTGCGCCGGCGAATCGTATTGCTGCAGGTAGCCGCCGTTCATCACGGCCATCCTGTCCGCCATGGTCACGGCCTCGAGCTGGTCGTGCGTCACATAGATGATCGTCGCCTTCAGGTCCTGATGGAACCGTTTGATCTCGGACCGCATCTGCACGCGCAGCTTCGCGTCGAGATTGGAGAGCGGTTCGTCCATCAGGAATACAGCCGGATCCCGAACGAGGGCGCGGCCGAGCGCCACGCGCTGCTGCTGCCCGCCCGAAAGTTCGCGCGGCTTGCGCTCGAGCAGCTGCGTCATGTCGAGAACGCGCGCCGCTTCCCTGACCTTCTTGTCGATCTCGTCCCTGGGCAGCCTGCGCATCTGCAGCGGGAAGGCGAGGTTCATATAGACCGACTTTTGCGGATAGAGCGCGTAGTTCTGGAACACCATTGCGATGTCCCGGTCCTTGGGATCGAGGTCGTTGACCACCCGGTCGCCGATGAAGATGTCGCCCGATGTGATCGGGGTCAGGCCCGCGACGAGATTGAGCGTGGTTGTCTTGCCGCAGCCCGAAGGGCCGACGAGCGCAACGAACTCGCCGTCATTGACCGTCAGCGAAACCTCGTTGACGGCTTTGAAGCCGCCATAGGTCTTGACGAGATCTTTGAGGACCACGTGGGCCATCGGCAGCTCCTAGTGCTTGACCGCGCCTTCTGTGAGGGCGCGCACGAAGTATCGTTGCAGGACGAGGAACAGCACTACGACGGGTACGCTCATCATGAAGCTGGCCGCCATCAGGCCCGGAAAGTCCGTCGTATTTTCCGAGAAAAAGCGCTGGATGCCGACCGGCAGCGTCAGCTGTTCGTTCTTGGAGAGGAAGGTGTAGGCGTAGATGTATTCGTTCCACGCACCGATGAAGGAGTAGATCGCCGTGGCGATGATCCCCGGCGCCGAGAGCGGCATCACGATCAGGAGGAAGGCCTGGAACCGCGTCGCTCCATCAATGCGCGCCGCCTGCTCGAGCTGCACCGGGATGTTGTCGTAGAAGCCCTTGAGCAGCCAGATCGCCAGCGGCAGTCCAAACGTCAGGTAGGTGAGCACAAGAGACCCATGCGTGTTCACCAGCCCGATCGCGCGCATCAGGATGAAGAGCGGCACGAGAAAGATCACCGCCGGGAACATGTTGCGCAGCAATACCGCGAAGAACAGGAAGTTCCGGCCCGGGAAGGTGAAGCGCGAGAACGCGTAGGCCGCGGGAACCGCCACGATCACCGAAAGGATCGTCGTGGCGGTCGAGACGAAAAGACTGTTCCAGAAGAAGCGGAGGAAGTCCTGGCCGACGCTGTTCTGCGGATCGAGCAGCTTCTGGTAACTGGCGAGGGTCGGCTGGTCGGGCCACCATTGCGGCGGGAATTGCATCGCCGCGAAGCCCGACTTGATCGAGGTGAGCAGCATCCAGATCATCGGCAACGCGGTGTAGAGCAGCATGAACACCAGGAAGATGCGCCCGCCCCACCGCCATCCGTCGATGCGCATGCGACGACGGGTCCGGTCTCGAGGAGCTGTCTCGGCAATCGTGCTCATGCGCCGCGATCCTTCCGCTCGTTGCCGCTCAGCGCACGGACGTAGAAGTAGCCGAGCGTCATCAGGATGAGGAACAGAAGCACCGAATAGGCCGATGCCACCCCCCAGCGCTGGCGGCCGAAGGCGAGCTCGTAAATGTGGGTGATCCAGATATGCGATGCGTTCGACGGCCCGCCGCCGGTCATGATCCACGGGATGATGAAGGAATTGAAGTTGGCCACGGCCAGCAGCAGGATCGTCACCGTGGAGACGTTCCTCAAATGCGGGAAAGTTACATGCCAGAAGCGCTGCCATGCATTGGCCCCGTCGACTTTCGCGGCGCGCAGCAACTGGTCGGGGACCGTCTGCAGGCCGGCCATCATCATGATCATGGCAAACGGAAACTCGCGCCAGATATTGACGACGATCAGGGAGGGCAGCACCGTGCTGACGCTGTCGATGAAATTGGGCGGCCGGTCAGCCAATCCGAGGCGGACCAGGATCGCGCCGATTATCCCAAAGTCCGAATGGTAGATCCACTTCCAGATATAGGAGGCGGCGACCGCGCTGATGACCCAGGGGATGATCAGGATAGCGCGCAGGACGCCGCGGCCGACGAAGTCGCGGTGGAGCGCCAGCGCGGCGCCAAACCCCAGGACAAAGGAGAAGAAGGTGGACGCCAGCGTCCAGATAAGCGTGTTCCAGGTGACCCTCCAGAACACCTCACTTGTCAGGATGGCCGTGTAGTTGTCGAAGCCGACGAAGATCTTGTCCCGCAGCTGCAGGCCAGGCGGCGTATTGAAGAACGACAATTCGATCGTGTAGTAGATCGGGTAGGCGATGACGATCATCATCACGACGATCGCAGGGAGCACGTACGCGTAGTCAGCGCGATGCTCCCCAATCCTCCGCAACGCGCCCGGCCGGCCGGGTAGCAATCTTCGGCGAGCCTCGGTCCTGCTGTTCACGATCGTCACTTGTGGCGTGCCCTTGTTCTTCGGAACGAACCGGCTGCACGCTCGGCGCAGCCGGTCGGATCGCAGGTCAGGCTTGGACTAGAGTCCGCCGCCCATCAGGTCTTTTACCCTCTTGGCCGCGTCGTCCGCCGCTTGGTCGACGGTCATCGCCCCGGTCAGGGCATTCTGCAGCATGTCCGGAACGATGATGTTCATGATCTCGGGAGACTGCGGCAGGGCTGGGAACGGGATGCCGTATGGCAACATCGACGTCGTGACATCGAGGAACTTGATGCTGTCCAGACGCTCCTTCATCCATTTGGTCTTGAAGCCGTTGAGGTTGCCCGGGTTCGAGCCGGCGTATGCCATCTTCAGCGACCATTCGGGGCTGGTCCACATGCAGATGATCGCCTTTGCGGCCGGCTCGTCCACCTTGCCGCCTTCGACATATTCGGGCTTCAGGATGTGAATGTTCGAGCCGCCGAACACGACTGCGCGCTTGCCGTCGGGGCCGGTCGGAATGAGGCCGTAGCGCATGTTGTCGATGACGGTCTGCGCCTTGTCCTTGTCGGTGCCGGTCGCCTTCTTCTGCAGGTCGAGCATGACGTTGTAGTCGGACGGGTGCGAGATCATCATGCCGAGCTGACCGGCCAGAAACAGAGGCTGGTTGTCGGCCTGCTGGTTGGTCAGTGCCGAAACCGGAACCGACTTGTCGCGAACATACATGTCGTACGAGGCCTGCAGCGCCGCCTTGCTCTGCGGGCTGTTGAGCTCGATGTCCTTATAGGTCGGGTTCGCCTTTGCTTCGTCGAAGACGCCGCCGCCATAGGCCCATAGCTGAGGCATGAAGCGGTACGGCGTATTGCCGGCATTCTTGCGGGCCACGAGGCCATAACCGGCAATGCCGAGCTTGTCATGGATCTGCTTGGAATACTTGACGACGTCGTCCCAGGTTGCCGGGGGCTTGTTAGGATCGAGGCCCGCGCGTTTGAAGATGTCGGCGTTCCAGATGAACGCCATCGTCTCGTTGTTGGTTGGAATGCCGTAGGTCACCCCGTCCCAGGTCACCGCCTTCATGGCGCCGGGCCAGAAATCCTCGGTCGAATACCCGACGTCCTCAGGCTTGAGCGGCTGCAAATAGCCCTTCGAGGCGAATTCGGTGCCGCCCAGGATCTGCAGGCGGACCGCCATCGGCGCTGCATTGCCGAGCAGCGCCGTGCGGAACTTGTCCAGAAGGTCGTTGTAGGTGAGGGCCTGTTCCTCGAGCTGGATGTTCGGATAGGTCTTGCGGAAGTTTGCGAAGAAATCCTTGTAGTACTGACGCAGAAGGTCGGGGTCACCCTCGAACACGCCCTGATACCAGAAAGTCAGTCGCCCCTTGTAGTCGAGCGGGGTGACCTTGGCGCAATCGGCCGCCGTGTCAAAATCCTGCGTGCCGGCAATCGAGCGCACATATTCCGGCGACCACTTGCTCAGGTCCACCGGCGGCGCAGCCAGTGCCGGCGCCGACATCAACGATGCCATTAAAGCAGTTGAGACAGTGCCGCGCAGGACGGCACCGCCGAGTGTAATCCTCGTCATAGGTATCCTCCAGGTTTCTCTCCCACGCCGCTTCGCTTCGAGGCAAGCGGTCCTTCCTCGTTCGGCCGCGGGACACTGTTCTGTGTACCCCATCGGCCGTCTTGTACGTTTTCAGATCGTGAATTGTCTGTCAACGAGCTGGATCGTACATTGTTTATCGAAACTTTGCGTGATAATCGGATAGAATGTGTATCAGCCTAGGGGAGCGGGCTTTGGCCGAAACAAGCGACTTTAAAGCGAAGCCACCTGCGGGGATTGATCCCATAGGGGCCTCCAGCGAGGGCGCCTCGCTTTATGAACTGATCAGGGAAGACATCATCGAGGGGCGGCTGGCCGCCAACGAACGGCTTGTGGTCAGCGATCTCGCCCGGCGTCACGGCACCTCGACCAATCCCGTGCGCGAGGCCTTGCAGCTGTTGCGCGGCGAGGGCTTCGTCATCTTTGCCCCCAACCGCGGAGCGCGCGTGCGACCCATAGATCAGGATTTCGTGCGCGATATCTACGAGATCGGCGTTCTGATCGAGCCGGCCCTGACGCGATGGTTCGTGAACATGGCCACTGGCGAGGACATCGCGGAACTCGAACGTCTCCAAGGCCTGATCGAGGAAAACAACTTCGCCGACACATTCCGGCACAGTGAGCTCGATACCGCCTTCCATACCGTGATGTACCAGCGGCACTACAACCGCCATGCCGCCGAGCTTTGGTGGAAGCATCGCGAAGTGCTGCGCGCCGTGAGCCGGCGTTTCGATTTCACCCTCGCGCGCCGTGCCGCGATCATTCGCGAGCACCGCGAGCTCATCGCGCTCGTAAAGGCGGGAGATGCCGACAAGGCGGCCGAACTCGTCGCCCGCCATGTCGAGGGCTCCGGACGGCACATCCTCGAACACATGCGTGCCCGCAACGCCGCGCGGGCCGGATAGAACGCCCAATCTTAGAACATCGGCACCCCTGGAAACTTCAGATAAAGGCAGTTGAGATGAAGATCACGAGTATCCGGCCGTGGCTGATCAAGTCCGATGCTTCCTATTGGGGAGAGTATCTGTTCGTCGAAGTGACGACCGACGAGGGAGTGAGCGGTTGGGGAGAGATCACCACCACGACAAAGCTCGCCAACCGCGCGCTGTGCACCATCCTGCGGCAGATCGGTACCGCCATGACAGGTGAGGACCCGGCGCGTATCGAGCATCTCTGGCACAAGATTTTCCGCAGCTTCACCTACATGGGCAGCCGCGGCGCCGCCGTCGAATGCGTCAGCGCCATCGATATAGCCCTCTGGGACATCCGCGGCAAAGTTCTCGGCAAGCCGATCTACGAGCTGCTGGGCGGACCGGTACGGGAGGAAATCGCTCTTTACACCCATCCCAACCAGGCCAAATTCACCAGCAAGGAGGCGGTGGTCCGCGAGATTCGGGATATTGTCGAGTCCGGACACACCGGGCTCAAGTTCGATCCTTTTCCCCACCAGGGCCCCAGCGTCGATGGCGTGGCCCGCGAAAGGCGGGACGGCTACCTCGACGGTGGCATGACGCGCAAGGACGAACGCGAAGCGGCCGAGCTGACGGCCCTGATCCGCGAAACGGCCGGACCCGATGTGGACATCCTCATCGATGCGCATGGCCGCTTCGATGTTCCCACCGCCATTCGCCTCTGTCGGAGCCTCGAGGAAGCGGGCCAGATCGATTGGTTCGAGGAGCCTTGCCCGCCCGAGAGCCTCAACGCGCTCAAGCAGGTGCGTGAGAAGGTCAGCGCCGCTATCTCGTGGGGCGAGCGCGGCCACACGAAATGGGATTTCGTGCCGGTGCTCGAGAACAAGCTCGCCGACTACATCATGCCCGACGTGACCTGGACCGGCGGGATTACCGAGCTGAAGAAGATTTCCGCCCTCTGCGAAGCCTACTACGTCCCCGTCTCGCCGCACGACGCCGCGGGACCGATCAACGTGGTTGCGGGAGCGCAGGTGATGATGACGGTTCCCAACTTCTACAAGCTCGAAACGTCGGAGTGGGATCTCTCCAAATACGATCACCTCATCGACAGACCGCTCAACGTTTCGAACGGTAGCCTCAAGCTGACGTCGAAGCCTGGTCTCGGCGTCGAGATGAACCGCGACTATCTGCAGGCCCACGAGATCGAGCTGGCCTAGCAACCCTCCATGCCCAGCACGCGGGGCAACAAGCCCCGCCAAACAAAGCGAGGATAGGCCATGCCAAAAACCGATGGAGCCGACGAGGCCCTCAATCGGGTCAACACGAATTCCAAGCCGTCCGGCCTTCGCATCACCGACATGCGGGTGGCCGAGATCGTCGGCGCGCCGTTCGCCTCGGCGCTGCTCAAGATCTACACCAACCAGGGCATCGTCGGGCTTGGCGAGGTGCGCGACGGCGCCAGCGCCACCTATGCGCTGATGCTGAAGAGCCGGTTGCTTGGCGAGAACCCTTGCGACATCGACCGCCTGTTCCGCCGCATCAAGCAGTTCGGCGGGCACGGCCGCCAAGGCGGTGGCGTCTCGGCGGTCGAAATCGCGCTCTGGGATCTCGCCGGCAAGGCCTATGGCGTGCCCATCTACCAGATGCTCGGCGGCAAGTTTCGCGATCACGTGCGCGTCTACTGCGATACCGACGCGGAGAAGCCGAGCGGCACCGAAACCGGCAAGCGCCTCAAGGCGCGCATGGAGCGCGGCTTCGCCTTCCTCAAGATGGACCTGGGCTTGATGCAGATCGCCCATATCCCGGGCGCCGTGGTCGCGCCCGCCGGCGCGCTCGAAGGGTTTTACGCCAATCCACGCGGCCGCGGTGGCGCGCTTGAGGAGCGTAAGGCACGCAACCTCGCCTACGATGCGCAGAACGTGCAGCACCCGTTCACGGGCCTGCATTTCACCGAAAAAGGGATCGACCTGCTGGAGCAGTATATCCACGAGGTTCGCGAGGTCATCGGCTACGAGATCCCGCTGGCCATCGATCATGTCGGCCACATTTCGCTGCAGGACGGCATACGCCTGTCACGCCGTATCGAGAAATACGTGCCGGCCTGGCTCGAGGATGTGATCCCCTGGCAGTACACCGAGCAGTACCGGCGGTTGCAGGAGGCCACCGCGGTGCCGATCTGCACGGGCGAGGACATCTACCTCAAGGAGGCCTTCGAGCCGCTGCTGAAGAGCGGCGGCCTCTCCGTCATCCACCCGGACCTGCTCACCAGCGGCGGCATCCTCGAGACCAAGAAGATCGGCGACATGGCTCAGGACCATGGCGTCGCCATGGCCATCCACATGGCCGAAAGTCCGATCGCCGCGATGGCCGCGGCGCATGTCGCGACCGCGACCGAGAACTTCATGGCGCTCGAATACCACTCCGCCGATGTCGAGTGGTGGGACGACATCGTCACAGGTCTCCCCAAGCCGCTGGTGAAGGATGGCTTCATAACCGTTCCGGACAAGCCAGGCCTGGGGATCGACGATGTGGTCGACGAGGTGATCAGCCAGCATCTGCAGCCCGGTGTCACGGGGATATGGCAATCCACCGAGCATTGGGACAATGAATATAGCTGGGACCGGACCTGGAGTTAGCCCGGGCCCTCTGCCCTCATCCCCCAGGCTCACAGGGCCGACGACAGACCATTCGTGTCGACCTCTCCCAAGGGGAGAGGCGAAGGAAGAAACGGACGAAACCATGATCTACGAACTGCGTATCTATGACTGCCTGCCGGGCAGGCTGCCGGCTTTGCTCAAGCGCTTTTCCGACCAAACGCTGGCCATCTGGGAGAGGCATGGCATCCGCCAAGCCGGGTTTTTCACCACGGCGATCGGCGAAAACAGCAATCGCCTCACCTATTTCCTCGCCTGGGAATCGCTGGCCGAGCGTGAGGCGAAATGGGCGGCTTTCGTCACCGATCCGGCATGGCACAGGGCCCGGGACGAGTCTGAGCGCGACGGGCAGATCATTGCCAATATCAGCAGCCAGCTGCTCACGCCGACAGCTTTCTCGTCTGTGAGATAGGACTGCGCCATGAAGATCACCGACCTGCGCTGCGCCGTCATCGGCAAGCACCCCATCGTTCGCGTCGTCACCGATGAGGGCCTCTATGGCCTGGGCGAAGTCGAGTTTACAAAAACCTATCTCAAACCTTTTGTGCTGCATTTCCGCGAGGCGCTTATCGGCGAGGACCCGACCGACGTCGAGCGCGTGATGCTTAAGATCCGCCAGCGCGGTTCGTTCAAGCCCTATGGCGCGGCAGTGAGCGCCATCGAGCATGCGCTGTGGGACATAGCCGGCAAGGCCGCGGGCGTGCCGGTCTACAAACTGCTTGGCGGCAAGGTGCGCGACAAGGTGCGCGTCTACAACGGCTCGATCCGCCGCAAGCGCACGGGCGACCGGCCGGAAGACTACGCCGCCGACGTCAAATGGATGATGGAGCAGCCGCAGAACTTCTTCATGGTCAAGCAAGGGATCTCGTTCCACTCCAACATGAAGGACACGATAGAAGGCTTCCACTACGGCGTGACGCAGAAGAAGGCGGGCTATCACGGCGCCATGGATCAGGGCGTGATCAGCGAGCGCGGTTTCAATCACATGCTCGACTGCGTGGCGGCGATGAAGGAAGTGCTGGGCGACAAGGTCAGCCTGGCGCTCGACTGCGGCCCGGGCTGGATGCTGCCCGATGCGATCAAGTTCGCTCGCGCGGTCGAGAAGTACAATCTGATGTGGCTCGAGGACATGCTGACCGGCGACTATGTGCCGTGGGTCAATCCGCAGGCCTATCGGGAACTGACCACCTCCACCTCGACGCCGATCCACACGGGCGAGCAGATCTATCTGCGCCACAATTTCAAGGAACTGATCGAGACGCAGGCGGTGCGCGTCATCGGCCCCGATCCCGCCGACATCGGCGGCATTGCCGAGCTCAAATGGGTCGCCGAGCACGCCTACATGCACTCGATCCTTATGGCGCCGCACGGCACCGCGAACGGCCTGCTCGGTCTCGGCGCGCTGATCAATGTCTGCGCAACCTTGCCGGCCAACTACATCGCCTTCGAGTACCCGAGCGCCTCCGACCCGTGGTGGGAGGATCTGGTGGTCGGCCTGCCGGCGCAGATCGTGAAGGACAGCATGGTGGATTTGCTGGAAGCGCCGGGGCTGGGACTCGATATCGACGTCGAAGCAGCCGGGAAGTATCTCAAGGAAGAGGATAAGGGCTTCTTCGACTGAGCCTTCCTCCGCCTCCTGCCTGAGGCATGTCTCCCGAAAGTGGGAACCGGTTTCGGGACAAAGATATGCGCAAGATCAAAAAAGCTGAAGCGTACGGAGCGAATCTGAAAGGTCACGACGCGCTTTAAGGCGCGGCCGGCATCGTCGTGGTCGACGGCTCCATTCTCTTTTTCCTGCCGTGTCCGAAGCTTTAAAATTGTACTGCGGTCCGTTACCGATCCTTAGGCATGGTTGAAACTGACCGGCGGCGTTAACGCCACGGTTGCGCTGCCTCTGCAATATTGGCGCCCGCACAAACATGCAAACGCAAGGGTGGGGCCTCCATGATCGACCAGATTCGCTCGCTGCTCGAGCAGCATCCGATGATTCCGCTAAATTTCGGCGCGCTCGCCGACGACGCCAATCTCTACGACGCGGGGCTGACCTCCTTCGCCTCGGTGCAGATGATGCTGGCGCTCGAAGAGGAATTCGACATCGAATTCCCCGAGACGATGCTGACGCGGCGCACCTTCTCTTCGCTCGCCAGCATCGCGGACGCCGTTTCGCAATTGACCCGCAAGGCGGCATAGAGTCATGAACGTGTTGAGAAAGATCGAGGCGGCTTCGCTCGCGCAGGCGCCGGAAGCCGCAACCGAACGCATGCGCCGCGTCGCCGAGATCGCCGCCGGCCATGCCGACCCCGTGGATAAGGAAGGCCGTTTCCCGGTAGAGACGATCGAGGCGCTGAAGCGCGAGCGGCTGCTCGGCGTGGCGATCCCGGTCGAGCTTGGCGGCGAGGGGCTCGGCACGATGCAGATCGCCGATCTCATCGTCCAGCTCGGCCAGGCCTGCGGCTCGAGCGCGATGATCTATGCCATGCACCAGATCAAGACGTCGAGCTTCGTCACTCACGGCGGCGCCAGCGACTGGCACCGCGCCTATATGCGGCGCATCGCCGACGAGCAGCTTCTGATGGCCTCCGCGACGACGGAGGCCGGCATCGGCGGCAACTTGCGTAATTCGATCTGCGCGGTCGAGGTTATCGGCGGGCGCTTCGCGCTGACCAAGGAAGCCACCGTCATCTCCTATGGCAACTATGCCGACGCCATCCTCGCCACGGCGCGTCGCGCCCCCGATGCGGCAAGCTCCGATCAGGTGATGGTGGTGATCCCGGCCGATGGCAACCGCACGCTGGAACGCACGTCGGTGTGGGACACGCTCGGCATGCGCGGCACCTGCTCCGACGGTTTTCATCTCGTCGCCACGGGTGAGGCGACGCAGATATTCCCGAAGCCGTTCTCCGAGATCGCGGCGCAGTCGATGCTGGCCAGCTCGCACATCTTCTGGGCGGCGACCTGGTTCGGCATCGCCGCCGACGCCTTCAATCGGGCGCAGGCCTTCGTCAAGGCGGCGGCGCGCAAGCAGCCCGACGCCATGCCGCCGGGCGCGCTGAGGCTGGCCGAGGCCGCAGCCCTCTTGCAGGAGATGAAAGGGCACCTGACGGCCGCCATCCATCGTTTCGAGGCGGCCAAGGGCGACGACGATGCGCTGTCTTCGATCGGCTTCGCTGCCGAGATCAACGCGCTGAAGGTCGCGGCCAGCGAGAAGGCCGGCGCCGTGGCGCGTCTGGCCATGCTGGTCAACGGCATCCTTGGCTACAAGAACGGCACCCCGTTCAGCGTCGGCCGGCATCTGCGCGACGTGACTTCGGCGCCGGTGATGATCTCCAACGACCGCATCCTTTCCAATACCGCGACGCTCATGCTGATGAGCCGCTTCGACACCGGCCTGGGGGGCTGAGATGGACGCCAAGACATTCGACTCCAAGTCGCTGCTCGACAGCCTGTTCGAGAACGGCATCCTATTCGAATCCGGCATCGACGGCCTCTACGGCCGTTCGGGCGCGTTCGAGGAAGTGATCGAGCGGTTCGAGCGTCTCGTCACCCGGCTCGGCGCGCCCGACAAGGCCACCCGCATCCATTTTCCGCCGGGCATGAGCCGTGCGACGCTGGAGAAGAGCGGCTACATGAAGAGCTTCCCGCAGCTTGCCGGCTGTGTACATTCCTTCATGGGAGGCGAGCGGGAGCATGCGCAACTGCTCGGCATGATGGCCGACGGCGGGGACTGGACGGAGCTGCAGAAGGCGACGGACGTCGCGCTGACACCGGCCGCCTGCTACCCGCTCTATCCCACCGTCGCCGCGCGCGGCCCTGTGCCGGCGCAGGGCCTGCTGTTCGAGCTCTCGTCCTATTGCTTCCGCCACGAGCCGTCGAAGGACCCGGCGCGCATGCAGCTCTTCCGCATGCGCGAGTTCGTCAAGATCGGCACGGCCGAGCAGGTGCGCGCGTTCCGCGAAAGCTGGCTGAAGCGCGGCAAGGCGATGATCGAGTCGCTCGACCTGCCCTGCGAGGTCGATCTTGCCAACGATCCGTTCTTCGGCCGCGGCGGCAAGATGATGGCCAACAACCAGCGCGACCAGGGCCTGAAATTCGAGCTGCTGATCCCGGTGACCAGCATCGAGAAGCCGACCGCCTGTTTGAGCTTCAATTATCACCAGGACCATTTTGGCCGGACCTGGGGCTTGAAGTTCGCCGACGGGGAGTTCTGCCATTCGGCCTGCGTCGGCTTCGGGCTGGAGCGTGTGGCGCTGGCGCTGTTCCGCCATCACGGGCCGGACGCGGACGCCTGGCCGGCGGCGGTCCGCGACGTGCTGTGGAGCGTGTGATATGCTGAACGCTATCGCGGGCCTCGATCCGGCCAGCTACCGGCCGCACCGGCTGCACGATCCGAACAGGCGTTGGCCGCAGACGAACTGCTATGTCGATCTCCTGATCGAGGTGCTGCACGCGACCGGCCACGATCCGGTCGCGGCGCTCGGCTTCACCGTGGCGCAGGATTTCGAGGGCGATCAGTTCACCTTCTTCAAGTTCCCGACCGCCGACCTGCAGAGGCTGGCGGGGCTGGACATCCAGGAACTGGCGGTCTTCGACCGGCTGGAGTCGCATGTGCTTGCGCAAGTCGAACTCGGCCGGCTGCCGCTGGTCGAGGTCGACGCCTTCTACCTGCCCGACACCAAGGGCATCACCTATCGCAGCGGCCATTCCAAGACCACGGTCGGCATCAATGCGCTCGACCCCAAGGGGCGGCAGATGCGCTACTTCCACAATGACGGCTACTTTGCGCTCGAGGGCGAAGACTATGACGGCATCTTCGGCCAATGGGATGATATGTCGGGGGACGGTGTGTCGGCCGGCGGCCTGCCGCTGTTTCCTTATGCGGAATTCGTGAAGCTCGACGCCACGCGCCCGGCCCGAGATGCGGTCGGGACCGCGGCGGCGCTGCTTGCGCATCACCTGAAGCGGCGGCCGAAGCGTAATCCGCTCGGCGCCTATGCGGCCGCGTTCGGCCGCCACGCTGAAACGCTGGCGACGCGCTCGCCGGACTATTTCCACACCTATGCCTTCAACACGCTACGGCAGGTCGGCGCGAATTTCGAACTCCTCGGCAGTCATCTCGAATGGCTGGGGCAGCACGGCGAAACCTGCCTTGCCGAGGCGGCGCAAGCCGCCGGCGACATTGCCGATGGCGCCAAGGTCATGCAGTTCAAGCTCGCCCGCGCGATGGCGCGGCAGCGCTTCGACGGGTTGGCCGAGGCTATCGCGCCAATGGCACAGGCCTACGACACGGTGATGGACGTGCTGGACGCCCGCATGGCGGGTGTCGCCTCCAAGGCGGCCTAGCGGACCGGCCGAGGCGCATTTGAGCATGGGGGGGGAATGGACGCCACGGTATCGATCGCCGGCTCTGCCGAGTTGCTGGACCGGGATTGGCGGATGGCCGTCTCGGCGGCCGGCGCCTGGGCGTTGCCGCATGATATCGACGCAAATGCCGAATGGCTGGACGCGGCCTGTCCCGGCACGGCTGCGGGCACACTGGAAAAGCATGGCCGCTGGGACCGCAAGCAGCCGACCCCGCTGCACGACCGCGATGTCTGGTACAGCCGCAGGCTCGATGCGTCTGGTCCGGTGCGGCTTGTGTTCGAGGGTCTGGCGACTATAGCCGAGGTCTGGCTTGACGACCGGCTGCTGCTCACCTCGACCTCGATGTTCGAGCGCCATGAGGCAGCGGTAGTCCTTTCAGGCGGCGAGCGTCTCGCCATCGCCTTGCGCAGCCTCGACCGCCATCTGGAAACGGCGACCGGTCCACGCGCCCGCTGGCGCCCTCGCATGATCGACGATCAGCGGCTTCGGTTGGTGCGCACGACCCTGATCGGCCATATGCCGGGCTGGTGTCCGAACTTCGATGTCGTCGGGCCGTGGCGTCCCGTCAGGTTGATCCGCGAGAATGGCGGGCAGCGCATCCTCGATGCCGACATGCGCGCCAGGCTCGACGGTACGACCGGGCATCTTGCCGTTGCGATCACTCTCGCTGAACGCTTCGACGATACGCAAACCGCGCATGTCAGCTGCGCTGGAGTGTGCGCGCGCCTCAAGGTCGAGGCACCCACCCGGCTGACGGCGGAATTGGCCATTGCCGATGTCGCCCCATGGTGGCCGAACAGTCATGGCGAGCCGGCACTGCACGAAGTGATGGCGACGCTCGGCACGGTGCGCAGCCGGCTCGGCCGGGTCGGGTTTCGCCGCATCGAGATCGATCGCGGCGCCGACGGGCGTGATTTCCGCCTGGTCGTCAACGGCGTGCCGGTGTTCTGCCGTGGCGCGGTCTGGACGCCGTCCGATCCTGTGCGGCTGCCATGCGGGCGGACCGAAATCGAGCCGGACCTCGACCTCGCGCGCCGAGCCGGCGTCAACATGCTGCGGATCGGCGGCACCTTCGCCTACGAAGGCGATGCCTTCCACGAGTTGTGCGACGAGATGGGCATTCTCGTCTGGCAGGACCTGATGCTCGCCAATTTCGACTATCCGGCGAAAAGCGAGGCCTGGCGGGCGGCGCTCTCGCGCGAGGTGGACAACCTGTTGAAGCGGCTTCGGCATTCGCCGTCGCTGGCGGTGCTGTGCGGCGGCAGCGAGGTGGCGCAACAGGCTGCGATGCTCGGCATGCCGGCGGCGATGGATCCAACGCCCTGGTTCGACGATGTCGTGCGTCCGGTCGCGCAGGCGATCCTGCCCGATCTGGCGCTGGTGTCCTCGTCGCCTTCCGGCGGCAGCTTGCCCTTTGCCGCGGATGGCGGCCCGACACATTACTATGGCGTCGGCGCCTATTGCCGGCCGCTGGAGGACGCACGCCGCACAGAAGTGCGTTTCGCCAGCGAATGCCTCGCCTTCGCCAACGTGCCGGAACAGGCGACGCTGGATGAGCATCTGCCCGTTCCGCCCAGCCACGATCCGCGCTGGAAGGCCGGCGTGCCGCGCGACGCAGGTGCGTCTTGGGATTTCGAGGATGTGCGCGAGCATTATCTGGAGGCGCTGTTCGGCGTCGATGCGCGCCGGCTGCGCATGGAGGATCCGGCGCGCTATCTCGACGTCTCGCGCGCCGTCACCGCCGAGTTGGTCGAGCGCACGATCGATGAATGGCGCAGACCGGCCTCGCCGACGGCGGGTGCGCTGCTGTTCTTCTGGAAGGATCTGCGCCCGGGCGCAGGGTGGGGCGCCGTCGATTCCACCGGTCGGCCGAAATCGGTCTGGCATGCGCTGAGGCGCGCCTTCACGCCGCTCAGGCTGACGCTGAGCGACGAGGGCGTCAACGGGCTGGGCGTGCATCTCGTCAATGACGGGGCGAAGGCCGTCGAGGCGACGCTGTCGCTTGCCTGTCTGCGCGATGGCGTCACCCCTGTGGTGAGCGCGCGCCAGCCGGTCACCCTGCAGGCGCGCGAGGCACGGTCCCTGTCGGCGTTCTCGCTGCTCGGCGCCTTCTTCGATCTGTCTTATGCCTATCGCTTCGGTCCGGCGGGCCACGAGGTAACCGTGGCAAGGCTTGAAGGCCGTGACGGCGAGATCCTGGCCGAAGCCTTTCATGTGCTTCCCGGTGCCATGATCGCGCGACGCGATGTCGGCCTGTCGGCGCGGTTGGTGCGCGCGAAAGACGGCTGGCGCATGCGGCTCGCCTGCAGGCGGGCCGCCTATCACATCGCCATCGAGGATGGGCTGTTCCTCCCGCGCGAGAACGGCTTCCACCTGATGCCGGGTGCGGTGAAGGAAATTGGCCTTGACGGGCCGGCCTCGTCCACGCCGGCCGGCATCGTGACGGCGCTGAATAGCGATCGCGAGGTGGCCTACGATGCGCCGCAAGCGGCCGACAATTCAGAAATTGGGGCAGAGATCACGCGGGCGCTGGAGCCCACCGGGAGCATGGCATGAGGGGGATAGTCTTCGCCGACACGATCGGCTGGCTTCATGAAGGCAAGGGCAGCGAACGGCGTGGTCGGGGTGTCGTCATCGCCGGGGCGCATGGCCACGAGGACCTGTGCAGCCGGCGTTTCCTGAGGCTGCTGGCCGACAAGTCGGCCGAAAACGATCTGCCGGCGCTGCAGTTCGACTATCCCGGCTGCGGCAATGCCGCCGGGGATCATTCAACGCCCGGTCAGGTGCAACGGTGGACGGAGAGCATAGGCGCCGCGATCGATCGGCTGAAACGGGATTGCGGCGTGGCGGACGTCATTTTGGTCGGTTTCCGGCTCGGCGCTCTGCTGGCGCCGCTGGCGGCGGCCGGACGAGACGACGTGGCCGGTCTCGTATTGCTCGCGCCGCCGTCCTCCGGCAAGGCCTATGTCCGCGAGATCACGGCCATGTCGCGCATGATCGACGCGCCGCTGGCCAGCCGTTCGTCGTGCGAAGGGGCTTTCACCGAGGGGCGCGAGGCTGCCGGCTTCCGGATTACGCATGAGACGCTAGGCGATCTCTCGACGCTCGACTGGCGGCAGGCTGCGGCAAGCCTTCAATCCCTGCCGATGCTGGTGCTTACAAACGGCAAGCCGCTTGCCGCCGACGAAATTCATGGGGGAGGGGCGGGGCCTGCGGATATCACCACCGCCGAGTTCGATGGCTATCCTCTCTTGATGTGCGACCCGACCGCCAACCGGATTCCGGCCGCCGTTCTTGATCGCTGCGCAGCCTGGATGGCCGGCCATGCAGGTGAAGCAGTCGCGGCAAAGGCCACGCCGCGGGCTGCGTCGGAGACCCTGGACGGTCCGCACTACACCGAAAAGCCGGTCCTGATCGGACCGGAGCCGATGATCTGCGGCGTGCTTTGCTGGCCACGCCGACGCCAGGCTGCGGCCGAGCCGGTGATCTTTCTCAACGCCGGCGGCGTGCCGCATGTCGGTTGGGCGCGTGGCACGGTGGAAGCGGCGCGAGACCTGGCGGCGGAAGGCGTCGCTTCGCTGCGCGTCGACCTGCCCGGACTTGGCCTCAGCGATCAGACCGAGGAAGGGCGCCTGTTCCTCTATGACCGGCGTACGCGCCATGACGTAAGCCGCGCGATCGACTGGATGGAACGAGCCGGCTACCCTGCTGTCGGCCTGGTCGGCACCTGCGCCGGCGCATACCAGGCTTTTCACGCCGCACGGGCCGATCGGCGTGTGCGGACGCTGACCATGATCAACCCGCTCTGCTTCGCCTGGAACAGTTCCTACGCGCTGGAGATGGCGGTCTGGAAGACTTACGAGACGTCCAAGGCCGTGCGCGGGCAGAACGCCGCCATGCAGGAGACCGGCAAGCCGAACGCCTCGACATGGCGCGGGATCGCTTCTCGCCGCGCCCGGCTAATTGTGCGGCGCGGGCTGGAGGCGATCAAGTCGACATTGTCGATGCTGCATCCGGCCGCGCTGCTGGGACAGCACCGGGTGGAACGCTGGATGCGCGACCTTTGCGGCCAGGGCGTGCGGGTTCTCATGGTGACCTCGGAAGGCGACCTGAGCCTGAAGGAGATCGCCCGCCATTTCGGGTCCGAGGAAGAGCGGCTCGACAGCATTCGTGGCGTGACCAGGGTCTCGCTGCCGAATGCCGACCACACGCTGACGCCGTATCACGCGCGGCGTGCCGTGATCGCCCGCCTGATCGATCATGGCGTCAGGCGTGACGGCTACGCTCGTTCCGAGCCGATGCACGCGATGGCCAGCCCGTCCTTCCAGGCACCATAGGACGTACTGAATTGTGCGATGAGGTGACCCCAGCCAAGGTCATCGATTTTCTTGGAGGTCACGTCGCTTTGCCGACCACCGCGTCCATTCCCATCTCCTCCTCGGAAATGTCGTCGAACGAGGCGTAGTTCATGTTGTAGAGCCGGGCGTAGAGGCCTTTTCGCCCCATCAATTGCTCGTGGTTGCCGCTTTCGACGATCTCGCCGTTCTGCAGCACGATGATGCGGTCGGCGCCGCGGATGGTGGCCAGCCGGTGGGCGATGACGAGCCCGGTTCGCCCTTCCAGCAGTTTTGTCAGCGCCTTCTGGATCAGCATCTCGGTGTAGGAATCGATGCTGGCCGTGGCCTCGTCGAGCACCAGGATCTTGGCGTCGGCCACCAGCGCCCGCGCGAAACTGATCAGCTGGCGCTGGCCGAGCGAGAGATTGCCGCCGCGCTGCTCGAGCTCGGTGTCGTAGCCGTCGGGCAAGTGCTCGATGAAATCGTGCGCGCCAACGGCTTTCGCCGCGCGAACCACGTCCTCGCGGGAGGCACCGGTCTTGTGATAGCGAATGTTCTCCAGCACCGTTCCGGAAAACAGGAAGGGCTCCTGCAGGACCATTGCCATCTGTTCGCCAAGCGAATCCTGCGTCAGGTCGCGCACGTCGTGTCCGCCGACCAGAACCTGGCCCGACCACACGTCGTAGAACCGGTGCGCCAGCGCCATGGAGCTCGACTTGCCCGATCCGGTCGGACCGACCAGCGCGACCGTCTCGCCAGGATTAACGCGGAAGCTGACATTCTTCAGCACCGGCTGGTTCCGCCGGTAGCCGAAGGTGACGTTCCTGAACTCGACCGAGCCGTCCATGTCGCGCGACAGCGCCACCGCGCCTTGCCTGTCGCTGACGTCCACCGGCACGTCGAGCACTTCGGAGATGCGTTGCCCCGAGGCCATGGCGCGTTGCATGACGCTATACTGCATGGTGAGCGAGCGGATGGGGTCGAAGAAGCGCTGGATGTAGAACAGGAACGCCACCATGACGCCGACGTCGAGGCCGTGCGACAGCACCATCGAGCCGCCGACGACGATGACCGTCGCCATGGCGATCCCGGTCAGCGTGTCGACGATCGGCACCATCACCTGCGCGTATTTGGCCGACCTCAGATGGGCCTTGAGATTGGCCACAACCTTCTCGTCATAGAGGTCGAAATTGACGTGCTGGCGCTCGAGGCTTTGCACGGTGCGCACGCCGTGAATGCCTTCGGCCAGCGCCCCGTTGGCGATCGAGTTGGTCTCATGCGCGGCCATGAAGGCGACCTTGGCGCGCGGCAGCCAGAACAGTCGAACGATGAACAGCATCGGCATGGTCGACAGCGTCAGCAGGCCGAGCCGAAAATCCAGCCACAAAAGGACGCTGACGATCCCGAACAAAAGCACGATGTCGCCCACCGACATGACCGACGTTTCGAGGAACTCCTGCATCGAATTGACGTCGCCCTGCAGGCGCGACATCAGCCTTCCGACCTCGGTCTTGTCCATGAAACTCAGCGAGACCCGCTGCAGATGGCCGAACATGGCGCGGCGCAGGTCGGAAAGCACGTTCTCGGCCACCTTGCCGACGACGCTCTCCTGCACATAGCTGGCTGCATAGTTCACAAGGATGACCGCCGCGAAAGCGCCGGTCGCCCCGGCCATCACCGACCTGTCGAGCCTGCCCGCCGCCATGCCGTGATCTATGGCGTAGCGGATGACCAGCGGGATCGTCAGTTGCGTCAGCGTGAACACCAGCACCGCCGCGACCGAGATGAAGATCCGGGTCCGGTACGGTCTGACGAAGCCCCAGATGCGCCGCACGACGCGCGGATCGTAGGCCTTGCCGAAGACCTCTTCCTCGTCGCGATGCGAGCCGACGACCGCCTTTGCCGGCCGGCCGCTTGTGTCTTCCTTGTCGTCGTCGCGCGGGTCCGCCATCACGCGGCTCCTTGTGCGGTATCGTCGGGCCGCAGCTGCAGGTCGTAGAGCGCACGGTAGCGCCCGCCGAGCGCCAGCAGTTCCTCATGCGTGCCGCGCTCGACGATCCTGCCGCCCTCGACGAACAGAATCTGGTCGGCATGCATCAGCGAGCTCAGCCGGTGCGAGATGATGAGCGTCACGCGGTCCTTGGCGAAGCGCTTCATTGCCGCCCGGATCCGCTGTTCGGTGCCGGCATCGATGGCCGCGGTGGAATCGTCGAAGACAAGCACCGAAGGCCGCAGCATCAGGCTGCGGGCGATGGTCAGGCGCTGCCGCTGGCCTCCCGAAAGCGACGCGCCGCGTTCGCCGACGACCGTGGTGTAGCCGGCCGGAAGTCCGATGATGTAGTTGTGCAGCTGGGCGGACTCGGCCGCCCTCTCGATGCGGGTCTCGCGCGCCCACGGATTGCCGTAGGCGATGTTGTTCTCGATCGAGGTCGTGAACAGGAACGCGTCCTGCTGCACGACGCCGACCGCCTTGCGCAACGACTGCAGCGTGACCTGGCGGATGTCGTGGCCGTCGATGGTGATGGTCCCCGAGCTCACATCGTAGAAGCGCGGGATCAAATGCGCGATGGTCGACTTGCCGCTGCCCGGCGGGCCGACGATGCCGATGGTCTGGCCGGGCCTGGCCTCGAAGGAAATGCCGGTCAATGTCGGGCGTCCCGAGCCCGGATAATGGAAGCTGACATCGTCGAAGCGCAGCACGCCTTCGGTGACGACGAGGTCCCTGGCGCCGGGCGCGTCCTGGATGTCGAGCTCGGTGTCGAGCAACTCGAACAGCCGCGTGCCGCAGGTCGAGGCGCGGGCGAACGAGTTGACCATCAGGCCGAGCTGGCGCACCGGCATCTGCAGGATGGTCATGAAGGTGAGGAACTGTGCCAGCGTGCCGACGCTGATTTGGCCCGATATCACCTTCTGGCCGCCGAACCAGAGCACGAGGCCCATGGCCGCCAGGAACGAGAAGTTCATGGCGCTGGTGTTGCTGACGCGGATATCGACGCGCTGGTTGGCGAGATCGAGCGCATCCTGCTTGGCGCGGTCGAATTTTTCCAGCTCGTGCCGTTGCGCCGCGAAAGCGCGCACGACACGGATGCCGCCGAGGTTCTCGTCCATGACCCGGCTCAGCACCGACAGGCGCTGCTGCAGCGTCAGCCAGGTGCTGCGTAGTCTGAGTTGGGTGACGGATGATCGCCAGGCGACGAAAGGCACGAAGCTCAGGCTGAGCAGCCCGAGCACGAGATCTGTGCTGATCAGGAGATAGGCGCCGACGCCGATCAGCACGCCGAGCAGGACCACGCGCAAGACGCCGGTGGAAAAGAACATGCGCACGCCGTCGAGATCGAGCAGGCCGAGCGTGATCAGATCGCCGGTATGGACCCTGTCGTGGAAGGCAAAGCTCAGGCGCTGGATCTTTTCATAGAAGGCCAGGCGCAATTCATAGCCGGTCTGATGGCCGACGGCCTCGCCATAGTAGTTCTGCGCCATGGTGAACAGACCGCGCAGGACGCTGACGACCAAAAGTGTCAGGGCGGTGTTCCAAAGCGCGTGCTGCGCGGCGGTGCCGGCGCCTTCGGCCATCACGCCTTGCGCCTGATCGATGGCGCGCCCCAGCAGGCGCGGAATGAGAAGCTGCAGCGTCGCGGCAATGAAGGTCGAAACGATGGTGATCGCAACTTGCCAGGGATGGCGCAGCGTCATCCGCATGATGCGCAGCAGGGTGCTGAGACCCTTTCCCCAGGAGGCTTCCGCCACATGGGCAAACGATCTGCCGCGCTCCGGCGCGCTGTTTTTTGCTTCCGTGTGCAAAGGAAAATACCCAAACAAATCCGAACATTAGCCCGGGCGAATGAAGCAGACTCAGTTGAAGCAGCGCGATGTTACGCGTGCCCGACTTGACCGTTCAAGGGCCAATGGCGGCGTCCCATCTGTGCCTGGCGAACGCGGCCATGGGCGTGTGACCCGATGGTTGCCCGCCCACCTGACGCGACGGAAAGAAGCAGGACCGCGAGCGGAGTCGACATTGTGTGAGGATATCACTATATACCGGCGGCTTTCGGTTTCTCGCCCTCTGGCTACGCCTGCGAGATTACCGTGAATGCGGTGCGTGTTGTGACGGAAATCGGTCGAAAAACCGGGAAAAAGCAAACAGAAACAATAGCGCGGATTTTTGACGATCCTGGCCAAAGCATCATCATCCTCAACGATCTGAACGTGCGCCTCGAACCTTTCCAATCCTTCGGCTGTGTGAACCTCGGGCAAGACGTCTTGCCGGTCGAGGCCGACTCGGTTCGAATGCAGTATGTATCCCTTGGCGGGATGTGGGCGTTCATGACTACCAACCGGCATTGCCGTTAGGGAAGAAGCAGTATGAGTGAACATGCCATCGAGTTCTTGCGCGGGTGGATTGGCGAGAAGGTCCAGTGCCAGCATTCGCCGCTCAGGATCGAGAAGCAGGCCGAAACCCTCGCCAAGGAGTGCTGCGCCAAGGCCGCCGAGGAAGGCATTCTGCTGGAAGACATCCAGGAAGAAGTCGGCGACATCCAGGAACTGATCGCCTCGCGGCTCGAGGAAGTCGCCGAAGAGAACGCGCACGAAACCAAGTCGGACAAGCCGTCCGAGTAAGACACCGGCGAGCCCGGTATTCCTCTGCGATGACCTCAGCCGGGCGTCCGGCTTAGAGCAATTCCAGGAAAAGTGTGTAACGGTTTTCCGTGCGGAATTGCGTCAAAACAAAGAGATAGAGCGGCTCGCCGTTTCCGTGAAACGGTGAAACGCTCTAGCCGAAATTGTCCTTGAGCCACTCCTTTGGCAGCGCCGGCACGAAATTGCCGTCGCGCCCCGTCATGTCCTCGTTGGCGACCAGCGCGTTGAGGATTGCTTCCTCCACCCCTCGCACCACGGCATCGAAGAACGGGTCGATATCGACATCCGGGATGAAATCCGCATGGGCAATGCTGCCTGAAGCCGCCAGCGCGGCCTCGGGATTGGCGGTCGAGAAGGCGAGAAAGATGTCGCCCGAGCTGTGGTAGCCGTAGCCGCCGGTCAGAGCTATGCCGAGCGGCACGCGCCGGGCGAGGCGCTTCATCTGATGCGGCAGGAACGGTGCGTCGGTGGCGACGATGGCGATGATCGAGCCCTTTTCGGCGCGAGGCGTGGCTTCGCGGACCGCCGGCTCGGTGAGTTCCGCTCCGGCGCGCCGGCCGCGAATGGTGAAATTATGCCGCCTGCCGAAATTGGCCTGCACGAAAACGCCGAGCGTGTAGCTTCTGTCCTGCCATTCGACGATGCGAGAGGCCGTGCCGGATCCGGCCTTGAAGCCGAAGCTGATCATGCCGGTGCCGCCGCCGACGCTGCCTTCCTCGATGGCGCCGGTCGTTGCGCCGTCGAGCGCCGAGGCGACATGCTCGAAGTTGACATGATGGCCGTTGATGTCGTTGAGGAAACCATCATAGGTTTCCGCCGCCACCGGCAGGCCCCAGGCGCTGTCGAGCGCCGCCGGCAGCACCCGGCTCATCCAGCGCAGCGTGCCGTCGCGGGTGAGGCCGCAGGAATGGGTGTTGGTGATGGTGATCGGCAGGTTGAAGGCGCCGGTCTCCTCGATGATGTGCGTGCCGGTCAGCTCGCCATTGCCGTTCTGGCTGAATACGCCGGCAAACACCGGCGTCCCAAGCTCGCCTCGCGGCCTTGGCAGGATAGCGGTCACGCCGGTGCGCACCGGTCCTGTCCCGACTTGCAGCGGGCCGTTGCCGGCAATCAGCGTCGTGTAGCCGACCGTGACGCCCGGCACGTCGGTGATTGAGTTGAAGCGGCCGGGCGTGCCGTCCAATGCGATGTTGAACGAGCGCAGGCGCGGCTTGCCCGATGGCGTGCGAATATGCGGGTCGTCGGTGCTCATCCTGTCCTCAGAACAATGAGCCCTGGTTGCCGGGCTCCTTGCCCTTGCCGGACGGCTTGGCGGCGAGCTTCGGCCGCGCCCCGCCGCTGGTAGCGATGGCCTCGGCCTTGCCGTCGGCGAATTCCAGCTGCAGCGCAGCGCCCGGCGCCAACTCCGCGACGCTCTTGATGACGCCGCCGTCGGCGTCCTTGACCAGCGCGAAGCCGCGCGCCAGCACGGCCTTGTGCGAGAGGGTGGCGAGCAGCCGGTCGGCCTGGGTGAGGGCGGCGCGCAGACGGTCCAGCCGCCGCTCCATCGCCTGCTCCTGGCGGCGGGTCAGCCCGGCCAGCGTGTCGGCCTGCAGCTTCTGCCGCCTGACGATCGGCGCCGGCGATAGTCTGAGCGATGTGCGCTGGAAGCGCGCCCGGCCTTGGCGCACGATGGCGAAGAAGGCGGCGCGAGCACGCGCAATGTCGCGGCCGGTCAGCGTGCGCGTCTCGTTGAGGCGGCGCGACAAGGTTGCAGGCGTCAGCCGCTGCCGATCCAGCCTCGCGCGCTTGCGCTCGATGCTCACTGTCAGGCCACGACCGAGCCGGCTGGTCGCCTCGTCGAAGCGGCGGCGCGGCAGCGCCAGCAGCTGGTCGGGCGAGGGCAGAGCCCGCGCCGCGGCGCGCACCGCCTGGCGCTTGCGATCCAGGTGCCGCGAGGTGCAGGCATTGTGCCGCGCTCCGAGGCTCGCCAGCGTCGCTTCGAGCTCGGCCTTGACGGGCACGGCGATCTCTGCGGCGCCCGTCGGCGTCGGCGCGCGCATGTCGGCGGTGAAGTCGATCAACGTCCAATCGGTCTCGTGCCCGACGGCCGAGACGATTGGAATGCGCGAGGCCGCGACGGCGCGCGCCAGCCCTTCGTCGTTGAAGCCCCAAAGGTCCTCGAGACTGCCGCCGCCGCGCGCCACGATCAGCAGGTCGGGCTGGCGGATGGGGCCGTCCCAGGTGAGTGCATTGAAGCCATTGACGGCGGCGGTGACTTCCTTGGCGGTCGTATCGCCTTGCACTCTCACCGGCCAGACCAGCACGGTGAGCGGAAAGCGGTCCTTGATGCGGTGGATGATGTCGCGGATGACTGAACCCGTGGGCGAGGTGACGACGCCGATGACTTGAGGCATGAACGGCAGCCGCCGCTTGCGACCGGCATCGAACAGGCGTTCGGCCTGCAGCCGCCGCTTGCGCTCCTCCAGCAGCGCCATCAGCGCGCCGGCGCCCGCTGGCTCGAGATTGTCGATGACGATCTGGTAGTTGGATTTGCCGGGATAGGTCGTCAGCCTGCCGCTGGCGATCACTTCCATGCCTTCCTCAGGCCGGAACTTCAGCCGTGCCATCGTCGTCTTCCAGACCACGGCGTCGATCCGCGCGCGGTCGTCCTTCAGCGCGAAATAGGCGTGGCCGGAGGAATGCGGACCGCGATAGCCGGAAATCTCGCCACGCACCCGCACATTGCCGAAAGCATCCTCGACCGTGCGCTTCAGTGCGCCGGAAATCTCGCTCACCGTATATTCGGTGGCGTTGCTGCGTGATTCGGTTGCTGCTTCACTCATCGCGTGATTGGGGGACGCTTATCGGCCTGCGTCAAGGCGCGGAGCAATCCTCGCTAATATTATAACCCGATCTTAAGCCCGATTTGCTTTGACTGGCGGCAGGAGAGCCGGCCGGGGACGCATGAGCGCACGCAACAACAGCAGCCCGTTGACGCATCAAGTCACGCTGACCGTGCTGACGCTTGCCGCTTTCGCGCTGGCCATGGTCGTCGGCTTCGGCTTTTACGCCGCCTCTCAGGCCGACAATGCCTCGCTCGTACATCAGAAGATGTTCATCGCCGATGGCCTCAAGGATCAGATCGCGGCAGTCGAGCGAGAGCAGGAAAGCGTAACCGTCTGGGACGATTCCGTCACCAATGTCAGGGCCGGCAATCAGAGCTGGATTGAAGAGAACCTCAGCGTCTGGATGTATACCTATTACGGTCACAACCGCGTCTACATTCTCGATGCCGCTGACCGTCCCATCCACGCCATGCAGGAAGGCAAAGTGGTCGATCCGTCCGCCTTTGGAGATGACGAGCCTGCCTTGCAGCCATCCATCGAGAAGCTGCGCCGCATGCTGGCTGAGCCGCCGAAGGCCGATGCGTCCGGTCAGACGGCCAACATGGTCGCGGAGGACCTAGTGTCGTTTGCCGGCAAGCCGGCGATCCTGAGCGTCATGCCGCTGGTGCCGAGCACGGACCGGGTCACGCAGGCGCCCGGCACCGAATATCTGCATGTGTCGGTGGAGTTCATCAGCGACGCCGTCATCAACAAGATCGCCGAAAAATACCTGCTCGACGGCGCGCGCCTCATGCCGCTGTCGCAACCGGTCGGCGCGGCCGCCGTTCAGCTGGTCGATTCCCGCGGCGTCATTCTCGGCTATATCGGCTGGGACCAGGAACGGCCCGGCCTCACCCTGGTGCGCGAGATGGCGCCGGCGCTGGGCTTGGCGCTGCTGGTGGCGGCCGGCGTTCTGACTTTCCTGCTGCGCAGGCTCCGCCGCGCCTCGTCTGCGCTGCAGACCAGCCAGGATGAGGCGCAATATCTAGCCTTCCACGACACGCTCACCGGTCTGCCCAACCGGGCTTTGTTCGAGGACCGCTTGCGGCGGGCTCTGCTCAGGGCCAGCCAGGACATGACGGTTCACGACATGGGAAGGGTGGCGCTGCTCTATCTCGATCTCGACCGCTTCAAGCATATCAACGACACGCTCGGCCATCCTGCGGGGGATGAGCTGGTGCGTCAGACGGCGGCCAGGCTCCAGCACACCGTTCGCGAGGTGGATACCGTGGCGCGGCTGGGCGGCGACGAGTTCGCGCTGATCCTCGTCGACATCCGCGATGTCCGTGCCGCCGAGGATGTCGCCGAGCGGCTGTTGCAGAAGTTGCAGGAGCCGTTCAAGCTCATGGAGGATCAGGTCTTCGTCAGCGCCTCGATCGGCATCGCGCTATCGGCCGGCGGCGAAACCGATGCCGACGATCTGCTGCGCAAGGCCGACATTGCGCTCTACGAAGCCAAGAAGAATGGCCGAGGCCGGCATCAGATCTTCGCCGGCGACATGGACGACTTGCTCTTGCGCAAGCGCAAGGTCGAGACCGAGCTTCGCAAGGCCCTCGACGGCGGGACCGGCATCAGGCTCGCCTACCAGCCGGTCTTTGCGGCGAACGGCAAGACGATCCTCGGCGCCGAGGCGCTGATCCGCTGGGGGCATGACGTGCATGGCGCATTGCCGGCGGCACAGTTCATCGCCATCGCCGAGGAGCGCGGCATGATCGGCCAACTCGGCGCATGGGTGCTGCAGGAGGCCTGCCGCTTTGCCGTGCGGACCGAATTGCCGTGGCTCGCCGTCAACGTGTCGCCGCTGCAGTTGCGCGACGCCGGCTTTCCCGAACAGGTCGCCTTGATCCTCGCCGACACCGGGCTGGCGCCGCAGCGCCTCCAGTTCGAGATCACCGAAAGCGTGCTTTTGGACAACAGCGATGCTTCGAGGGCGGCTCTGGCCAGCTTGCGCCAGTTAGGCGTCGGCATCGTTCTGGACGATTTCGGTACCGGCTATTCGTCGCTGAGCTACCTGCGCCGCCACGCCATCGACAAGCTCAAGATAGACCGTTCCTTCGTGCGTCTTCTCGATGGCGACGGCAACTCGGCGGCGATCGTCAAGGCGCTGATCGATCTCGCCGTCGCGCTCGGGGTCGACGTCACCGCCGAGGGGGTGGAGACCGAGGCGCAGAAGATGCTGCTGGTCGCCATGGGTTGCCGGCAACTGCAGGGCTATTTCCTGTCGCCTCCGCTCGATCCGGTGCAACTGCTAGGCCTCTCCGGTCTGGCTTCGCCGGACGAGGTCGAGCCGGCCGCCGCTCGCGCTTGACCCTACCAGCCGGGCAGGATCTGGCTGGGCTTGGTCCGCTTCATCTTGGCATAGGCGAGGGCGGCGAAGTCGAAGCTTCCCGTCTCTTCGCCGACCGGCACGGAAATGTTGTCGAGGCTTTCCGCGATGTGCCTGGCCAGCGCATCGACGATCTCCGGCTGCGAGGTCTGGCCGCGCATGATGCCGATGCGGCAATCGGGCAACGTGTCGAACCCGTCGGCTTCGCCAAGCACGCGCATGCCTGGCCTGAGCGCGCATTCCGGCAGCACCGAGATGGCGAGGCCTGAAAGCACGGCGGCGGTGATCACGGTGGCCGAGAAGCTGGAGAACAGCACGCGATATTCGCGATTCTGCCGGTCGAGCACGTCGACGGCCGCGCGCCGCCAGATGCAGTTCGGCCGGCCGAACGCCATCGGCAGGATTTCCTGCTCATGCGTGGCGTGGTTGGCCGAGGTGACCCACAAAAGCGGCTCGCGCCGCACCACTTCCGACTGGCCGCGCGTGTCGTTGTGCGTCACCAGCGCGAGATCGAGATTGCCGCGCTTGATGTGCTCGACCAGCCCGGGCGTCGGCTCGCAGATGACGGTGAGCTCCACACGCGGGTTGGAGCGCGAGAAGCGCGCCATGATCTCGGGCAGGAAGCGGTCGGCATAGTCGTCCGGCGTGCCGATACGGATGGTGCCCTCGAGCCGCTGGTCGTCGAAGGCCGCGAGCGTCTCGCGGTTGAGGTAGATCAGCCGCCTCGCATAGGAAAGCAGCCTGTCGCCTTCCTCGGTCAGCTTGTTGGTGCGGCCGTCCTTTTCGAACAGCGGCTTGCCGATCCGCTCCTCCAGCCGGCGCATCTGCATCGACACCGCCGACTGCGTCCGGTGCACCTCTTCGGCTGCCCGGGTGAAGCTGCCGGTGTCCGCGATCGAGATGAAGGTCTGCAACTGATCGAGATCGAGAGGCGCTTTCATCGGTCAAACCCATCATTGATGTTGATGCTACAGATTAAAAACATTCGTTGGATTAATCAATCACGTGATGGCAAATTGGCATCGTCCACATGAAAGCATGTGAATGGAATCCGGAACGGCGCTCCTCCCAGGCGCCGTTTGGCCGGTTTCGTCCGCTCGACTCCTGAAGGAGAGACTGACATGACCACGATCGAATTCGCCTCCGAGACCCCGCGCATCACCACGCGTCCGGCCGTTGCGACGCGCGTGCTCAATGCAGTCGTCGACGCCTTTCGCGCCTGGAAAAACCGCCGCGCCTTCTATCGCCTCGGGGAGATGTCGGATGCCGAGCTTGCCGATATCGGCCTGACCCGCGCCGATCTCCATGTCGCCGTCGCCGTGCCTTTCGGCCGCGATCCGACGGTGAAGCTGCGCGCGATCGCAGAAGAGCGCGCCGACACCATAGAGGATCTCGCCCGCAAGGTCGCCTGACAGGTTTAGGCCTCAGACCTTTCGGTCGCCTTGAACCTTTTGAAGGCTAAGCGCGACCAAGTTTCATGCAGGCTCCCACACTCCCAGCCGGTTCCCCGCCGGCCTGCCTGCAGATTGCCCGGTTCTCCTCCAGGACCGGGCATTTTTTATAGGCTTCGACTCATGACCGGAAGAATTGGTTGCCGCCAGCCGCATTTAAATCAATGAAAACAGTAAAAGCCATCTATGGACGCGAGCTCTAATCTGGCGCCATCTGGCAATCAGGACCGACCCACTTACCCGTCGTAATATCCAACTCAGCATCCATGTTCGCGGCGCTGCATACGGGATAACGATCGTCACCCTGTCGGGCCTTGCTGCGGCTTCTGTATTGATTGACAAGGGTGTCGTGATCTGGCTGCTGCCGGCCCCCCTGCCGCAGTGAAAGCTGCATCATGCAGTTAGCGAAAGCATCCGTACCTTCTTCAAAGCCGAAGCCAACGCATTGCGCCTCGTTCTTCGAGCTTTGACCAGCGTTTCCGTGGCTTGTTGTGCAGCCCATCAACGATGCGGCAAGCATCAGTAGCAACATAGAGGACGAAGGGCGCATCCCGCTTTTCCTTATGATTCACAATGCTCGATGGTGAAGTTGTAATCGATAAAATCCAGCCGGCAACCAGTCGCGGCGAGGATTGCGGCGCTCGGCTCTCTTGCTAGCGGGACGTCGCTCCGGCGGTATTCGGGCTCACCGCCGGTCCATGCCGCGCTTGAACTGGTCGAAGATGCTCTCCATGCCCTTCTGATACTCGTCGCGCTGCTGCGCGCCGGTCTCGAACATCCTGCCGAAGATATCGTCGAACGGGTTCCGAGGCCGGCCGCTCGGATTGGTTTGCGGCTGCGGCGGCTGACTCTGTTGGGGTTGGCGTTGCGGCGTCTGTGGCGCCGGCTGTCCGCCCGGCGTGCCGAAGCCGCCGCCTTGGCGCAGCATCTCCTCGAAGATCTTGCCGAGCGGACTATCGCCATAGGGGCTCTGCGTTTGCGGCGATCGGGTTTGCTGCGGCTGCTGCGCGCCGCCGCCGAACATGTCTTGCAGCACTTTGCCGAGCGGATTGTCGCCGTAAGGATTGGGCGCCTGCTGCGGCTGGCTTTGCGGTTGCTGCGCGCCGCCGCCGAACATGTCCTGCAACACCTTGCCGAGCGGGTTGTCGCCATATGGATTGGGCGCCTGGCGCGTTTGCTGGGCCTGCGCGCCGCCGCCCGCCTGCCGCATCATCTCCTCGATGATTTCGCCGAGCGGATTGCTGCCGCCGCCAAAGCCGCCGGCGGCCTGCATCTGCCCCCCCGCCAGCTGATTGTTGGTCTGCTTGAACAGCCCGCCCATCATCATCGAGGCCATCGCCGGCAGCATCTGCTGCAGCACCTGCTGGCTGAGCCCGGTCGCCTGCGCGGCCTGGGCGGCCACGGCGCGCGACAAATCCTTCGAGCCGAACAAATGGCCGAGGATGCCGTTGCCTTCGTCTATGCCTTGCGGCGTGAAGGCCCGGCTGGCGTCCTCGAAATATTTGGCGTGCTGGCCGCTCGCCATCGCCGTCATGAAGGCGCCCATTCCGTAGGGATCGGCCGTGTTGCGCTGCAGTCCCTGCGAGAAGGCCGGCAGCAACGCCTGCACCGCGGCCTGGGTCTGCTGCATCGACAGGCCATACTGCTGGGCCAGCGCCTGCATGGCGGCGCCGTTCTGGGCTTGCGAAAACATATCGAACAGGGAAGGCATGGGATCTCCTCCGCAATATCCTCGCGCAGGAGCCTAGTTCGTTTCCATCCCCGATTGAAGCAGCTTTTGCCGCGCCGCCGTCAGACGGAAGCCCGACGGTTAGTAGGCATATTCCATGAACACCGGCTCGATCGAGCAGCCCCAGCGCGTATGGTAGGCCGAAAGCATCTCCTCGGCGCTGGTGGTGCCGCGCGCCACGACCTCGTCGAGCGTGTTGAGGAACGACGTCTCGTCATAGCCGTCGCGGTTCTTCTTGCCGCGGTTCTTCAGCCCCATGCGCGCGATGGCGAGCACGTCGCGGGCAACCTCGCGCAAGGTGGCGTTGCGGAACGGCGCCGAAATGCCGTGTTCCGGAACCGCATTGCGCATCGCCAGCGCCTCCTCGTAGGTCCAGCTCGATGTCAACGTCTCGGCGGCGTCCAGCGCCTGCTCGTCATAGAGCAGTCCGACCCAGAAGGCCGGCAGCGCGCAGATGCGCCGCCACGGCCCGCCATCGGCGCCGCGCATTTCAAGGAAACGCTTCAGCCGCACATCGGGGAAGAGGGTCGACAAGTGGTTCGCCCAGTCGCCCATTGTCGGCAGCCCATCAGGCACTTGCGCGCGCGCGGCCCCTGCCATGAACTGGCGGAACGTGTAGCGCGTCATGTCGTGATAGTGGCCGTCGCGGATAACGAAATACATCGGTACGTCGAGCGCCCATTCGACATAATCGGCGAAGCCGAAGTCGGGCGCGAAGCAGAATTCCAGCATGCCGGAACGCTGGTTGTCGGTGTCGCGCCAGATGTCGCCACGCCAGCTCTGCAGCCCGTTCGGCCGGCTCTCGGTGAAGGGCGAATTGGCGAACAGCGCCGTCGACAGCGGCTGCAGCTTCAGCGACACCTGCATCTTGCGGCGCATGTCGACTTCGCTCTCGAAGTCGAGATTCACCTGGATCGTGCAGGTGCGGTACATCATGTCGAGGCCCTTGGAACCGACCTTCGGCATGTAGCGGGTCATGATCTCGTAGCGCGACTTCGGCATTTTCGGCGTTTCGGCGAGCGACCATTTCGGGCTGCCGCCGAGGCCGAGGAAGCGGATGCCGAGCGGCTCGGCGATCTCGCGCACCTGCGCCAGATGCGCATTGCCCTCGCGGCAGGTCTGGTGGATCGACTCCAGCGGCGCGCCGGAAAGCTCGAACTGCCCGCCGGGCTCCAGCGAGATCGCGCCCTGGCCGGTCGGCTCGACCAGGCCGATGATGCGGCCGGCATCCATGATCGGATCCCAGCCGAGCTTTTCCTGCATGCCTTCGAGTATGGCACGGATGCCGCGCTCGCCGCCATAGGGCACCGGCGCGTTGCCGTCGACATAGAAGGGGAATTTCTCGTGCTCGGTGCCGATCCGCCATTTGTCGCGCGGCTTGTTGCCCGCGGCCAGGTAGCCGACGAGTTCGTCGATGCCTTCGATGGGACTGGTATCGGTTGTGTCGCGCGCCATTAGAAAGCCCTCCCGCCGCGTGACCCAGAAAATCGGCTTCGATTTTCGAAAGGATCATGCGCCAAATCAAAGTGCTACAGCCTCCTTTGCGCGTCCGAAAGGACGCGCGGCGCTGTAGTAGGTCGGTCGACCGCCGGGCGCTAGATGGACGAAATGTCAGTAGCCGATCAAGCGAAAAATCCTGAGCCACGGCTCAACTGGATTTGATCACCAGTCCCCTATCGCGGCCTGCATCACGGCAAGCGCCGCCACCGCCGCCGTATCGGCGCGCAGGATGCGCGGTCCAAGCGGGATGGCGGTGACGAAGGGCAGCGCCCTCAGCATCTTGCGCTCATCGTCGGAAAATCCGCCCTCGGGTCCGACCAGCAGCGCAAGTTTTTTCTCTTGCACCTTCTGCAAGGCCGGCAGCGGATTGTTGGTCGAGGCATCCTCGTCGCAGAAGATCAGCCGCCGTCCCTTGTCCCAGCCGCCGAGCAGCCGCTCCAGCTTCTCCGCCTCGCGCACTTCCGGCACGGCCAGGATGCCGCATTGCTCGGCCGCCTCGACGACATTGGCGCGCAGTCGATCGATGCCGGGCTTCACCACTTGCGTATGCTGGGTGATGACAGGCTGCAGGATGCCGGCGCCCATCTCCACCGCCTTCTGCACCAGATAATCGAGCCGGCCTTGCTTCAGCGGGGCGAAGCAATAGACGAGATCGGGCAGCGGCGGCTGCGGCCGCTGCAGGGAAAGCACCTTGAGCCGCACCGCCTTCTTGGATTTGGCGGCGATCGAAGCCGACCATTCGCCGTCGCGGCCGTTGAAGAGCAGGACCTCCGCGCCTTCGCCGAGCCGCAGCACATGTGCAAGATAATGGCTTTGCTGTTGTCCGGCATCGAATTCGACGCCCGGTCCGAGATCGTCCGGCACGAACAGTCGCTGCATTTTGTAGTTGGCGCGCATGGCCCAAGCAGGTTCCGCAAAAGTGTCCTGCGTTTTTGCGATCAGAGCCTGCGAAAAACAAGGGAATCTAAGCAGATATTCATGGGACATCCCACGAATATCTGCTTGGCAATGGGCGAGGCGCGGGGAGGCGTCAAGTATCGGCGGAGAGATGCCAGACCGGCACGTAGCCCTGTCTCAGGACCGAAACGCTCGTGGCGGGCGTGATCAGCCGCAGCAGCTTCCCGACAAGGCCGTCGAATGCGATTGGATCATCGTAGCCTGCAAACGACCATCTTAGCGCCGTGCCGTCGCGGAGCGCATAAGCAGTGCTGCCATCTGCCACCACCGTCCCATTCGGAAAGGCGCCAAGCTCTTCGACGGCGACAGCCGGAGGCCGCCCACCCGAAGCCAGTCGCTCCTTGTGCAGTCGCTTGTCGACCATCGGTGCGCGCGGCACGGCAATGCCGAAGGCCTCGCCGAAACGGCTGACGAAATCGGTCGCCCGTTCGCGCCGGCAGAAGAAGCAGGGCCGGTGGCCGGCGGCTAAAGCCGTCACCTCGTCGAGGAAGAACAGTTCGGTCCAGCCGGCCTTGCCGCCCGGCCTGTTGCGGCCCATCGGCTCGCGCCGCACGTTGCGGAATTCGCAGACGCAGATGATCCAGGCCGGCAAGGCCCAGCGCTTCTTCAGCAGCGTCTTCGTCTCGGGGTCGTGGATGATGCCGCGATTGCCCATGAACAGCCCGCGCTGGGGTACGGCGTGGATGGCGCCGAACGGATCGACCCGGTTCTGCAGTGGCATAGCTTCCTCTCCGGCACGCAGCTTGGCTGAAATGCGATCGGCATGATATCGCTCGCCCCAGCATTTTCATGTCAGCAGGGTTTCTAGATGCGGGTGCTGGTGGTCCAGAACTACGACAATACCGGCCTCGGCCAGGTCGGCGCCGCGCTTGCGGAGGCCGGCGCCGAGCTCGACCTGCGCCGCCCCTACCAGGGCGACCCGCTGCCGCAGGACGCGAACGGTCACGATGCCATGGTGGTGCTGGGCGGCGGGCAGAATGCGCTGGACGATCATGACTATCCCTATTTTCCGGCCCTGCTCCAACTGACGCGCGATTTCGCCGGCAAGGACCGGTCGGTGCTCGGCATCTGTCTTGGCAGCCAGCTCGTCGCCCGCGCCTTTGGCGCTGAGAACCACATTGGCGGCGCAGTCGAATTCGGTTGGTGCGGCGTGTCGCTGACGACCTCAGCCAAGGCCGATCCGGTGCTCGGCGCCTTGCCGGAAAAATTCCCGATCTTCCAATGGCACGACGACACGTTCGACCTGCCTGAGGAAGCCGTGCGGCTCGCCGGCAACGATGTCGCCCAGAACCAGGCCTTTCGCATCGGCCGCGCCGTCTACGGCTTCCAGTTCCATTTCGAGGCGGATCGCCCGCTGGTGCGCGACTGGAGCACCTCCTTCGCGACGTTGATCGCCGACCGTCATCCCGACTGGGCCGGCAAGCTCGATGACGAGATGGCCCGCAACGGGCCCGATGCCGACGCCGCCGGGCTCGCCATTGCCCGCGCTTGGGTGGCGACGATCTGATCATCTCGCCGACCGCCGCGCCAAGCGTGACATAATTGGCACGCGACGGCGGTCCCGCCTGGGGAAAACCTGCTTCGTCCTTGGCTTGTGCTCGCCCGCCATCCTAGAAGGCGCGCGCCCTGTATCGTCTGTGCAACCGCGATGAACCTTCTGTGTGATCCATGCGACACAGCGGCGATACAGAATCTGCCTAGAAGCGCGAAATCGTCGAAACATTGAGACGCATTTTATCGTTTCAACGCATTGGTAACCGCCTCGTGCACAGATGCAGAAAGCTTAACCAGAGATGACGTCCGTGAAAGCAGCGCTTTTGTCCTTTGTCATGCTGTCTGCAATCGTCGTGTGCGGCCTCGGCATTTATTCCGCCGACGCGGCCAACAATCATCAGGCCGTCGACGGCTACGGCGTCACCGCCGCGCT
Organism: Mesorhizobium sp. WSM4904; assembly: GCF_029674545.1. Taxonomy (NCBI): domain Bacteria; kingdom Pseudomonadati; phylum Pseudomonadota; class Alphaproteobacteria; order Hyphomicrobiales; family Phyllobacteriaceae; genus Mesorhizobium; species Mesorhizobium sp. WSM4904. Next base: position 6,280,462 of record NZ_CP121354.1, on the reverse strand, counting down.
TCGCTAAAGCCTGATCCTTCCCGACAAGCGGAAAGCCGATCCCGTAGTCGGGATTTGGCTACGCCTTTCCCTTCACCGTCAGGATGCGCTTCTCAGCGCCGTTGATGGCGAGGGTGCTGAGCATTCCCGATTGCCAGGCGAGGGTGTCGACATTGACGCGGTTGGCCATCACCTCTGCCTCGGGGACCGGTGTGTGCCCGTGCACGATCACCTTCGGATAGAGGCCGGGGTGGTCGTGGAAGGCATCGCGGATCCAGATCAGGTCCTGCGGACTCTGGCTTTCGAGCGGGATGCCGGGCCTGATGCCGGCGTGGCAGAAGAAGAAGTCGCCGAAGGTCACTGAAAAGGACAGCGAGCGCAGGAAGTCGACATGGGCTTGCGGCACCGCTTCGACCAAGGCTGCGTGTCCGTGCGCCAGTGCCTCGTCCGGCCTGCCGAACCAGCCGCTGCCGGTCGAGAGCTTGACCCCGTATGACGCCGCGGTCTGGACGCCGCCATAGCGCATGAATAGCCCGTCCGGGTCCGGGCGGTCGAGAAAATCGAGGAAGCCGATGTCGTGATTGCCGGCGAGCATCAGGTTGCGCGGATCGCGTTCTCGTGCCTCGATCAGGAAATCGATGACGCTTTTGGAGTCCAGGCCCCGGTCCGTATAATCGCCGAGATGGATGATGCGCCAATCGGACGCCGCCGCGTGCTCCAGCTCGGTCTCGATCCGGTGGTGCATGGCGGCGAGCAGGTCGTGGCGGCCATGCACGTCGCCGATGGCATAGAGCCGCATGCCGTCCGGCCCGCGCGCGTCGAGAAAATGAATGCCGGTCTCAGTCAATGCGTACGTCTTCCCGTGTCGTTCATCACGGGAAACTAGGGCGGATCGGTGAACAAGGCCTAGCGCCGCAGCTGGTCCTTGCCCATGTCGGTTACCAAACGCTTACCGCACAGCGCCAGCGTGATGTCCATCTCCTTGCGGATGATCTCCAGCGCCTTGGTGACGCCCGCCTTGCCCATCGCGCCGAGCCCGTAGAGGAACGGCCGGCCGATATAGGTGCCCTTGGCGCCGAGGCAGAGCGCCTTGAGCACGTCCTGGCCCGAGCGGATGCCGCCATCCATATGCACCTCGATCCGGTCGCCGACGGCATCGGCGATTTCTTCAAGCACCGAGATCGACGACGCGGCGCCGTCGAGCTGCCGGCCGCCATGGTTGGAGACCACGATCGCGTCCGCTCCGGTCTCGGCGGCCATCAGCGCGTCCTCCTTGTCGAGGATGCCTTTCAGGATCAGCTTGCCGCCCCAGCGCTCCTTGATCCAGGCGACGTCCTTCCACGACAGCTGCGGATCGAATTGTTCCGTCGTCCAGGACGACAGCGAGGAGACGTCGCCGACGCCCTTGGCGTGGCCGACGATGTTGCGGAAGGTTCGGCGCGGCGTGCCGGCCATGCCCAGGCACCAGCGTGGCTTGATGGCTAGGTCGATGATGTTGGCGAGCGTCATTTTCGGCGGCGCCGAAAGCCCGTTGCGGATGTCCTTGTGGCGCTGGCCGAGGATCTGCAGGTCGAGTGTCAGCACCAGCGCCGAGCATTTCGCCGCCTTGGCGCGATCGATCAGGTTGAGCACGAAATCCTTGTCGCGCAGCACGTAAAGCTGGAACCAGAACGGCTTCTTGGTCACCGAGGCGACATCCTCGATCGAGCAGATGCTCATGGTCGACAGCGTGAACGGCACGCCGAACTCTTCCGCCGCCTGCGCCGCCAGCATCTCGCCGTCGGCATGCTGCATGCCGGTCAGCCCGGTCGGCGCCAGCGCCACCGGCATCGCCACCTTCTGGCCGATCATGGTCGATTCCAGCGAGCGGTTGCTCATGTCGACCAGCACGCGCTGGCGGAACTTGATCTTTTGGAAATCCTCTTCGTTGGCTCGGTAGGTGCTCTCGGTCCAGGCGCCGGAATCGGCGTAGTCGAAGAACATCTTCGGCACCTTGCGGCGCGCCATGTCCTTGAGGTCGGCGATGGTCAGGATGTCGCTCATGGTGGTCCCCGCTTGATCAGTGCTTAGGAGCGTTTGCGTGTGGGTTCGATGTCGCCGGCTTCCGAGCGTTGTCTCAGCCTCAGCCGCGAGACGCGCTGCCAGTCGCCGCTGCGCTCGGCTTCCGCCATGGAGCGCTCGACATAGGTGATGTGGTCCATGGCCGCCTTGCGCGCCGCGATCGGGTCCGCCGCCTTGATCGCGGCGTGGATTGCCCGGTGCTGCCCGAGCAGCGCCTCGCGCGCGCCGGGCACGGTGAACACCAGAAGCCGGTTCTGGAACACGCCATCGGACAGCAGCCGGTAGCAGGAGCGCAACGTGTGCAGGAGGATGATGTTGTGCGCGCATTCGCAGACCGCGTGATGGAACTCGACGTCGATCTCCGCCTCGTCGTCGAAGTCGCCGGTCCGGTGCGCCTCGTCCATGCGCGCCATGATGCGGTCGAGCAGGGCAAGGTCCTCGGGCGTCGCGCGCCGCGCCGCATATTCGGCCGCGATCGCCTCGATCTCGCGCCGGTATTCCAGATAGTCGGTCACCGCCTTGCGGTGCATCGAGATCAGATCGGTCACCGGTTTGGTGAAAAGCTGGCCGATGACGTCGGCGACATGCGTGCCGCCGCCTGGCCTGGTGGTCAGCAGCCCGCGCGCCTCCAGCGCCTTCAGCGCATCGCGCAGGATCGGCCGCGACACGTCGAACTGCCTCGCCAGCTCGCGCTCGCCCGGCAGCCGGTCGCCGGTGCGCAGCACGCCTTCGAGGATCAGGCTCTCGATCTGCTGCACCACCTCGTCGGCGGTGCGCGAATGCTCGATCCTGGAGAAGATATCGCTCAACGGAGGGGCGCCTGGGAACGGGATGGATGTCGCGCAGACTAAAGCCTCTGTCGCCAACTGGTCAAATTATTTATCCAATTCACCGGACCCGGTCGGTTCTGGCGCCGCGCCGTTGCATCGACGGCTGCTCAAATTTGCTGTTTACGTGCCTTGCCGATTGCCGCAAGAAAACCCGATTGCACGAAGGGTCGAAACCAGGGGGCCAACCGTGTCGGACGAGACGTCCAACCTCGAATTCCAGCCGCGCGCCCAGGGCAGCGTCTTGGGTTTTCCGGCGTATGAGGGACGCCCCGGCGCGCTGGGCGAGGTCCATGCCCGCCCGCATCCGCTGATCGAGAAGCCGCGCGTGCTTATCCAGCTTTCCTTCATGACCGAGGGTGGCGCGGCCGTCGATCATGCTGTGCTGTCCGAATTGTCGCGGCGCCTCGGCATCGCCGCGCCCGAGCATTACGCCCGCCATCACGCCATGAAGTGGGGTAAGGGCACGCTGCGCTGGGAACGGCATACGGAATTTTCGACTTACCTTTGGGAGGGGCCGCTGGCCGAAAACGGCCGGGGCCAGGAGGATTCGCCCTTCGGCAACGGCTTCTCGCCGCCGGGAACGGTGATCTCCGGCATCCGGCTCGAGATCCGCAAATGGACGCCGGCGAGCGAGAAGCTGATCGCCGATTTCGACCCGACCAGCCTTTGCTATTCGCTGGTCGAGCGCGGTGCCGCGGCCATCGTCACCGATTTCCGCCAGGATGGCGATGGGCTGACCCGCATTCTGGTGCTCGATCGCAGCCTGACGCCTGCCAGCACCGGCGCGCTGTCGCAGCGGCTGATCGACATTGAGACCTACCGGACGCTTGCCATGCTTGGCCTGCCGCTGGCGCTGACATTGTCCGGTCGCGCCCGCCGCATCGAGGACCGGCTGGCGCAGACGACGCTGGAAATGAAGGCGGCCGAGACCCGCGACAGCCAGACGCTGCTCGCCGACCTCACCGAACTCGCCGCCGAACTGGAGGCCGATGCCGCCTCCAGCCTCTACCGTTTCGGCGCCAGCCGCGCCTATGACGGCATCGTCACCGAGAGGCTGGGGGCGCTGGAGGAGGAGCCGGTGCAGGGCTACGACACTTGGGCGGGCTTCCTGCAGCGGCGCATGGCGCCGGCCATGCGAACCTGCCGCTCGGTGGAGGAGCGCCAGGCCAATCTTTCGCGAAAACTCACCCGCACCACCACGCTGCTGCGCACCTGGGTCGATGTCGAGGTCGAGAAGCAGAACCGCGACCTGCTGGCCTCGATGAACAACCGCGCCAGGCTGCAACTGCGCCTGCAGCAGACCGTCGAAGGCCTGTCGGTCGCCGCCGTCTCCTATTATGTCGTCGGCCTCATCGGCTATGTCGCCAAGGGCGCGTCGGTCTTCGGTCACGCTTTCGCGCCGGAAGTCGTCAGCGCGGCTTCGGTGCCGGTCGCCATCCTGCTCGTCTGGTGGGGCGTGCGCCGCGTGCGGCGGCTGCACTCCGAGCCGGCCAAGCATCCGGGCGAGTAACCTCTCCCCCCTTGAGGGGGAGATGTCGCCGAAGGCGACAGAGGGGGTCGCCTCGCGTGAAGCGCCAGCGCCTTCCTCGACGACAGGCCTCGGCGATTTCCGTGAGACGACCCCCTCTGGCCGCTTCGCGGCCATCTCCCCCTCAAGGGGGGAGAACGCCAGCGGCAGATTGCCGCTGCGGAAGTGCGTACCTATGGTCCACGCCCGATCCCGACCAAAGCAGGGTTTGCAACGACCGCGCTTCACTGGTAAAAGATTTTGACCAGTGAAGCCAGATGAGGCTGCCCATGTCCGGCCTTGCCATGCCCAAGCCAGATGCCGAGACGATGCGTCGGCGCGCCGAGATCGTCGCCGACATGCGCATCATCGTGCCGGGCGAGGGCGTCGTCGATACGGCGAACGAAATGCGCGCCTTCGAGAGCGACGGCCTCACTGCCTACCGGCAATTGCCGCTGGTGGTGGTGCTGCCGGAGACGGTGGCGCAGGTGTCGCGCGTGGTGAAATACTGCAATGAGCGTAACATCCGCGTCGTGCCGCGCGGCTCCGGCACCTCGCTCTCCGGCGGTGCGCTGCCGCTCGAGGATGCAGTGCTTCTCGTGATGAGCCGCTTCAACCGCATCCTGGCGATCGACTACCCCAACCGCGTCGTCGTCGCCCAGCCGGGCGTTACCAATCTCGGCATCACCACCGCCGTCGAGCAGGAGGGCTTTTATTACGCCCCCGATCCATCCTCCCAGATCGCCTGCTCGATCGGCGGCAACATCGCGGAGAATTCCGGCGGCGTGCACTGCCTGAAATACGGCCTCACCGCCAACAATGTGCTGGGCATCGAGATGGTGCTGATGAATGGCGAGGTGGTGCGGCTCGGCGGCAGCCATCTCGACCAGGAAGGCTATGACCTGCTCGGCGTCATGACCGGCTCGGAAGGCCTGCTCGGCGTCGTCACCGAGGTCACCGTGCGCATCCTGAAGAAGCCGGAGACGGCGCGCGCGCTGTTGATCGGCTTCCGGACCAGCGAAGAGGGCGGCCAGTGCGTCGCCGACATCATCGGCGCCGGCATCATCCCGGGCGGCATGGAGATGATGGACCGGCCGGCGATCCACGCGGCGGAAGATTTCGTCCATGCCGGTTATCCGCTCGATGTCGAGGCGCTGCTTATCGTCGAGCTCGACGGACCGAGCGTCGAGGTCGATCATCTGATCGGTCTCGTCGAGGCGATCGCTTACCGCAACGGCTCGACCACCTGCCGCATTTCGCAATCGGAGCAGGAGCGGCTGAGTTTTTGGGCCGGCCGCAAGGCGGCCTTCCCTGCGGTCGGCCGCATCTCGCCCGACTATTACTGCATGGACGGCACCATCCCGCGCAAGGAACTGCCGCGGGTGCTGGCCGGCATGCGCGACCTTTCCGAGAAATACGGGCTCGGCGTTGCCAATGTCTTCCACGCCGGCGACGGCAATCTGCATCCGCTGATCCTCTACGACGCCAATGTGCCGGGCGAACTCGACAAGGCCGAGAGTTTCGGCGCCGACATCCTGCGCCTCTGCGTCGAGGTCGGCGGCGTCTTGACCGGCGAGCATGGCGTCGGCGTCGAGAAGCGCGACCTGATGCCGGAGATGTTCAACCAGATCGACCTCGACCAGCAGATGCGGGTCAAATGCGCCTTCGACCCCAACCATCTGCTCAACCCCGGCAAGGTCTTCCCGCAGCTCCGCCGCTGCGCCGAGCTCGGCCGCATGCATGTGCACCGCGGCCAGGTGGCGTTCCCGGACATTCCGAGGTTTTGATGAGGGCTCAAATTCGCACGTGGGCGTTCTGTCGCGCCCCCCTCTGTCCTGCCGGACATCTCCCCCACTTGGGGGGAGATCGGCCGTCATCGCGGCTTTCGCCAATTGTCGACGTTGCAGGATTGAGCGGGGCGCCGGAGCCGCTAATCTCCCCCCTCGTGGGGGAGATGTCCGGCAGGACAGAGGGGGGCGCGAAGGAACTCGACGTATCCACTTTCGAGATGGCTACGTCGTCATGACCACCTTCACCCCATCCACTTCCGCCGAAGTCCTCTCCACCATCCAATGGGCGGCCGCCGAAGAAGCGCCGCTGGAAATCCTCGGCCACGGTTCCAAGCGCGGCATCGGCCGTCCGCTGCAGACCGAACACACGCTCGACCTGTCGAAGCTCACCGGTGTCACCCTCTATGAACCGGCCGAGCTGGTGCTGTCGGCCAAGGCCGGCACGCCGCTCGCCGAAATCGAAAAGCTGCTCGCAGAAAACGGCCAGCAATTCGCTTTCGAGCCGATGGACTACGGCCCGCTGCTCGGCGGCGAGCCGGGCCAAGGAGGCAAGAACGGCACCATCGGCGGCGTGCTGGCTTCCAACCTGTCCGGTCCGCGGCGTCTCAAGGCGGGTGCGGCGCGCGACCATATCCTCGGCATATCGGCGGTTTCGGGCCGCGGCGAGGCCTTCAAGTCGGGCGGCCGCGTCGTCAAGAATGTCACCGGCTACGATCTTTCCAAGCTGATGGCGGGAAGCTGGGGCACGCTCGCCGTGCTGACCGATGTCACCTTCAAGGTCCTGCCTGCTGCCGAGACCGAGGTGACCCTGGCAATCCGCGGTTTGCTCGACGATGCCGCAGTCGCCGCCATGGCGCTGGCGCTGGGCTCCAGCGCCGAAGTCTCGAGCGCGGCCCATCTGCCGGAGCGGATCGCGGCGCGCGTCGCCGCCGGCCATCTCGGCAGCGATGCCGCGACGCTGCTGCGCGTCGAAGGCTTTGGCCCGTCGGTCGTCTATCGCACCGAGGCCTTGCGGACGCTGCTCGGCAAGGCCGGTCCGCTGCAGGAAATTGCCGGTGAGGCTTCGAAAGCCATCTGGCACGACATCCGCGATTGCGCGCCTTTCGCCGATGGCGGCGCGAGGCCGGTCTGGCGCGTCTCGATGGCACCGTCGCATGCGCATCACATGGTGATGGCGCTGCGCATGCATGCGGCCGTCGATGCCTTCTATGACTGGCAGGGCGGGCTGGTGTGGCTCTCGATGCGCGAGGACGATCCGGAGGCCGAGCTGCTGCGCAGACTTGTCCGCAAACATGGCGGCGGCCACGCGACGCTGGTGCGCGCTGCGGCCTCGCATCGCGCCGCTTTGCCGGTGTTCGAGCCGCAGCCGCCGCATCTGGCGGCACTGTCGGCCAGGCTCAAGGCCGAGTTCGATCCGAAGCATATTCTCAACTCCGGCCGCATGGCGCCGGATGCCGGCTCTGCTACTCTTCCTCGGTCAACGGAGGAAGCAGCACCATGAGCAATACCGATCCAGGCCCGGACACGGGCCCGCGTCAGACCGACCGCTGGCTGGAGCCTGGCCAAACCAACGCGCTGGTCATCTACATTCTCTACCTCGCCAGCCTCGTCATCGGCGTGACCGGCATTGTCGGCATCGTGCTTGCCTACATCAACCGCGGCAAAGCGGGCGGCTTCGTCGAAAGCCACTACACATTCCTGATCAGGACTTTCTGGATCGGCCTTCTCTACGCGTTGATCTCCGTGGTCCTGATGATGCTCGCGATCGGCTTCCTGCTGATGTTTGCGGTTGCCGTCTGGTTCATCGTCCGCTGCATTCTCGGCCTGCAGGCGCTGCAGCGGGGCGAGCCGGTCAGGAACCCGCAAAGCTGGCTATTCGGACAATAGGACATCACGGTGCAGACCAATTTCTCAGCCGCACAGCTTGCCGATCCGCATGTCGCGGAATCGGAAAAGATCCTGCGCAAATGCGTGCATTGCGGCTTCTGCACCGCCACCTGTCCGACCTATGTGACATTGGGCAACGAGCTCGATTCGCCGCGCGGCCGCATTTATCTCATCAAGGACATGCTGGAGAACGGACGGCCGGCGGACAAGGAGATCGTCACCCATATCGACCGCTGCCTGTCCTGCCTTGCCTGCATGACGACATGCCCCTCGGGCGTCAACTACATGCATCTCGTCGATCACGCCCGAGGCCATATCCACAAGACCTACAAGCGACCGCTGCTCGACCGGCTGACGCGCGCCATGTTGGCCTTCGTGCTGCCTTATCCGGGCCGCCTCCGCGCCGCGCTGAGACTGGCCGGGCTCGGCAGGCCTTTCATCGGCCTGTTCGAAACACTGCCGGCACTGAAGCCGGTCGCGGCAATGCTGAAACTCGCGCCGTCGTCTATCCCGCCGGCATCGCCGATGGCTTCGCCCGGCGTGCATGCCCGTCAAGGTGCGAAGCGCGGCCGCGTCGCCATCCTCACCGGCTGCGCGCAGTCGGTGCTCGATCCTGCCATCAACGAGGCGACGATCTCGCTGCTGACAAGGCTCGGCGTCGAGGTCGTGGTGCCGGAAGGCGAGGGCTGCTGCGGCGCGCTCGTCCATCACATGGGCCGCGAGGATCAGGCGCTTGCCTCGGCCAGGCAGAACGTCGACGTCTGGACGCGCGCCGTCGAGCAGGGCGGGCTCGACGCCATCATCATCACGGCGTCCGGCTGCGGCACCACGATCAAGGATTACGGCTTCATGCTGCGCCTCGACCCGGCCTATGCGGAAAAGGCCGCGCGCGTCTCGACGCTCGCTAAGGACATCACCGAGTATCTCGCCGCTCTCGACCTGCCCGAACCTGTGCGCAAACCGGGCACGATCGTCGCCTATCATTCGGCCTGCTCGATGCAGCATGGCCAGAAGATCACCCGCCAGCCGAGGGAGCTGCTGGCCAAGGCGGGCTTTATCGTGCGCGAGCCGCGCGAAGGGCATCTCTGCTGCGGCTCGGCCGGCACCTACAACATCCTGCAGTCCGAGATTTCGGCGAAGCTTCGCGACCGCAAGGTCCAGAATATCGAGGCGACGGGCGCTTCAGTTGTCGCCACCGGCAATATCGGCTGCATCACCCAGATCGCGTCCGCCGCCAGGCTGCCCGTGGTGCATACGATAAAACTGCTCGACTGGGCCTATGGCGGCCCGAAGCCTGAAGGTCTTTCGGAGGGAAAGCTAGTCGCGGCAGAGTGATGCAGTTCCTCGAGGGTTCGACTTGGCCAGATGATTCTTCGGACTGCCGGCGCTGCCCCTCACCTGCCTGGCGGCATCCTCTCCCCGTATATAGTGACGGGGAGAGGGGCGCTGTCATCGCCGATTTCGCCAATCACCAGCGTTGCAAGGGGGTCGCTGCCGTTGCGGCCAGCCCCTTCTCCCCGTCACTATACGGGAGAAGTGCCCGGCAGGGCGATGAGGGGCGGCGCCAGCTTCGACAATTGGCGTCAGCAAAAAAGCTGGAAACGGCCTTTAGCTGAAGCGATTGGCCTCGGCGTACCTCGCCTACTCCGCCGCGAGTTGGTCCGCCACGCCATAGGTCGCGCGGTAGAGCGCCCGCTGGCGGTTGAGCGCCACCATGGTGTTGCGCAGCAGGATCGCGACCGTGAGCGGGCCGACACCGCCCGGCACCGGCGTGATCCAGGAGGCGACCTCCTTGACGCTCTCCGTGTCGACGTCGCCGACGATGCGGCTTTCGCCGTCCGGGCCGATTTCCGAATTGATGCCGATGTCGATGACGCAGGCTCCTGGCTTCACCATCTCGGTCTTGATCAGCCGCGGCCTGCCGACGGCGACGAACAGTGCGTCCGCACGCCGCGCATGTGCCGCCACCGAACGCGTCATGTGATGGCAGACCGTCACCGTCGCGCCCTCGCTCATCAAAAGGAAGGCGATCGGCTTGCCGACGATCTCGGAATGGCCGACGACGACCACCTCGAGGCCTTTGAGATCGAGGCCGGTCTCCTTCAGCAGCTCGACCGAGGCGGCCGCCGTGCAGGGCGCCAGATCGAGCTGGTTGTAGACGATGTTGCCGATCGAGGCCGGATGCATGCCCTCGACGTCCTTCAGCGGATGCACCGCCGCCTGCAGCGTCTTGATCGGGATATGCGCGGGCACGGGCCGCTGGATGATGATGCCGGTGACGCGCGGATCCGCGTTGAGGCCGTGGATGGCGGCTTCCAGCTCGCCCGCCGTGGTGTCGGCGGCAAAACGCCGTTCCTCGAAGCCGATGCCGGCAAGCTCGGCCTTGGCGCGCTGGTTGCGCACATAGACATCGACCGCGGCAATATCGCCGACGGTGATCGAGACAAGCTTCGGCGGAAAACCTTCCGCGGCGGCGATTGCCGCGTCATCGCGCACGGAAGCGATGATGCGCTGGGCGACCGGACCGCCTCTCAAATAGCGGCTGTCGTCGGACCGGGTCATGGCTGGCACCTCTGCCCTCTGGAGCAATTCCAGGAAAGGCCGTTTTCCGTCCGGAACTGCGTGAAACCAAGATTTGTGCGCTGCAATAGCAGAGGACCGCCGGGAAATCAGCCCCGAAAGCGAAACGGGCTGCTTCCGGGGCGACCCGGTGCGGAACGAAAAGGGCAGCGCGGTTTCCCGTGCTGCCCTTTCGTGACTGGCCGTATCCCCACACGGCCCGTCCCCCGTTAACTCGCTGCCAGTCTAAGCACGTTCCCCAAAAGTGCGCTATGGCCTGAGGGCAACAGCATCCGCCAAAAATACACGGCCCTGCTAACCGGCTGATTCGCAGTCACTATATCACCTCGACGGTCGTTCCGACATTCACGCGCTCGTAGAGGTCGACGACGTCCTCGTTGCGCATGCGGATGCAGCCCGACGACACCGCGCCGCCGATCGTCCAGGGCTGGTTGGTGCCGTGGATGCGGTATTCGGTGGTGCCGAGATAGAGCGCACGCGCGCCAAGCGGATTCTCGATGCCGCCGGCGAGATAGGTCGGCAGGTAGCGGCCCTTCGCCGCCTCGCGGGCGATCATCGCCGCCGGCGGGCGCCAGTCCGGCCACACCCTCTTGTCGGTGATCTTGTGCGTGCCCGACCATTCGAAACCGGGCTTGCCGGTGCCGACGCCATAACGCCGCGCCTTGCCGTCCTTTTCGATCAGGAAGAGAAAGTTCTGCTTGGTATCGATGACGATGGTGCCGGGTTTCTGCGGGCCGTCGTACGCCACTTCCTGCGGCAGGTAGATCGGGTTGATCTGTGGCCGCATCACCATGCGCTTGGCCGGCTGCTGCACGGCCGCGGTGCGCTGCCGGTCGGGCTGCGCCTGGAAAAGCCGCCGCAGCGGCTGTTGCGTCGCCTGCCGGGTCGGACGCACGATGCCCGGCGCATGGCCGAGCTGCAGCACCCAGGGTGCCGAAAGATCGGGGCTCACCATCACCGGCGGCCTGTCGGCATAACGGTCATTGGCGAAAGAGGTCGTCGCGCCGGCGGCAAGCACCGCGGCCGCGCCGAGCACGAAAGTGAACGCTGTCTTCATCGGAACGCACCTTGATCGTCGAACTCGTCCGAAGGCGGGCAGGCCCTCGGCGTGGCGATCCTTGGCGCGGAGCGGCAAGCAAAACATGAATCGGAATGCGTAAAATGCCGACTTGTCAGTAAACTTTTTGGTGTGGTTACCGGCCGGTTCAGGAATCTGGTAAAGCCACGGTAAAATGGGCGCTTGTGCGCATTAACGAACGGATTTGTGGCGATGGGACAAGAAAATGCCGGCCTGCTCGACGGCCCCGACGGTATCGCGCGCTGCTTCTGGCATGGCAATCTGCCGGATTACCTGCACTATCACGATCATGAGTGGGGCCGGCCGGTGGCGGACGATCGCCGCCTGTTCGAGAAGATCTGTCTGGAAGGCTTCCAGTCGGGTCTGTCATGGCTCACCATCCTGCGCAAGCGCGAGAATTTCCGCGAGGCTTTCGCCAATTTCGACTTCGACAAGGTGGCGCGCTTCACCGACCAGGACGTCGAACGCCTGCTCGGCAATGCCGGCATCATCCGCCATCGCGGCAAGATCGTCTCGACCATCAACAACGCCAAGCGTGCCCGTGAGCTTGCCGACGAGGCCGGCTCGCTGGCCGCCTGGTTCTGGAAGTTCGAGCCAGGCCCCGACGAGCGGCCGTCGGTCATCGACCTTGCGCATCTGCGCGCCAATCCGACGACGGCGGTTTCGGTCAGGATCTCGAAAGAGCTGAAGAAGCGCGGCTGGAGCTTTGTCGGCCCGACCACGGTCTACGCCTTCATGCAGGCGATGGGGCTGGTCAACGACCATCTCGAAGGCTGTGTGTGCCGGGCAGAGGTGGAGAAGGAAAGGAAGCGGTTTAAAAGGCCGAAGTAGCGTCACCTCTACCTCCCTCTTGTGGGGAGGTCGCGCCGAAGGCGCGGGTGGGGGTAAAAGGACGTCTTAGCGACCCCAACCCCGACGCTGCGCGTCGACCTTCCCACAAGGGGGAGGGTGGGGAAAGCTCAGGCGCCGTTCGCGCCCGCCAAGAACAGGCCGGCAATGATGGCCGCGACCGCTGCGAGGGCTGGGTAGATCACCAGCAGTCCGGTCACCAGCGCGTCGCGCACCGTCGGCTTTTGCGCTTCCGCCGCGACCTCGAACGGCCCGGCCGGCTGCTGCGCCGGCTTGGGCGTGCCTGCAGCCGGCCTCAGCCTGGTGGTGGGCGCGTCGCCCGCGATAATGTGTTCAGCCGTGGTCATGGCCCGAAACCCTTGTTTCGGCGCGTTTTATCGTCTTCGATTGTGTCGGCAGCATGCCGCGCCGATGGCGGAATTGTTTCGTTTTTGCGCTGATTGTTTCGAAGTTCTTAAAGGCCCTCAACCCTGTAAGGGTGGGATATTGAAGTTTATTTCTTTGTTAGTCGGCGCCGCCCCTCATCGCCCTGCCGGGCACTTCTCCCCGTATAGTGACGGGGAGAAGGACGCTGCCGCCGCGGTTTTCGCTAATCACCAACGCTGGAGCTGTCGCGCCGGCGCCGAAGCTCCTCCTTCTCCCCGTCACTATACGGGGAGAAGGTGCCGGCAGGCGGATGAGGGGCGGCGCGGCGCCTGCAAACTATCGAACTATTCCTGTGGGTCTGCAAACGCTTGCCGCACCACTTGGCATGGGTTAGGACACGCCCGCTCCAGATAAGTCAGCGTTTACTTAGCGAAAAGACCAACCTATGGCCGACAAACCGGAAAAGACGAAAGCGCGGCTGCCGCGCGGTTTTGCCGACCGCGGCGCCGAAGACATCCGCGCCGTCGAGAAGATGATGGCGACCATCCGCTCGGTCTATGAGCTTTATGGTTTCGAGCCGGTCGACCAGCCGATGATCGAATACACCGATGCGCTGGGCAAATTCCTGCCCGACCAGGACCGGCCGAACGAAGGCGTCTTCTCCTTCCAGGACGACGACGACCAGTGGCTGTCGCTGCGCTATGATCTCACCGCGCCGACGGCGCGCTTCGTCGCCGAGAATTACGACCGCCTGCCGAAACCCTATCGCAGCTACCGCTCCGGCTGGGTGTTCCGCAACGAAAAGCCCGGTCCCGGCCGCTTCCGCCAATTCATGCAGTTCGACGCCGACACCATCGGCACGGCGAGCGTGGCCGCTGACGCCGAGATGGCGATGATGATGGCCGATGTCATGGAAGCGCTCGGCATCAAGCGTGGCGATTATGCCATTCGCGTCAACAACCGCAAAGTGCTTGATGGCGTGCTGGAAGCGATCGGCCTCGGCGGCGACCAGAATGCCGGCCGGCGGCTGACGGTACTGCGCGCTATCGACAAGCTGGACAAAATCGGCCTGGCCGGTGTGAGCTTGCTACTTCAAGGTGGGCGGCTCGATGAAAGCGGCGATTTTACCAAAGGTGCCGGCCTGAATGAGGGCCAGGCGAGTTCAATCCTAAAACTGATGGCTGCCCAAGGCGATGGCGCTTCAGCAACTCTCCAAGCCATTGAGAAACTGGTGGGCGATTCTGAAATCGCTGAACAAGGCTTTGTCGAGCTTGATCAAATTGCGTCGATGATCAATGCGGCAGGATATGGAGATCGTGTTTTCATCGCTCCCTCCGTCGTGCGCGGTCTCGAATATTACACCGGCCCCGTTTTCGAAGCCGAGCTTCTGGCCGAGATCCCCAATGAGGACGGCCAGATCGTGCGTTTCGGTTCGGTCGGCGGCGGCGGCCGTTATGACGGGCTGGTCTCACGCTTCCGCGGCGAGCCGGTGCCGGCGACCGGCTTCTCGATCGGGGTCTCCCGGCTGATGACGGCGCTGAAGAACCTCGGCAAGCTCGACACCTCCGATGTCGTCGCCCCGGTAGTCGTGCTGGTCATGGACAAGGACATTGAAAGCCTCGGCCGTTACCAGAAGATGGTCGCCGACCTGCGCGCCGCCGGCATCCGCTCCGAAATGTATCTCGGCGGCGCCGGCATGAAGGCGCAGTTGAAATATGCCGACCGCCGCGGCAGCCCGATCGCCGTCATCCAAGGCGGCGACGAGCGCGCCAAGGGCGAGGTGCAGATCAAGGACCTGATCGAAGGCGCGCGCCTGTCGGCCGAGATCACCGACAACGCCGAATGGCGCGCCGCGCGGCCCGCCCAGGTGACTGTGGCGGAGGGCGAGCTGGTCGCCGAGGTAAGGAAGATCCTGGCGGCGCAGGCCGAGGAGCGGGCACGTGGGAAGTAGGGCGCCGACCTTCCCTTCCCCCCTTGTGGGGGAAGGTGGCCGAGCGAAGCTCGGTCGGATGAGGGGTGTTCCAGGGAACGCCGGCGTCTCATTCCGTCCAACACCCCTCATCCGTCTCGGCGCTGCGCGCCGATCCACCTTCTCCCACAAGGGGAGAAGGGGAGATGGCGCTTTATGACCTCCCGCTACCCCGCCATCGCCGCCGACATCACAAAACTCTTCGCAGAGCGCGACACGCACGCCGTCGAAGTCGCCGTGCTGCAGCCGGCCGATCCGTTCCTCGACATGGCGGGCGAGGACCTGCGCCGCCGCATCTTCCTCACCGAGAGCGAGACCGGCAAGACGCTCTGTCTCAGGCCAGAATTCACCATCCCCGTCTGCCTCGACCACATCGCCAGCCAGGCCGGCACGCCGCGCCGTTATTCCTATCTCGGCGAGGTGTTCCGCCAGCGCCGCGAGGGCGACAACGAGTTCTTCCAGGCCGGCATCGAGGATCTCGGCGACCGCGACACGGCCGCGGCCGACGCCCGCTCGCTGGCCGACGCGCATGCGCTGCTCTCGCTGGTGCTGCCCGGCCAGCAACTCGCCGTCACGCTCGGCGACCAGACGGTCTTCGAGGCCGTGCTGGCAGCGCTCGGCCTGCCGCGCGGCTGGCGCATGCGGCTGGCGCGCGCCTTCGGCTCGGCGCCGATGCTGGAAGCGGCGCTCGCCGATCTCGCCAATCCGCCGCGCAACAGCCAGCTCTCCGGCTCCATCGCCTTGCTGGTGCTCGACGGCGATGCGGACGGGCTTGCCGAGCATATCGCCGCCGGCATGGAGAAGGCCGGCCTGTCCGCTTCGTCCGGCCGCGCGCCCGCCGACATAGCGCGGCGGCTGATCGAGAAGGCGCAGCTGCGCAGCGTGCGGCTCTCAGACGAGGCCTTCTCGGCGCTGAAGGGCTTTCTCGAGATCGATGTCGCGCTGAGCGGCGCCACGAAGGCGCTGGAAAAATTCGCGGACGATGCCGGCCTGTCGCTGGGCGCGGCGCTGGAGAATTTCGCCGCCCGCGCCGAGGCGATCGAGGCGCATGGCCTGCCGATGGCGGCAATCCGCTACGACGCCGCCTTCGGCCGTCCGCTCGATTACTACACCGGGCTCGTTTTCGAGATCGCCGCAGCTGATGCCGATCGCCCGCTGGTCGGCGGCGGCCGCTACGACAGGCTGCTGACGCTGCTCGGCGCGAAGAAGCCGATCCCCGGCGTCGGCTTCTCGGTGTGGCTCGACCGCATCGAGGCCTTGCGGGAGAGCGCCAAATGATCACGCTGGCGATCCCGTCGAAAGGCCGTCTCAAGGAACAGTCGCTGGAAGTCCTAGCCAAGGCCGGTCTGGCGGTGACCTTGCCGCAAGACGATCGCAAATACCGCGCCCGCATCGATGGCCTCGATAATGTCGAGGTGGCCTTCCTGTCGGCGTCCGAAATCGCCGGCGAGATCGGTCAGGGCACGGTCGATCTCGGCATCACCGGCGAGGACCTTTTGCGCGAGAACCTCGCCGATTGGGAAGCGCGCGCCGAGATCGTCGCCCGCCTCGGCTTCGGCCATGCCGATGTCGTTGTGGCGGTGCCGGACATCTGGCTCGATGTCGAGACCATGACCGACCTCGACGACGTTGCCGCCGATTTCCGCCAGCGCCATGGCCGACGCCTCAGGATTGCCACCAAATACTGGCGGCTGACACAGCAGTTCTTTTCGCTTAAGCACGGCATCCAGGTCTACCGCATCGTCGAAAGCCTCGGCGCGACGGAAGGCGCGCCGGCGGCGGGTCTGGCCGATGTCATCGTCGACATCACCACCACCGGCTCGACCTTGCGCGCCAACCACCTCAAGGTGCTGGGCGATGGCGTGATCCTGAACTCGCAGGCCTGTCTTGTTGCTTCGAAGAAGGCCCGTGATGCGGCAGATGAGGCGCTCTTGCGCGATATCGCGGCGAAAATGTCGGCTGTAGGCAATTAAATCGTCCGGCGCTGCCCCCTCATCCGGCCGCTTCGCGGCCACCTTCTCCCCGTGGGGAGAAGAGACTGGCGCTGACGCCGGCAATCTCCTCTCCCCTCGGGGAGAGGTCAGCCGAGCGAAGCGGAGGCTGGGTGAGGGGGAGCGCCTTATGCGATTGCCCTCCCCTCGAGGAGGAGGGGGACCTTTGGCGGATTTCCACCGCCGCCATCGGCTGATAGGCTCACGCATCCCGGGAGGAGACGGCGATGGCGATCAATCTCGACGAGCTCAAGAGCGCCAGCAATCTGCGGGGGCGCGGAGGCACCTTCATCGCTCCGCTGGACGGCAGGGCGCATGTTTCGGGCGATCGCTCGGTGCCCTTGCTCGACAAGACCATTCCGGAACTGTTTTCCGATACGGTGAGCAGATACGCCACGCTCGACGCCGCCGTCTTCGTCGGCCAGGACAAGCGCTTCACCTGGAGCGAGCTTTCGGACACGGTCGATGCTTTAGCCGCCGGCTTTCTGGCGCTCGGGTTGGAGAAGGGCGATCGCGTCGGCATCTGGTCGCCCAACCGCTGGGAATGGCTGGTAACGCAGTTCGCCACCGCGCGCATCGGCCTGATCCTGGTCAATATCAATCCGGCCTACCGGCTGACCGAGCTGGAATATGCCCTCAACAAGGTCGCTTGTAAGGCGCTGGTCACCGCCGTCAGCTTCAAGACCTCCGACTATCTCGGCATGATCGAGACGCTGGCGCCGGAGATCGCCACTGCCGAGCCGGGCAAGCTCAAGGCAAGAAAGCTGCCGTCGCTGAAGATCGTCATTCGCATGGGCGACGACAATTCGCCCGGCATGTTCAATTTCGGCGATGTGCTCGCCATGGCCGGCCGCGACGAGCATGACAGCCTCGATCGCATTTCCGAAAGCCTGAAGCCCGGCGACGCCATCAACATCCAGTTCACGTCAGGTACGACGGGCGCGCCGAAGGGCGCGACGCTCACCCACTTGAATATCGTCAACAACGGCAATTTCGTCACTTCGGCCATCAGGCTCACCGTCGACGACCGGCTGTGCATCCCGGTGCCGCTCTATCATTGCTTCGGCATGTCGATGGGCACGATGGGCTGCGTCACCAAGGGCGCGACCATGGTCTTCCCAGGCGAAGGTTTTGACGCCGGCGCGACGCTCAAGGCGATCGCGCAGGAGCGCTGCACAGGCGTCTATGGCGTGCCGACCATGTTCGTCGCCATGCTCGATCACGCCGATTTCCCGACCTTCGACCTCTCCAGCCTGCGCACCGGCATCATGGCCGGCTCGCCATGCCCGATCGAGGTGATGAAGAAGGTCGTGTCGCTGATGCATATGAGCCAAGTGACCATCGCCTATGGCATGACCGAGACCAGCCCGGTCTCCTTCCAGAGCAGCGTCGACGACCCGTTGGACAAGCGCGTCTCCACCGTCGGCCGCATCCATCCGCATGTCGAGGTCAAGGCGGTCGGCGCCGACGGCGCGACCGTCGCGGCCGGCGCGCCTGGCGAGCTCTGCACGCGCGGCTATTCTGTGATGAAGGGCTATTGGGACGACGCCGAGAAGACACGCGAAGCGGTCGACGCCGACGGCTGGATGCACA
Organism: Mesorhizobium sp. WSM4904; assembly: GCF_029674545.1. Taxonomy (NCBI): domain Bacteria; kingdom Pseudomonadati; phylum Pseudomonadota; class Alphaproteobacteria; order Hyphomicrobiales; family Phyllobacteriaceae; genus Mesorhizobium; species Mesorhizobium sp. WSM4904. Next base: position 6,261,982 of record NZ_CP121354.1, on the reverse strand, counting down.
CCGGCGACCTCGCAACAATAGACGCGGAAGGCTATTGCAACATCGTCGGCCGGGTGAAGGACATGGTCATCCGCGGCGGCGAGAACGTCTATCCGCGCGAGGTCGAGGAATTCCTCTATCGTCATCCCAAGATCAAGGAAGTGCAGGTCTTCGGCATCCCCGACGACAAGTATGGCGAGGAACTCTGCGCCTGGATCGTGCTGAAGCCCGGTCAGATCGCTACCGAGCAGGAAATCAAGGCCTTCTGCGCCGGCCAGATCGCGCACTACAAGGTGCCGCGCTACATCCGCTTCCGCACCGAACTGCCGATGACGGTGACCGGCAAGCCGCAAAAATTCCTGATGCGCGAGGCGATGGTCGAGGAACTGGGGTTGGTGGCGCAGAAGACGGCGTGAAACGGCATCTATGGACAACGAGTTTCCAATTTCGCGGCGCTGAAAGCCGCCAAAATCGAAAACATAGATTATCGCATAGTCGTCCGGCGCGGAGGCCGAACCGGCAGTGCGATCGTCATGGCCCCGCATGGCGGCAAGATCGAGCCCCGCACCTCCTTGATCACCGAGGCGATAGCAGGGCGCGATCTCGATATGTATTGCTTTGAAGGGCTCATGCCGGAGAGCAACCGAGAGCTGCACATAACGTCCAGGAACTTTGACGAGGAGTCCGCGCTGGAACTGTTGCGGACGAAGTCCACTGTCGTCGCTATCCACGGTCGTCAGGATCGGGACGACCCCTCGACAGTCTACTTGGGAGGCAAAGACGCTGCGTTGGTTTCGGTGATAGCCTGGCGTCTACAGGAGGCCGATTTCCAGACGAAAAAGGACAACCATCCCTTTCCAGGTATCCAGGATTCGAACATCGTCAACCGAGGATTGACGGGGAAAGGAGCACAGCTGGAAGTGCCCTTGTCGTTGCGCCGTCGACTGGGGAGCGAGCCGGAACTTCTGGAAAGATTCTGTGGGGCGGTTCGCACGGCCATTGTGACATTCGATGCCGAAAATGGTGCCCAGTCCTCGATCGTGTTTTGAATGCTGCGCTTGGCAGGCAAAGATGCCCGTGAGAGGTGCTCCCGACGTGCTTTTCCGCTAAGTTCGCGGAAACGCACGGCGTTTGGGGGGCTTGAATGACTGGTTCCGCACGGTCGGCGACTTCCTACGCGATGCCATTGATCGCCCTGGTGATGGCTGTCGCGGTCAGAGCCAGCGGTTTTTCGGTGGACGAAGGTTCGCTGAGCGTCAGGATTCTCGTTGGGGCGCTTTCGAGCGCGATCATGTTCACCACCATTTTCGTGGTGCTCGACCACGCCGAGGCAGTGGCCCGGCGCGTGGGGGAGCCGTACGGAACATTGGTGCTGACCTTTGCCGTGACGGCGATCGAAGTGTCGATCATCGTGTCCATGATGCTGCATGGAGCGAACAACCCGACACTGGCACGCGAGTCCGTTTTCTCGACGGTGATGATCGCCTCCACCGGCGTTGTCGGCACGTGCCTCACGCTTGGCGGCTGGCGTCATCGCAAGCAGGCAATCGTTCGCCAGGGGACCAGCGCGTATCTGGCGGTTCTGGTTGCCCTGACCGTCATGACGCTTGTGCTGCCGACCTACACTCAAACGACGGATCCCGGCACGTTTTCGGCAGCTCAGCTTGGTTTTGTAAGCGTCCTTTCGGTGCTGCTCTATGCAAGTTTCGTGTTCGCCCAGACCGTCCGGCACCGGGAAGACTTCGTCCAGGAACAGGCGCACGAGGTTTCGACGCGAACCGCCCCTCACGAAAGCGTTTCCGTCGGCCTCCTGCTGCTGTTGAGCGGGCTGGTCGGAATCGTCATGCTCGCCGAGCAGGTCGCCGCGGGTGTCGAGGACACGCTCGTTGCCTACCAGGTGACCCAGGCCGACAGTATCGTGGGAGCGTTGATCGCGGGGCTGGTTTTGATGCCGGAGGCCATTTCGGCGGTTCGCGCCTCGCTCAACAATGAGCTGCAGCGCGGCTTGAACGTCGCGATGGGTTCGGCTTGCGCCACGATCGGTCTGACGATACCGGCGGTCGCGGCCGCCAGCCTGCTGACGGGCAGAGGCTTGACCTTGGGGCTTCCGTCGGCTGACGCGGTCCTTTTGGTCTTGGCGCTCCTCATATGCAACGTAAGCTTCAGCACCGAAAGAACGACGTTCCTGACGGGAATGGTTCATATCGTGGTGTTTTTTACCTACGTGTTTCTGATATTTGTGCCGTGAAGCTTGCCGATCGGATCCGGGATGAGGACAAGCTGGCGACGCCGGCGTTAGCTCGCCAGCACCGCTGCATCCAAGCCCCGTATGATCTTCGCCAGCTCCAGGCATTCGTCCTGGCGCACCTTGTTCTTCCGCCATGCGAGGCAGATCATGCGCTGCGGCATCGGTTCCTGGAACGGCACGATCCTCAAGTCCGGCATGACGCCGGCGGCACTTGCGGCCATTTCCGGCACCAGCGTCACCCCCAGCCCGTGCGCCACCATCTGCAGGAGTGTAGTGAGACTGGTGGCGCCATAGCTTGCCATCGCCACCGGCCGCACGTTGCCGCAGACGGCCAAAGCCTGCTCGCGCAGGCAGTGGCCTTCTTCCAAGAGCATCAGTCGCTCCAGCGCCGGGCTTTCCGGCGGCACCGGCGGCGAGGCGAAGGCGGGGTCGCCCGCCGGCACGGCGAGGAAGAAGCGGTCGGGGAAAAGCTCCTCGGTGGCGAGCCCGGGATAGTCGAGCGGCAGCGCGGCGATGAACGCGTCGAGCCGACCCGAGACGTTGTCCTCGACCAGCGATGCGGTCACCGCCTCGCGTAGCTCGAGCTGCAGGGCGGGGAAGTGCCTCTTCAATTCCGGCAGCACCCGCGGCAGGAGATAGGGCGCAACCGTCGGGATGATGCCCAGCCGGAAGCGGCCTTCCATGGCGGGACGGCCACGCCTGGCAGTCGTCTCGACGTCACGTATGTCGGCGAGTATGCGCTCGATGCGCGGCTGCAGGGCAATCGCTTCGTCGGTCATCCGCACCGTCCTGCCGCCGCGCTCGAACAGGAGGCAGTTCAGCCGTTGCTCCATTTCCGAAATCTGGGCGGAGAGCGCCGGCTGGCTGACGCCGGCGAGCTTCGCGGCGTGGCCGAAATGCAGCGTTTGCGCCAGCGCGTCGAAATAGAGCATCTGTCGGACGGTGAGACCAATCATAAGAAAATCCTATCGGAAAAAATAGCAAAGGCAATTTGTCTTTATCGCCAAGCCGACCTAGTCTGGAATCATTCCAGATTGGCGCGGCCGCTGGCTGGCCCAGAAATCCGCGCAGTATCAATCTCGGCAAAAATTCAACCTCGGAGAGTAAGATGGACGCGAAAACCGACGACAACAGCGCTGGCAAATGCCCTGTGGCGCATGGATCCGCCGGCAGGACCAATCGCGATTGGTGGCCGAACCAGCTCGACCTTGCCGTTCTTCATCAGCAGTCGAACCTCTCGGACCCGATGGGCGAGGATTTCGACTATGCCAAGGAATTTGCGAGTCTCGATCTCGACGCGGTGATCAAGGACCTCACCCATGTCATGACCGATTCGCAGGACTGGTGGCCGGCCGACTTCGGTCACTACGGACCGCTGTTCATTCGCATGGCTTGGCACAGCGCCGGCACCTATCGCATCGGCGACGGCCGCGGCGGCGCCGGCGCCGGTCAGCAGCGGTTCGCGCCGCTCAACAGCTGGCCGGACAATGCCAATCTCGACAAGGCCCGCCGGCTGCTCTGGCCGGTCAAGCAAAAATACGGCCGCAAGATCTCCTGGGCCGACCTGATGATCCTCGCCGGCAACGTCGCGTTGGAATCGATGGGCTTCAAGACCTTCGGTTTCGCCGGCGGCCGCGCCGATGTCTGGGAGCCGGAGCAGGACGTCGACTGGGGTTCCGAAACCAAGTGGCTGGACGACCAGCGCTATTCCGGCGACCGCGAGCTGCAAGGCCATCTCGGCGCGGTGCAGATGGGCCTGATTTACGTCAACCCGGAAGGCCCGAACGGCAAGCCGGACCCGCTCGCGGCTGCGCGCGACATTCGCGAGACCTTCCGCCGCATGGCGATGAATGACGAGGAGACCGTGGCGCTGATCGCCGGCGGCCACACGTTCGGCAAGACGCACGGCGCTGGTGATGCAGCACTTGTGGGCGTGGAGCCGGAAGGCGCCGGCATCGAGGCGCAGGGCCTCGGCTGGTCGAGCAAATATGCCAGCGGCATTGCCGGCGACGCCATCACTTCGGGCCTCGAGGTCACCTGGACCACGACGCCGACCAAATGGAGCAACAATTTCTTCGACAACCTGTTCAACTACGAATGGGAGCTGACGAAGAGCCCGGCCGGCGCCAATCAGTGGACGCCGAAAGGCGGCGCCGGCGCCGGCACGGTGCCGGACGCGCACAATGCATCCAAGCACCATGCGCCGGCCATGCTCACCACCGACCTCTCGCTGCGCTTCGACCCAGCCTATGAGAAGATTGCGCGCCGCTTCCACCAGCATCCCGACCAGTTTGCCGACGCCTTCGCCCGCGCCTGGTTCAAGCTCACCCATCGCGACATGGGGCCGGTGGTTCGCTATCTCGGCCCGCTCGTGCCGAAGGAAGAGCTGATCTGGCAGGATCCGATCCCGGCGATCGACCACGAGCTGGTGAGCGAAGCGGACATCGCCGCGCTGAAGGCGAAGATCCTGGCCTCCGGCCTCTCGGTCTCCGAGCTGGTCTCGACCGCCTGGGCTTCCGCCTCGACCTTCCGCGGCTCGGACAAGCGCGGCGGCGCCAATGGCGGCCGCATCCGCCTTGCGCCCCAGAAGGACTGGGACGTCAATCAGCCGGCTCAACTGTCGAAGGTGCTGGCGAAGCTCGAAGCCATCCAGGAGGAGTTCAACGCGGCGCAGACGGGCGACAAGAAGGTCTCGCTTGCCGATCTCATCGTGCTCGGCGGCGTCGCCGCGGTCGAGAAGGCCGCCAAGGATGGCGGCAATGAAGTGAAGGTGCCATTCACGCCGGGCCGGATGGATGCCTCGCAGGAGCAGACGGATGTCGAGTCCTTCGCGGCGCTCGAGCCGAGGGCCGACGGCTTCCGCAGCTACGTCCGCGGCAAGCTGCCGATGTCCGTCGAGGCGATGCTGGTCGACCGCGCGCAGCTGCTGACGCTGACGGCGCCGGAAATGACGGTGCTGGTCGGCGGCCTGCGTGTGCTCGGCGCCAACGCCGGCGGCTCCAAGCATGGCGTGTTCACCGACAAGCCCGGGACGCTGACCAACGACTTCTTCGTCAATCTGCTTTCGATGGCGACGGTCTGGGATCCGGCTGCGGGCACCGAGCCCGGCGCGGAGGAGGTCTATGAGGCGCGCGACCGCAAGACCAAGCAGGTCAAATGGACCGGCACGCGCGCCGATCTGATCTTCGGCTCGCACTCGCAATTGCGTGCGCTGGCCGAGGTCTACGGCTCGGCCGACGCCAAGCAGAAGTTCGTCAAGGACTTCGTCAAGGCCTGGACGAAGGTGATGAACCTCGACCGTTTCGAGATCGCCGCGAAGTAAAGCATGTCTCCCGAAAGTGGGAACCGGTTTCGGGACAAAGACATGCATAAAACCAAAACCTAAAGCGCACAGAGCGAATCTGAAAGATCGCGATGCGCTTTAGGGCTCATCCTCCCAAAGAAAAAGGCGCGGGTTCAGGCCCGCGCCTTTTGCATTGAGCCGAAGCAATTCCCAGAAAAGTGTACGGCGGTTTCCGTCCGGAATTGCTTCAAGAAACCGAGATATCAGTCTTTTTCGAAGATTCCCGCCTTGGCGACGACGCCGGCAATGGCGCCGCCGATCAACGGTGCGACGATGAACAGCCAGAGCTGGCTGAGCGCCGCGCCGCCCGAGAACAGCGCCGGGCCGATCGAGCGCGCCGGGTTGACCGAGGTGCCCGTCACCGGGATCATGGCGAAGTGAATCCCTGCCAGCGTCAGGCCGATGACCAGACCCGCAAAGGCCGTCGTATGCTTGGCGTTGGTGACGCCGAGAATGACGGTGACGAAGGTGAAGGTGCCGATCAGCTCCCACAGGAAGGCCGAGCTCATGCCCCATTTCGCCTCGTCCCAGCCATTGGCGCCGAAACCGCCGGTGTGGCCGCCCGCCTGGCCGGTGACGATGATCCACAGCGCCAGCGAAGCGATGATGGCGCCGATGACCTGCGCGATCCAGTAAGGGACGACATCCTTGGCTGGCATCCGTCCCGCGAGGAACACGCCGAGCGTCACCGCCGGATTGAGATGCGCGCCCGAGATCGGGCCGATCGCATAGGCCGCCGCGATCAGGCCGATGCCGAACGCCAGGCCGATGCCTTCCTGGCCGAGCGGCAGCGCGCCGCCGAAACCGCCCGTGACCACGGAGGCCGTACCGATGAACACCAACAAAAACGTGCCTAGAACTTCTGCCAGATAAGTCTTCATTGCCCTCTCCTCGTGAGGATCCGTCAAAGCGCGTTTCCCGCGCCGCGAATCACAGGCGAAAGAGTATTCCTGCCGGCAAAACTTGGAAAGCTGAGTGGTTAATCCAGCAGGCTTGCTTGTATCCGCCAGTCAAAACATTAGAAAAGTTTCATGTTCCCATCGATTTGTTCTTGTTTTCCGTCGGCGGCCGACTGCTGCGAAAAAGCATTCCGTCTGTTGCAGGCAGCATGGCGTTGGACAGGTCGTTTTGGCCTCGCCGCAACAGAACTGTTTCAATCGGAGCAGGAAAGGCTCTAAGAGCAGGGCTGAAAGCAACGGTAGACGGAAGCAGGAATGAGACTGGGCGGAAGGCTGGCGGCGGCCATCGAAGTGCTGGAAGACATCGGCAGGCGCCACCGGCCGGTGGCCGACGCTCTGCGCGACTGGGGCCTGTCGCATCGCTTTGCCGGCGGCGGCGACCGGGCGGCGATCGGCAACATCGTCTACGACGCGCTGCGCCGCAGGCGCTCGGCCGGCTGGCTCTTCGGCGAG